>JAYRTJ010000019.1:0-39672 GCA_041919675.1 Rhodospirillaceae bacterium | reverse complement strand
GTCCTTGCGCACCGGATTGCCGGTGAGCGCGGACACCATCGAGGTGATCATCGCCACGCCCGCGGACGGACCATCCTTCGGCGTCGCGCCTTCCGGCACATGCAGGTGGATGTCGTTCTTCTCGAACACCTTGCGGCGGATACCAAACACGGCGGCGCGGCTGCGGATGTACGAACGGGCGGCGGAGATGGACTCCTTCATCACGTCGCCGAGCTTGCCGGTCGTGGTGACGGCGCCCTTGCCGGGCATCACCACCGCTTCGATCGACAGGAGTTCGCCGCCGACTTCCGTCCACGCGAGGCCGGTCGTTACGCCGATCAGATCCTCGCGCTCGGCTTCGCCGAAGCGGAACTTCGGAATGCCGGCGTACTTCTTGAGGTTCCGGCGCGTGACGGACACCTTCTTCAGCTTGCGCAGAATGATGTCCTTCGTGGCCTTGCGCGCGAGGTTGGCGATCTCACGCTCGAGCGAACGCACGCCGGCTTCGCGGGTATAGTAGCGGCACAGATCGCGCAGCGCGTCGTCCGAGACGCTCCACTCGGTCTTCTTCAGACCATGCGCGGGGAACTGCTTCGGAATGAGGTGACGCTTGGCGATCGCGACCTTTTCGTCCTCGGTGTAGCCGGAGACGCGGATCACTTCCATACGGTCGAGAAGCGGCTGGGGCATCCGTAATGTATTCGCGGTCGTGATGAAAAGCACGTCCGAGAGATCATAGTCGACTTCCAGATAGTGATCCTGGAAGGTCGAATTCTGTTCCGGGTCCAGCACTTCGAGGAGCGCAGAACTCGGGTCGCCGCGCCAATCGGCGCCGAGCTTGTCGATTTCGTCGAGCAGGAAGAGCGGGTTCGAGGTCTTCGCCTTCTTCATGCCCTGGATGATCTTGCCGGGCATGGAACCGATGTAGGTCCGGCGGTGACCGCGGATCTCGGCTTCGTCACGCACGCCGCCCATGGAGACACGCACGAAGGCGCGGCCCGTGGACGTGGCGATGGAACGGCCCAGCGAGGTCTTGCCGACACCCGGCGGACCGACGAGGCAGAGGATCGGACCCTTGAGCTTCTTGGTGCGGCTTTGCACCGCCAGGTACTCGATGATGCGTTCCTTCACCTTCTCGAGGCCGTAGTGGTCCTTGTCGAGCTGCGCCTTCGCGGCGCGCAGGTCGATATGGATCTTCGAACGCTTCTTCCACGGGATCCCGGTCAGCCAGTCGAGGTAGTTGCGCACCACCGTCGCTTCGGCCGACATCGGGCTCATGGTCTTCAGCTTCTTCACTTCGGCGAGGGCTTTTTCGCGCGCCTCCTTGCTCATGCGAAGCTTCTTGATCTTCTCCTCGAACTCGGAGGCTTCATCCTTGCCTTCCTCGTTCTCGCCCAACTCGCGCTGGATCGCCTTCATCTGTTCGTTGAGGTAGTACTCGCGCTGCGTCTTCTCCATCTGCCGCTTCACGCGGTTCCGGATGCGCTTTTCGACCTGCAGGACGCTGATTTCGGATTCCATGAACCCGTAGACGCGCTCGAGACGCTCGGAGACGGTCTTAACTTCCAGCAGTTCCTGCTTCTCGGCGATCTTCAGCGTGAGATGCGAGGCAACGGTATCGGCCAGCTTCGAGGGATTCTCGATCTGGTTCACCGACACGAGGACCTCGGGCGGGATCTTCTTGTTGAGCTTGATGTACTGCTCGAACTGGGAGACGACCGAGCGCGCGAGCGCTTCGAGTTCCTTATCTTCTTCCTTCGGCTCGTCGATGCTGTCGACGTACGCCTCGAAGAAGGCCTCGTTCTCCTTGTAGGTCGAGATCTTGGCGCGGCTGCCGCCTTCGACCAGCACCTTCACGGTGCCGTCGGGCAGCTTCAGGAGCTGCAGCACGGTCGAGACGGTACCGACGTCGTAAATATCCTTGGACTGCGGATCGTCCTGGGAGGCGTCCTTCTGGGCGACCAGGAGGATCTGCTTGTCGTCGGCCATCACGTCTTCGAGCGCGCGCACCGACTTTTCGCGGCCCACGAAGAGCGGGACGATCATGTGAGGGAACACGACGATGTCCCTCAGGGGCAGAACCGGGAGCAACTGGCCTTTGGCGATATCGGACACTACAACACCCTTCTTTCAGTCGTCTGCGCTGGGGCAGAAACCTTCCTTCGCATGAACGGAAGGTCTTCGCTCTGGGTTGCCGCACTTCAATGAAGCTACGGCACGTACAGGCTTACGCATTTGACCTTAATCAACCCAGCCGGACAATCCCTATGTAGGTTGTGCCGGCCAAGTATCAAGCCATTGAAAGATCAGGCAGAGGTGCCGCCTTCGGCGCCGCGGCGATCCGCGTAGATGTACAGCGGTTTCGCACGCCCTTCGGCGACTTCACCGTTCACAACCACTTCTTCGACACCCTCCATGCCCGGAAGATCGAACATGGTGTCGAGGAGGATGCTTTCCATGATGGAACGCAAGCCGCGCGCGCCGGTTTTACGCGTAATGGCTTTCTTTGCCACGGCACGCAGCGCGTCCTCCGTGAAGGTCAGGTGAATGTTTTCCATATCGAAGAGACGCTGGTATTGCTTCGCCAGGGCGTTCTTCGGACGGGTCAGAATATCCACAAGCGCCTGCTCATCGAGGTCTTCAAGAGTCGCCAGGATCGGGAGGCGGCCGACGAACTCCGGGATCAACCCGTACTTGAGCAGATCTTCCGGCTCGACCTCGCGCAGGATCGCGCCGGTGGCGCGCTCGTCCTGCGAGCGGACGTCGGCGCCGAAGCCGATCGAGGTGCCCTTGCCGCGCTGCGAGATGATCTTCTCGAGGCCGGCGAAGGCGCCGCCGCAGATGAACAAGATGTTGGTCGTGTCCACCTGCAAAAATTCCTGTTGCGGATGCTTGCGGCCACCCTGCGGCGGAACGGACGCGACCGTGCCCTCCATGATCTTGAGGAGGGCCTGCTGCACGCCCTCACCCGACACGTCGCGCGTGATCGACGGATTGTCGGACTTGCGGCTGATTTTGTCGATTTCGTCGATGTAGACGATCCCGCGCTGCGCGCGCTCGACATTGTAGTCGGCGGCCTGGAGCAGCTTCAGAATGATGTTCTCGACATCTTCGCCGACGTAGCCGGCTTCGGTAAGAGTCGTCGCGTCAGCCATGGTGAACGGCACATCGAGGATGCGCGCCAGAGTCTGGGCGAGCAGCGTCTTGCCGCAGCCCGTCGGGCCGATGAGCAGAATGTTCGACTTCGAGATTTCGACTTCCGCGTTCTTCGAGGATGCGGAGAGGCGCTTGTAGTGGTTATGGACGGCCACCGAAAGCACGCGCTTGGCGTGGTCCTGGCCGATCACATAATCGTCGAGCACCTTCAGAATGTCGCGCGGCGTCGGAACGCCTTCGCGGGACTTCACGAGGTTGGTCTTGTTCTCCTCGCGGATGATGTCCATGCAAAGTTCGACGCATTCATCGCAGATGAATACGGTCGGGCCGGCAATAAGCTTGCGAACCTCGTGCTGGCTCTTTCCGCAGAAAGAGCAGTACAGGGTGTTCTTGGAATCTCCGCCCGAAGCCTTGGTCATCACTTTCTCCACCAATGGCCGCCGCCCGAAGCTGGGCAGGCCATGGTCATCAATACTATATCTCGTATGTTAACCGAGGCTTTCCGCCCCGTACAACCTAGAACCATCGTAGGAATTCACGCCGGTTGCGCGCGTGTCTGTCCTGTAACTCGGCCAGAATCGTTAATATTCAATAACGTCGGCCCTCCGGCCTCCCTGAGCTTAATGCTCAACGAGCGCTGGAGTTGCATAGCCGGCCTGCACGACGTGCAATCGCGCGCGGACTTGTGAACGGCGAATTAGGTGGTCTTCAGCGGGGTGACGCCGCTGCCGTCCTTATCCAGCGGACGGGGGCGCTCCTTGATGACCGTGTCGATCAGGCCGAAGGTCTTGGCGTCTTCCGCGGTCATGTAATTGTCGCGGTCCATCGCCTTTTCGACGGCCTTCAGGGTCTGGCCGGTGTGATCGACGTAGATCTGGTTGAGGCGTTCACGCAGCTGCAGGATCTCGCGCGCCTGGATTTCGATGTCCGCCGCCTGCCCCTGGAAGCCGCCCGAGGGCTGGTGGATCATGATGCGCGAGTTCGGCAGCGAGTAGCGCTTGCCCTTGGTGCCGCCGGCAAGCAGCAGCGAGCCCATGGAGGCCGCCTGGCCGATGCAGAGCGTGGAAACGTCGCAGCGGATGTATTTCATGGTGTCGTAGATCGCCAGACCCGAGGTGACCACGCCGCCCGGCGAGTTGATGTAGAACGAGATGTCCTTGTTCGGGTTATCCGATTCCAGGAACAGGAGCTGGGCGCAGATCAGCGAGGAGATCTGGTCGTTGACGCCGCCGGTGAGGAAGATGACGCGCTGCTTGAGCAGCAGCGAATAGATGTCATACGCGCGTTCGCCCCTGTTGGTCTGCTCGACCACCATCGGGACGAGGTTGTCTAAGACTTCAATGGGGCTGCGGTCTTTCATGAATCACCTAAAGGCGTACGGGAAATTATTCCGCCTAACATAAGCAAAAAGATAAGGGCCGCAAGGCGGGTCCCACCCTGCGGCCCTAGGACTCTTTAATTTGCGCGTGTCCCGGGCGGACGCGCGCGAAGGCGCGCTAACCTATTAACGGCCGGCCGAAGGCCGACGGGCGGTTCCCACTTTTCCTGGACACGCGCTCTTCAAAGATTAACGACTTTAGATTTCGTCGTCTTCCTTGAGCAGTTCTTCGATGGTGACCGGCTTGTCGGTCACGTTGGCCTTGCTGATGAGGTGGTCGACGACCTTCTCTTCGAACAGCGGCGCGCGGAACGCTTCGAGCGCCTGCGGGTTGCGCTGGTAGTAATCGACAACCTGCGCTTCCTGACCGGGATAACGCATGGCTTCCTGAACGATCGCGGACTTGAGGTCCTCCGGGCTGATCACGACGCCGGCCTTTTGGCCGATTTCGGACAACAGGAGCCCTAAGCGCACGCGGCGCTCGGCGATGTCGCGGTATTCCTTCTTCAGCTCGTCTTCCGACTTGCCGGCGTCTTCCGGATCGACCTGGCCGCCGCGGGTGACCTGCTCCATCTGGCGCCAGATGGACTCGAACTCGATGTCCACCAGACCCTGCGGGACCTGGAACTTGTGCGACTCCGCGAGCTTGTCGAGCAGCTGACGCTTCACGCGCTGGCGCGAGGCGCCGTCGTGGTTCTGCTGCAGATACGCGCGCAGACGCTCCTTGAGGGCGTCGATGCCGGTGTCGCCGATGCTCTTGGCGAGTTCGTCGTCGAGCGCCGGGAGCTTCAGTTCACGGACTTCCTTCACGTCGACTTCGAACTCGGCGTCTTTGCCCGCGAGGTGCGGCGCGCTGCCGTAGTCGGCCGGGAACGTCACCTTCACGGTCTTCTTGTCGCCGGCCTTGACGCCGATAAGTTGATCCTCGAAGCCCGGGATGAAGTTGTTGCTGCCGATCTCGATCAGCGCGTCCTGCATCGTGCCGCCCTGGAACACTTCGCCGGCCATGCGGCCGACGAAATCGGCGAACACCACGTCGCCCTTGCCGGCGGCGCGTTCGACCTTCTCAGCCGTCGCCTTCGTGCGCTGAACGCCTTCGAGGGCCTTGTTCATCTCGTCGTCGGAGACCGCGGCGGTCGGACGGGTGAGATCGATGGCGCCGACTTCGGAGCTGATTTCCGGCAGCACTTCGAGCTGCACCGAGAATTCGAGGTCCTGGCCTTCTTCGAACTTCACGAGTTCGACCTTCGGCTGCACGGCCGGCTTCAAAGCCTTTTCGCTGAGCGCGGCCTGAGTGGATTCGTCGATGGTCTTTTCGAGCACTTCGCCGCGCACAGCTTCGCCGAAACGCTTCTTGAGCAGGTTCATCGGCACCTTGCCCGGACGGAAGCCCGGCAGGCGCACCTGCTGGCCGACTTCGTTCAGGCGCTCGTTGACCTTTTCCTCGATGGCGGCCGTGGGAACCACGACGTTGAACGCACGCTTGAGGCCATCGGCCGGCTTTTCAATGACTTGCATGGAGAATCCGCAATCCCGTCTAGAATCTTTATCTTCTGGCGCGAGCGTCGCGCCGCCGTTTCGTCATCCTTTTCGCCGTCCAATGCCTTGCGACTTGGTGCGGGTGAAGGGATTTGAACCCCTACGTCCTGTTACGGACACCAGGACCTAAACCTGGCGTGTCTACCAGTTTCACCACACCCGCCGGAGGCCAAGAGGCCGCGGCCACATGGCCGGACGCCAGGACACCGCTGAGCGCTAAAAAAGGATGCGGTAGATAGCCAAGAACACAGGGGTGGATCAAGCCTTATGACCCGGCCTGTCGGACCTTTAACCGGCTAAAACCCGGCTAAAATGCCGGGAAGGGCGTCCGGGAGGTCCTCGGCGATCATTCCGCGCCCTATGCGGCGGCCGGCCTCGCCCTGGAGCCAGACCGCCGCGCTGGCGGCCTGCCAGGCTTCCATGCCCTGAACTAAAAGCCCCAAAACAAGGCCCGCGAGCACGTCCCCGGTCCCTCCGGTTGCAAGCCAGGGCGGGGCATTCGACGCGATGGAGGCCTCGCCCCCGGGCCCGGCAACGACACTGTCGGGCCCTTTCAGGACGACAACCGCGCCGCTGGCCGCGGCCGCGGCCCGCGCCCGCCCGAGGCGGGGGCCGGCCGGGATTTTGAAGATTCGGCCAAACTCGCCGTCGTGGGGCGTAAGGACCACCGGTCCCTTGGCCGCGCCGACCGCGCCGAGCAGGATTTGCGGATTGTCTTCAAAACTGGTGAGCGCGTCGGCGTCGAGCACGACCGCCTTGCCGGAGTCAAGAATCCGCAGCACACGCGCGCGGGTCGCCGCGCCGACGCCGGCGCCGGGACCGATGAGCACCCCGTTGCGGCGCGGGTCGGCGAGAAGTTCATCGAGTTCGGCCGGCGTGTCCAATGGCTGCACAAATGCGCCGGGCTCGGCGGCGACGTAGAGCGGCGCCGCGCCCGCGGGAACCGCCAATCGCAAAAGCCCCGCCCCGGCCCTGCGCGCCGCACGCGCGGCGAGACGCGCGGCGCCGGTCATGAGACCTCCCCCGATCACCACGGCGTAGCCGTGATCGTATTTGTGATCGCGCCAAGTCCAGCGCGGCAGGTCCCACAGCGCGGGCGTGTTGTGGGCCGTGCGCGGCGCGATGCCGCGCAGCACCGCGCCGGGGATTCCAATGTCGGCGACCGTCAAGACGCCGCAGAGATCGCGCGCCGGATAAAGAAAATGCGCGGGCTTCGGGCGAAAAAAAGTGACGGTGGCCGCGCAACGCGGCGCGAGTCCCTCGAGCACTTCGCCGGTATCGCCGTGAACGCCGCTCGGCACATCGACCGCGATGCAGATCAGTGCGCGCTCGTTGACGGCCGCGATCACCGCGCGCGCGGCGCCTTCGAGCGCGCGCGACAGGCCCGCGCCGAACAGCGCATCGACCACGAGCGGCGCATCGTTCAAGAGGTCCAGGGTCAGCGGACGGATCTCGCCGATGTTCCGCCAGCGCCGGGCGTTGACCGCCGCATCGCCCGTCAGCGCGCCGGCGGGCCCGAGCAAGCCGACCTGCACCGGCCACGCCCGTTCCGCGAGGAGGCGCGCGACGACAAAGCCGTCACCGCCATTGTTCCCCGGGCCGCACAGCACGACCACCGGCCGGCGCGGCCCGCGCGCCTCGATGACGCGCGTCACGGCAAGACCGGCGGCCTCCATCAGCGCCAAGGGAGCGATGCCCTCGGCTTCCGCGGCTTTGTCGGCCGCGTACATCTGCGCGACCGACAGCACCGCGCATTCGCCGGGGATCGTATGCAGAATGGGGGCTGGTGGAGCGGAGGAAGGCGTCATAAATCTATCCTGCGCCGAGTATCCGGCGCTTCACAAGTTTAATGAGTAGCGGGACATGAAAGTCGCTGTTCTCGGCGCCGGCGTTGTGGGAACCAGCACGGCCTACTTCCTCGCGGAAGATGGACACGATGTGGTCGTGCTCGACCGGCAAGGCGGCGCGGGCCAGGAAACCAGCTTCGCCAACGGCGGACAGATCTCGGCCTGTCACGCCAAGCCCTGGGCGGGCCCGAAGGTGCCGTGGCAGACGTTCCTGTGGACCTTTCAACCCGACGCGCCGCTGTTGTTCAAGCCGTGGCGGTTCGATCCGGCGCTGTGGTCGTGGGGACTGAAGTTCCTGGCGAACTGCACCGGCGAACGGGAACGCATCAACATGGACCGCACGCTGCGCGTGGCGCTGTACAGCCGCGCGGTGCTGAAGGCGCTGCGGCAGAAGACCAACATCCAGTACGAACAGCAGCTCAACGGCATCCTGCACATCTACCGCACCAAACCCGAGTTCGAGCATGGCCGCCGCACGGCCGCGCAACTCGCCGCCCTTGGCCTCGCCCAAGATGTGCTGACGCCGGAGGATTGCGTGAAGGTGGAACCCGCCCTCGCCGACGCCGTGCGCAAAGGCGAACTCGCCGGCGGACTGATGAGCTGCGACGATGAGAGCGGCGACGCGCTCAGGTTCAGCGAGGAACTCGCGAAGCTGGCGGCGGCGCGCGGCGCAAGGTTCCGCTATGGCGTCGACATCCGGAAGCTGGAACACGACGGCAAGCGCGTGACACGCATCGTCACCAACCAGGGCGATGAAGCGCCCGATGCGGTGGTGCTGTCGCTGGGAAGCTACAGCCCGCTCCTGGCCAAACAGCTTGGCCTGAAGCTGCCGGTGTATCCGGCGAAGGGCTACTCCATCACCGCCGAGATCGAGGACCCGAGCGCGGCGCCGACGGTGAGCATCACCGACGAGACGCGCTTCATGGTGTTCACGCGCCTTGGCAACAAACTGCGCGTCGCAGGCACGGCGGAACTCGCCGGCTGGAACACGCATCTCGATCCCGTGCGCGTGGCGCCGCTCGCCAAGAACGTCATGAGCTTGTTCCCGCGCGCGTCATCTTACAAAGAGCTGAACGCGTGGTGCGGTCTGCGCCCGGCGACGCCGGACTCCGTGCCCATCCTGGGCGGAACGAAGTTCGACAACCTGTTCCTCAACACAGGTCACGGCACGCTGGGTTGGACGATGGCGTGCGGTTCAGGCCGCGTGATCGCCGATTTGATCTCGGGGCGCGACCCCGAGATCGAGATGAACGGGTTGGGTTTGGAGCGGTTTGGGGGATAAGCCCCTCACCCCAACTTTCTTCCGCAAACGGGAGACGGTGCCGTCGGCCATGACGCCCTCGCCTTAAGCTTACTCCAGCCGGGGCGGCAGGTTGCCGTAGCCGCAGTCGCAATTGTCGGAGGGTTTGGAGAGGCGCGCGACGAGCGGGGAGCCTTTGACGCGCGGGTCGCTGGGTTCCCAACGGAACTCGGCGTCGCACTTGCCGCAGGTCTGCTTCGGCGGCAACTGCGGTGACGCGCCGGATGTTTTGGGTGAATTCAGTGCCACGGGATCGCCCCCTCGCGAAATCCTTGATCGCGCCCTATCTTACGCGAAGTTGGTCCTTTTTGCGCGGTTCTCGTTGATCATGGATATCGTGGACTTCTTTGGCGGCTCGAAGCGGCGCTCGGCGCTGCAGTTGTTCGACCGGACACTCTCGGACCTGGAAGTGAACCCGGCCTATGTCGACGACGGCATGCGCTTTGCGATCTTCCGCTGGGCACGCGCCGCGGCCGAGAACACGATGTCGGAGAACGGCGTGATCGACGGGCTGATGCGCGAGGCCGCCGCGCTGATGTCCTTCTGCGTGCTGGGACCGGCGGAGACGGAAGCGCAGTGGGGCCCGGCGGTGCGCCAGGAACGCGAAGCGCGCTTCACCGCCGTCATCGCGGCGGGCGACGACGAAACCTTTGAGGCCAAAGTGATCAAGCTGGTGCTGGCGAAAGGGATCGCGGCGCCCGAGGTGCTCGAACGCGTCAGCCTCGAACAGGACTAAGCGCGTTCGACCAGCTTGGCCTTCCGACCGAAGGCGAGCGCACGGCACTCGACCGCCATGTCGCCGTCCTTGCCCTGCTTGGGCATGCCCATCACCACCGAGGGCGTTTCAGAGTAGAGGCGATAAACGATCTGCGGCAGCCACACATCCTGGGTCGGCGGTTTTTGGCCGGCCCGCTCATAGTCCTCGCGGCGCGTGAAAAAGTGCGCTTGCCCGCCGCCGGCGGACGGCTTGCCGATGATGATCGCGAGCGGAAAGCCCGGGTGATCGAGATATTCCGCGCCGGGACGGATGGCGATGCCGCCGTCGCCCGCCTTGCGCTGGATGGAAATCACGCGCGGCATCGTGCCCATCTCGGCTTCGTCCGTGAACTTCTCGCGCACGGCCGCGGCCGCGATCCAGCGCACATTTTCGCGGAAGTATCCTTTTGATTGCGGCTTATTGAAGTAACGCCACAGAAAGTCGTAGGCGACGGTCCGGCGCTGTTCGGCGTCGTCGGGGTCGAGCGCGGCGTATTTTTGCGCCGGCAAGAGAAAGTGATCGGCGGCGTAGTCGAAGTCCTCGGACGACAGATAAGTGAAGCCAAAGCCTTCACCCGGCTGCACTTCCACCAGGATCACATCCGGGTGACGACGCGCTGTATCGGCCACTTTTCGATCCCCTTTTCGACGCGCGGACAATTGGTTGCGCCGCTTTTGTCCTACGGAAACCCGCAGCCAATCGCAACCGGGCGCGCCTATCAAGCGTTACTGATGCAAGTATAACACAACATGTGGTGTTACAATGTCTATTGGTGCAACCGCAGTTAAGCCCACGGTCGAAGCGAAAGCCGCCGTCGAGCGTTTCCTGAAAGATATGGCTGCGGCGGCCAAGAAAACCTTCCCGGCCTGGCAGAAGAAACTCATCGAAGGTTTCGACGAATGCGTGCTGCCTTATGACGTGCAGCATGCCTTGATCGATGCTCATCCGATCGACGACTACTACTACGCTGGCGTGGTCGCGCTGGAAGCGGCAAAGATCCGCCGCCTGTTCGCCCCCGACGAGGCCAGCGAACTCCTCAGCCTGATCGGCGAGACGGTCGACGCAACCGCCGACCGCAAGGACCGCCTAGTCTCCGACATGGTGTTCTTCATCATGGGCCGCGTCGAGAACGCGGCGTGCGTCGATACGCAGAAGATGCCTCATGACGAAGTGGTGAAAGCGCTGCTGCAAAAACTGGGCGTCGACCGCGCAGAAGAGACCGTGCACCTGATGCGCGCCATCCTGTTCCGCCACGAACTCGGCGAACCCCTGGCCACGGGCGTGCCGCAATGGTGGCAGCTGTTCCGGACCAAGTATGCGCTGGCCGAAAAACACGAAGAGATGTGGACGTCCGCGCCCGCCGGGATGACGGCGCTGGCGAAGAAAACACCCAGACGCGCAACCGCCATCCTCTAGATCGCTGCGGACGCAGGGTGCCGATCGGGGTAGAGTGCGCTTCGCATTCATCCCGACGCCCCGATGTCCATTTCCAAAAAGACCGTCACCGTTCCCGCCGATGCCGCCGGCGCGCGCCTCGATAAATGGCTCGCGGGCGCGTTGCCCGACCTCTCCCGTTCACGCCTGAAGGCGTTGATCGAAGAAGGCGCCGTGCGTACCGGGACGAGGGTGCTGCGCGATCCCGCGCAAAAGGTGCAGGCGGGTCAGGCGATCCGTGTCGCGGTCCCGGAGCCGGTGGCCGCCCTGCCCGAGGCGCAGGAAATGGACCTCGCGGTCGTTTACGAGGACAAGCACCTCATCGTCATCGACAAGCCCGCGGGTCTGGTCGTGCATCCGGCCGCCGGCAACCTCGATCATACATTGGTGAACGCGCTGCTGGCCCACTGCGGACCGTCGCTGGCCGGTATCGGCGGCGTCAAGCGCCCGGGCATCGTGCACCGGATCGACAAGGATACGAGCGGGCTCCTGGTCGCCGCCAAGGACGAGCGCACCCACGTCGGCCTCACCGAACAGTTTTCGGCGCACAGCGTGGAGCGCCGCTACGACGCCCTGGTGTGGGGCGTGCCGCGGCCGGCGGACGGCGTCATCACCGGCAACATCGGCCGCAGTCCGCACAACCGCAAGAAGATGGCGGTGGTGCGCCGCGGGGGCAAAACGGCGGAGACCGCCTACGAGACCGTTGCCGCCTTCAGCACCGTCGCCGCGCATGTGCAGTGCCGCCTCAAAACCGGGCGCACGCATCAGATCCGCGTCCATATGACGAGCAAGGGCCATCCATTGATCGGCGATCCGGTCTATGGCCGCGGCCGGAATGTCAGCCTCGCGCCGCAAGAGGTGCGCGACTTCGCGCGCCAGGCGCTGCATGCCTCGACGCTGGGGTTCATTCATCCCATCACGGGCAAAGAGCTGAGCTTCGAGAGCGAACTGCCCGACGACATGTCCGCGCTCATGGAAGCGCTAGACGGCTTTCGATAGGCCGGTCGTCAGACTGTCGGGCGGACCCGCCGGCACGTCGCCGGCTTTCCTTTCGGGCTCGTAGACGGACTCCACGTCCGGGCCCCATTTCTGAACCAGTTCCTTCTGCTGATCGCGCATCGCGGTGATGCGCCGCCCAGCCGTCATGGCCATGAAGGTGCTGATCACGGACGGGGTCGTCGAGTAGATGGCCCAGCCGAACATCGCCGCTCCGTAGAAAGACATCCAGGCGAATACGTTCGTGATGATGCCGACGGCGTTCTGAACCGTGTGTCCGTCAAACCAGAGGTCCGCCAGGAACGGCGCGCAGCCGGCGAGATTCATCGCGCCGACGGTGAGCCCGCCATAGAACCCCTTGCGGCGCTCCAGCAGAAACGCAACGCCGGTCGGCAGCAGCGCGACGGCGAGCACGACGATCGTCGGCACGATCATCAGGCCGATCGGAACCGCGATAAGAGCGTAGAGGAAAAAGTTGCTGCGCTTTTTCATGATCCTCAGAACAACTTTCCGAGCATGATGAAAAGATACGTGACGAACATGATGAAGCCCGCGCCCGCGGCGCCGGCCTGACGGCCGGTCAGGATCGCCGATTCCTGGCGATCGACCTGGCCGTGCTCGAGGTCGTAGACCAGCTTTTCAGCCGCGGCGTATTCGGCCTTGGCCCACGAGAAACCTTCGCCGTCCTTCTGCCGCTCTTCGGGGTTATCGAGGTAGTTGAACATCTCCGCGAGGTTGCCCTTGCGGATGAGCTTCGGCAGTTCCTTCTCGATTTCCTTACGTTTGATCCGGTTCTGGTAGCTGTTCACCACCGGGCCCATCAGGCCGCCCACCCATTGGGCGAGACCGTAGAGCGCCTCGGGGCCGAGACGCCACTGCACGATGGCGAGCACCGAGAGCATGCCGATGGTGGCGCGGTCCGGGCGCTGGTCGTTCATGGAATCGATCTGGCTGCCGGTGCCCTTGGCGTACCGGGCGCGCAGGAAGGCCGCGATATGGCGGTCCACCGGCCACACCTTGATGTTGGCGGTTTTTGCCACGACATCGAGCGCCGGCAGAACCCCCTTCACTTCCATCACATACTGATCGGCGATCAGCGGGCTCATGCACGGCTGCCACTCGTTCAGTTCGTAAACGCAGCGTTCGATGCCGCCGCCGGAGTTCTGGTCCTTGAGGTAGTTGCGCAGTTCGCGGAACACGCCCTCATATTGCTGATTCTCGGCAATGAACTTGGTTTGGGCGACGATCCAATAGCGCCACAGTTCGCGCGTGATGAAATCCGTGAAGGCCTGCAATTTTTGCTTGCGCAGCATCGCCACCGCCAACGACGAGCCGAAGCCCTCGATGAACAGGCGGAAGTCGCGATAGCGGATCGGCGCACGCGGGTCGAGCAGCATGAGCACACGGGCGATGATGATGTCGTCCGCCTCGCCCTTGCCGAGCGCGGCGCCTGTGCCCTTGATGGCGCTGGCGATACTGTCGGCAAGATCGTTGAGTTCAAGGCCGCGGCGGACCCACACCTCGAGCGTGCCGTCGCTGATGATCGACAGCGCTTTGTCCCAGTTGTTGTACATCGCGTACGACAAGGGACGGATGGAGTGGAATTCCATCTCGGCGAACCGCAAGGGGCGCTGCGACTGGGGTTCCGACCTCGCCTGGATGGGCGTAAGACGCTTGCCGTTCAGCCACAGATCGATGTTGTTCGGCAGCCAGCGCTGCTCGGCGTCGTCGGTGAGCATGCCGCGCAAGCATTCGATCAGCGCCATGGGCACGCGTTCGTCGCCGACGAGCGTTGCGTAGGATCCGACCTGGATCTTGCGGCGGATGATTTCCCAATCGGGGACACCCGCAACCGGATTTCGCCCGAGCGCGATCATGAGGACCGAGGCGCCGAAGGCATACATGTCGTCGGCATAGGTGCCCGCGCCGCGGCCCGAAGGCTGCGCCATGCCCGATTCAATCGTCTCGAGCAGGACAGGCTGGTCGTGCGCGGGCACGGAGGTCACGCAATCGCCGAGCACGATCTTCGTTTTCTGCTCGTCGATGTAATAGAGATTGTCGGGCCGGATCGCGCGGTGCGTAACGCCCTTCAAACCAAGCTCGATCAAACCTTCGGCGATCGGCTTGATGACCGTGCGCGCGAAGACGTGGTCGGGAATGCGCTTCACCGATCCGAAATGCGCGTCCATCACCTTGCCGCCGAGCGGACGGTGATAAATCACGATCACGCATTTGCGTTCAAGGAGCGGCCATTCCGCGACGCCCCAATCGACCATGTGAAGCACGGCGGGAATTTCGAGCCCCTTGAGCGTGCGCATGACCGACACGCGCGCGGGCATATCGGGACGGCACACGAGCGCGTACAAAGGGCGCCCTTCCTGTTTGCGGTCGGCCACTTCGTAGGCGAGCGCGTTCGGCATATCGAGACTGGGCAGCGGGCGATCGCAGAAAATCGTGAAGCGGTCACGAACGATGATGTAGCTGCCGCTTGGAGATGAGGGTGCGACCACCGTCTCCGGGGTTGGAGGCGGCGGCGTCGGGGCCGCTGCTGGCGCGGCCGGTGGCGCCTTTTCTGGCGCCGGTTTGAGATCCGCAGCCGCTTCGGCCATGGTCCCGATCCTACGAATAGCGTTAGGACCGGCTTCTGCCGGCCCGAAGGGGCATCTTAAGGAAGTATTAAGAACAACACAACGCCCAAGGCGGCCGGGAAACCTAGGGTTTTCGGGGCGTTAGGGCGCAAGATTTACCTTTCCTGTTCCCGCCCTGAAAGAGGGAGGAATAAGACCCCTTAATCCGCGAAGGGATCGCGAACGAGAATGGTGTCTTCGCGCTGGGGGCTGGTGGACAGGAGGGCCACGGGGGCTTCGATGAGTTCTTCCACCCGGCGGATGTACTTAATGGCGTCCGCGGGCAGCTGGGCCCAGCTGCGGGCGCCCTGGGTGGATGTCTGCCAGCCCGGCAGGGTCTCATAGATGGGCTTCACGGCCGCCTGATCGCTCATGGAGGACGGGAGACGGCGGATGCGCTGGCCGTTCAGTTCGTAGGCCACGCAAATCTTCAGTTCGGCCAAGGTGTCGAGCACGTCGAGCTTGGTGAAGGCGATGCCGTTGATGCCGCCGATCTTGATGGCCTGGCGGACCATGACGGCGTCGAACCAGCCGCAGCGGCGCTTACGGCCGGTGACGGTGCCGAACTCGCGGCCGCGCTCGCCGATCAGCTGGCCCACCTCGTCCGTCAGTTCGGTCGGGAACGGCCCGGAGCCGACGCGGGTGGTGTAGGCCTTGGTGATGCCGAGCACATAACCGACGCTGCCCGGGCCGATGCCCGAACCGGCGGCGGCCTGGCCCGAAACGGTGTTGGACGAGGTCACGAACGGATAGGTGCCGTGATCGACGTCGAGCATGGCGCCCTGGGCGCCTTCGAACAGCACGCGGGCGCGGTTCCGGCGGGCGTCGGCCATGATCTCCCACACCGGAACGGCGAAGGGCAGGATCTTCGGCGCGACGTCTTTCAGCTGCGCAAGTACTTCGGCGCCATCGATCTCGGCGTGGCCCACGCCGCGCAGGAGCGCGTTGTGGTGGACCAGGAGACGCTCGACCTTGGCCGCGAGGGCCGGAGGATCGGCGAGGTCACAGACCCGAATGGCGCGGCGGGCTGTTTTGTCTTCGTAGGCCGGGCCGATGCCCCTGCCCGTCGTGCCGATCTGTTTCGCGCCGGCGGCGGCTTCGCGCGCCTGGTCGAGGGTACGGTGCAGCGGCAGGATAAGCACGGCATTGTCGGCGAGCTTGAGCACGTCCGGCGTGATCTTGAGGCCCTGTTCGCCGACGCGCTTGATCTCGTCGAGGAAGGCCCATGGATCGACGACCACGCCGTTGCCGATAATGGACGGCTTGCCGCGCACGACCCCCGACGGAAGCAGGGAAAGTTTGTAGGTGGTGTCGCCGATGACGAGGGTATGGCCGGCGTTATGACCGCCCTGGAAGCGCACGACCATATCGGCGCGTTCCGACAGCCAGTCGACGATCTTGCCTTTGCCCTCGTCGCCCCACTGAGAGCCGACAACCGCGACGTTACCCATTCGATTTCTCGCTTAATTCCAAAGCCTAGAACCCGCAGCTGAACCGTGCGAACGGGCGGTTATACGCGCCCCGCCCCCCCCACGCCAAGGAAGCTATTTGCGCGGATCGCGACGGGGCTGCTCTGCGAATTTCGCACGGACCTTTTCTTCGGCTTTCCGGGCGTAATAACGCACCAGGGGGAAGCCCATGAGGCCCAGGAGGCTTGCGGGGAGGAAGGCGTACAAAAGGGCCGCCTCAAGCTGGTCCATCCCATGCAGGTAGTATTCGTAAATGCCCCGGCAGATGGAAATGCCGATGAAGGCCCAGACCACGCCGTTGCGCATGCGCGCATTCAGCTCGATCTGCTGGAGTTCCAGTTGGAAAAGCTCTTCCCTAAGGGCGGGCGACGGCGTGACCATGAGAAAAGTCTAGCACGCCGCCCGACACCAAAAGGAAGACCTAATTTGCGTTCCTAAAAGGCGAGACTCCGGGCCTGGCGGACATGTGGCAGGGATTTAACCTTGGCCAGCACCTCCTCGGTAACGGCCTGATCGAGTTTCAGGAGCGCGATGGCGTCGCCGCCGGAGCGCGTGCGGCCCAGGTGGAAGGAGGCGATATTGATCCCCGCCTGCCCCAGCACGGTGCCGAGCGCGCCGATGAACCCCGGCTTGTCGTTGTTGGCGACAAACAGCATGTGCGGACCGACCTCGGCCTCGATGTGAATGGAATCGAGATCGACCAGGCGCGGCATGCTGCCGAAGAGCGTGCCGGACACTGTAGAGGTCTGGCTGTCCGTCACGACCTGAAGCGTGATGAGGGTGTGATAGAGATCGTGCTCACCCTGTTTGACCTCGGTCACTTTTATATTCCGCTCGCGCGCGATCATCGGCGCGTTGACCATGTTCACGCTTTCCATGAGCGGGCCAAGCAACCCCTTGAGCGCGATGGCCGTCAGCGGCCGCGTATTCAACTCGGCGACATGACCGGCGTATTCGAGGGTGATCGCCTTGAGGCCTGAACTGACGAGTTGGCCCGCAAAACTGCCGAGTTCCTCGGCGAGCTTCATATAGGGGCGCAGGCGCGGCGCGTCCTCCGCCGACACCGAGGCCATGTTGAGCGCGTTGGAGACCGCGCCCGTCAACAGGTAATCGGAGATCTGCTCGGCGACCTGAAGCGCGACATTCTCCTGCGCTTCGTTGGTGGACGCGCCCAGGTGCGGCGTGCAGACGACGTTCTCCATACCGAACAGGATATTGGATTTCGCGGGTTCCTCCTCGAACACGTCGAAAGCCGCGCCGGCGACATGGCCGGATTCGAGCGCGGCCTTGATGTCGGCTTCGACCACGAGCCCGCCGCGCGCGCAATTCACGATGCGTACGCCCTTCTTCATTTTTCCGATGGCCCTGGCGTCGATGAGATTGCGCGTGCCGTCGGTCAGTGGCGTGTGCAGGGTGATGAAATCGGCGCGCGCATATATCGTTTCAAGATCCGCCTTCTCCACCCCGAGATCGCGCGCGCGTTCCTCGGAAAGATAAGGATCGAAGGCCAGCACCTTCATCTTCAGACCGAGCGCGCGGTCGGCGACGATGGAACCGATGTTGCCGCAGCCGATGACGCCGAGCGTCTTACCAAAGAGCTCGACGCCCATGAATTTCGACTTCTCCCACTTGCCGGCGTGGGTCGAGGCGTTCGCGGCCGGGATCTGACGGGCGAGCGCCATCATCATGGAGATCGCATGCTCGGCAGTAGTGATGGCGTTGCCGAACGGCGTGTTCATCACCACGACGCCGCGGGTGGTGGCGGCATCGACATCGACATTGTCGACACCGATCCCGGCGCGGCCCACGACTTTCAGGTTGGGCGCCGCGGCCAGCACCTCGGCGGTGACCTTGGTATTGGAACGGACGGCGAGGCCGTCGTAGTCCTTGATGATCGCCACCAGCTCCTGGGGCGTAAGGTTCGTTTTCACATCGGCGTCGACGCCGCGGGTCTTGAAGATTTCAACCGCGGCCGGACTCAACTTATCGCTGATCAACACTCTCGGCTTAGCCATCTAACTATCCCCTCCCAGAGAATTCGAAAACGGTACTAACCCTTACGCGGCGTCAGGCGTCCCCGGCGCTTTTGTCGTGAGGCTTTCAAAGATCGCGATAGCGATCGCGGCCCATATGAAACCAAATGAGATGAGATCGCCCAGATCGAACGGCTCGTGCAAAATGAAGACCGCCACGAGCAAGGAAATCGTCGGCGCCATGTATTGCAGGAAACCCATGGTGGTCATGCGCACCCGCCGCATGGCGGCGGCGAACAGCGCGAGCGGCGCGATGGTGAGCGCGCCGCCAATCACCAGAAGAATGTCGCGCTTCATGTCGCCGATCAGGAACAAGCCGGTCCCGTCGATGTACCACCACACGATGAGCGCGAGCGCGACCGGAACCATCAGGCCCGTCTCAACCAACAGGCCGTCCATGGCGGCAACCGGCGCTTTTTTGCGAAAATAGCCGTAGAAGCCAAAAGTGATCGCAAGCCCCAGCGCGAGCCACGGGAGGCGGCCAAAGGCGAAAAGCTGGACGAGCACGCCACAGGTCGCGAGCGCGATGCAGAACAGGCGCAGTCGAGAGGGACGTTCATGCATCAGCAAGATGCCGAACGCAAAGTTGAGAACCGGCGTCATGTAGTAGCCGAGCGAGGACTCGACGACCTGGTCGGTGACCAGGGCATACATGAACAAGGTCCAATTGACGGTGATGAGCGCGCTGGTGGCCACGAGAGTCCAGCGCGTGGCCGGCGTGCGCAGAATGGCGGCGATTTCACCGACGCGGCCCCGGATCACGGTCAAGAGGCCGAGCAGCACGACGCACCACAGCGTGCGATGCGCCGTCATCTCGACAGCGGGCACCTCGTGCACCAGCCGCCAGTAAAGCGGCAGGAACCCCCAAAGCAGGTAGGCGCCGACGGCATAGCCGACGCCGGCGCTTTCCTCCGCGCGCGAGAGCCCCTGCCCGCTCACCAGATTTACGATGCTTGAACTTCAGCGTGAGCCCACTCGATCCACGGCAGAAGCGCCTGAATGTCGGCGGTATCCACGGTCGCGCCGCCCCAGATGCGAAGGCCCGGCGGGGCATCGCGGTAGCTGGCGACGTCCATGGCCACGCCTTCCTTCTCGAGCAGGCCCGCGAGTTTCTTGGCCGCTTCGGCCTGCTTATCGGCGGGCAACGAGGTGAACCACGGCGCGGTGATGCGCAGACAGATGGAGGTGCAAGAGCGCGAGGCCGCCTCTTCGGCGAGGAAAGCGATCCACGGGTTCTTGGCGACCCAATCGCTCATCGCTTTCAAGTTGGCTTCCGAGCGCGCGATGAGCCCCTTGAGTCCCCCGACGCTCTCGGCCCAATTGAGACCGTCCACCGCGTCCTCGACGCACAGCATCGAAACGGTGTTGATGGTGTCGCCCTCGAAGATGCCTTCACTGAGCTTGCCCTTGGACGTGAGACGGAAAATCTTGGGCATCGGCCACGGCGGCGTGTAGCTCTCAAGACGTTCGACAGCGCGCGGCGAGATAATGAGCATGCCGTGCTGAGCTTCCCCGCCCAGCACCTTCTGCCAGGAGTAGGTGACGACATCGAGCTTGCGCCAGGGCATGTCCATGGCGAACACCGCCGAGGTCGCATCGCAAATGGTGAGACCCTTGCGATCCGCCGGGATCCAGTCGCCGTTCGGGACGCGCACGCCGGAGGTCGTTCCGTTCCAGGTGAAGACGACATCGTTGTCGAAATTCACGTCCTTGAGGTTCGGCAGCTTGCCGTAATCGGACTTGATGATGCGCGCGTCTTTGAGCTTGAGCTGCTTCACGACGTCGGTGACCCAGCCTTCGCCGAAGCTTTCCCAGGCAAGCATGTCCACCGGGCGGGCGCCCAGCACGGACCAGAGCATCATCTCAACCGCGCCGGTATCTGACGCGGGAACGATGGCGATACGGTAGTCGGCCGGCACGCCGAGGATCTGGCGGGTTTTATCGATGACCTGCTTGATGCGCGCTTTTGCCGGCTTCGCGCGGTGCGAACGGCCGACCAGCGCATCCTTCAGAGCTTCAAGGGACCAACCGGGACGCTTCGCGCACGGGCCGGAAGAAAAGTGATTACGCGCCGGACGCGTAGATGGCTTCTGAACAGCGGACATTGAGTGGTGACATCCTTCCCCAGGGAAGGCGGGGCGCTTGGCGTTCTTTTTCCCCCGCCAAAAAGAGGCGGAGTGTAGGAACCGGGCCCGGTCCCCGTCAATGCGGGGCAAGGCCATGGATTCACTGGGGTTCGCGAGGGTTGGCGGTTCAATAGGCCAGGATCGCGGAAATGTTGAACGTCGCGCCCGGTTGGGCGGCCGGTGGCGTGAATGAAACCCCGTACGCGGCGAAGCGGTACAAGCCCGCATTCTCCAAGAACGACGCCAAGCCCGTCACAACCATGATCGTGTCGAACATGTCCCGCTCGGCGGCCGTCCATGCCCTGTAAATTTCGCCCGGATCGGTCACGCTCGAAAGACGATGAGGATTGGCGGCGGGTGTCGCAAACGCCGCATCAATCGCCACCGCGTCTAAAGCTTCGCCGGCGACATGATTGCACAGACGGCCAAACCCGGCGCGGTCGGCGGTGTAGTCCTCGAAGCGGAACAGGGGATGTCCGTCTCCCGGCGTGACGCCCCGAGCAGCCAGAATCTGATGTATGGCGTTGCAGAACAGAAGATCTGTCGCCTCAAGCAGCGTCCGATTCCATATACCCAGCAACCTTGAGATTGCCGCCTCATCATTCGCGGCAATGAGAGCTTTCACGCTCGCAGGCCAATCAAGCGCCACGCGATTAAGCCGCCCCGCACGAACCGACGCGCACATCACCTGAGCCCACTGATGGAATTTCGGCGCCTTCATCCAATCGCGTTTCGTCACCGCCGCCATGGATTCGGCAAGCATGATGGGGTTGCGGCAAAGCTGCGCTGTCCGGATATCACCGGGCACGAGGTCCTTTTGCGCAAATGCATAGTAGAGCGAGGTCGCGTTCACCGAGTGCACCAAGCCATATCTTTCAACGCCGGGACGCACCTCGCGCAGATACGCAAGTTGGCGAGACAGCGGCTTACTGTAATCCATGGGAACGGGTTTCCCGTCATGAACCGCGAGCGTGGCCGGCAACGCATTCAACGCATGCGTCAACCACGTTGTGGCCATATGGCCGCGCGATGTGACGAGGAAAGATGAACCGGTCATTGTTTTACGCGGTTATGAGAAAGCCCCAAAAACATGACCGTGGTTAAGAGGGCCGTGGCCGTGGCCGAGACACGGGGCGCTCAAGATCGCACCGCGCACATAAACGCGGGCGGCGGTCACGGCATCCACCAGCGAATTCCCACGCGCGAGGCCCGCGGCGATCGCAGAAGCCAAAGTACAGCCCGTGCCGTGGGTGGAGGTGGTGTCGATACGCGTATCCTCGAACCGGATAACTTTGTCCGACGTAATGAGGAGATCGAGGAGATCGGCGCCCTCGAGATGGCCGCCTTTCAGGAGTACGGCCTCGGCGCCGAGCGCGCGGCAAGCGTCCACGGCGCGCTCCATATCGGCAATCGTCTTGATCGCGCGGCCGGTGAGGACTTCGGCTTCGGGAAGGTTGGGCGTGACGATCGTCGCGCCGCGCACAAGGCAGCGCACGAGCGCCTGCGCCGCATCTTCCGCGAGCAGCGCGTGTCCGCCTTTGGCGCGCATGACGGGATCGACAACGCGGCGGACGCCCGCCGCGGCGCGCGCAAGCGTGTCCGCGACAGTCTCAATCATCGGGCGTGAGGCCAGCATGCCGGTTTTGACCACATCGATGCCGATGTCGCCCGCGACGGCTTCGATCTGTCCCGCGACGATATCGAGCGGCACTTCATGCACGGCGGTGACACCCTGTGTGTTCTGCACCGTGATCGCCGTAACAGCCGTCATGGCATAGGCGCCGAGCGCGGTGACGGTCTTGATGTCCGCCTGAATCCCGGCGCCGCCGCCGGAATCCGAACCCGCGACGATAAGGACACGGCCGGGCGTCTTCGTTGTATTGGATTTGTTGCTCATAAGCCCAAGATAAACCGATGCCCCCAGGAGGATCAAATCTCGTACGCGGACTTTGCATAGCTTGCGGCGATCCTGCCGGGGCAAGATTCGCGCCGTAAAGAGGATGACATCATGACCGATGCCGAAACGCGAGTCCGCGAGTCCTTTTTTCAACAGGCGCGGTATTGCCGCGACATGGCCTCGCCGTTCACAGCGGAGCTCTGCGATGTGCTCGGCGAGCGCCTGACGCCGGACACGGGCATCGGCGCCCGTGTTCTCGGCTGGTCCGGAAATCCGGAGCCCTTGCACGACGCGCTCGCTTTACGCCTGGTCGCGGGGCTGCACGCCCTGGCCGAACGCGATGTGGACGCCGCATGGACAGCGATCTATCCGCCGGCGCTGGCCGTGGACCGCACGACCCTCGGAACGATGCTCGACGACGTGATCCTCCGTTTCGAGAAAGAGCTGATGCCGTGGCTGGACCTGCCGCCGCAGACGAATGAGGTCGGCCGCTCGGCGGTGCTCATGTGCGGCCTTCTCACCCTCGCCGCGGCGCACGGCCTGCCCTTCTCGCTTTTCGAACTCGGAAGCAGCGGCGGGCTGAACCTGATGCTTGATCGCTACACCTACACGCTGGGAACCACCGAGGTCGGCGCGACGGATAGTCCCGTTCACCTGGCGCCAGCGTGGACGGGCCCCTCGCCGCCGCACGCGAAAGTCCGGGTGCTCGCGCGGCGCGGCGTGGACCAGGCGCCGGTCGACATCGGTTCCGCGGCGGGACGCGAACGCTTGCTGGCCTATGTGTGGGCCGACCAGCTCGAACGCTTACGCCGCATCCGTTACGCACTGAAGATCGCCGCCACGGATCCGCCGCAGGTGGACAAAATGGATGCCGCGGCGTGGGCGGAGAAAACGCTCACGCCCGTGCCGTCAACCGGGGTCCACCGCGTGCTGATGCACTCGGCCGTGTTCCAGTACTTTTCCGAGGACGTGAAGCGGCGCGTCGAGGCCCAGGCGGAAAAGGCAGGCGCGAGCGCCACGGCGGACGCTCCCTTTTCCTGGATGCGCATGGAGCAAGGCAGCGACGGGAACTTCGCGCTCGCCATCAAGACATGGCCCGGCGGTGACGACCGCGTCCTGGCGACGGTTCATCCGCACGGCGCCAAGATCATCTGGCTTGAATAAATTAGGCCGCTGCCTGCTTGATGGCGTCGATCACGTGGTCGACGACCGCATTGACCTCGCCGGCGTCATCGCCTTCCGCCATAACGCGGATGAGCGGCTCGGTGCCCGACTTGCGGATCAGGAGACGGCCCCGGCCGTTGAGACGCCGTTCGGATGCCGCGATGACCTGACGCACGGCCTCGCGCTGGAGAACGGCGTCGGCGCTCATGCCTTGCGTGAGGCGCACATTCTTCAAAAGCTGCGGGACCGGTTCGAACAGACGCAGGGTTTCGCTGGCCGGACGTCCGGCGCTGACCAGCGCGGCAAGGACTTGCAGCGCGGCAATGACACCGTCACCTGTCGTGGCGTGTTGGCCCATGATGATGTGGCCCGACTGCTCGCCGCCGAGATTGCAACCGGACTGACGCATGTGCTCGACGACGTAGCGGTCGCCGACCTTCGTGCGCACCAGCGGCAGATTGAGCTTCTTCAAATAACGTTCGAGGCCGAGGTTGCTCATGACCGTGGCGACAACCGCGCCGCCTTCGAGCTGCCGGGTCTTCTGCCAGTGATCGGCAATAAGGGCGAGCACCTGGTCGCCGTCCACAACCCTGCCATGCTCGTCGCAGAACATGACGCGGTCCGCGTCGCCGTCGAGCGCGAGGCCGATATTCGCGCCGTGCTGCTTCACGAGGGCGCAGAGTTGCTCGGGATGCAGCGAGCCGCAGGACTTGTTGATGTTGAAACCGTCCGGCGTGACGCCGACGGAGATGACGTCGGCGCCGAGTTCCCAGAACACGGTCGGAGCCACTTTGTAGGCGGCGCCGTTCGCGCAATCGACGACGATCTTGAGACCGTCGAGGCGTAATCCGCGCGGGAATGTGGATTTGGCGTATTCGATGTAGCGGCCCTGCGCGTCATCGAGACGCTTCGCGCGGCCCAGGCGCTCCGACGGCGCGCGCACGCCGTCCATGCCGTCGGACATGAGGCGCTCGATCTCGATTTCAATTTCATCGGAGAGCTTGTAGCCGTCCGGGCCGAACAACTTGATTCCATTGTCCTCGTAGGGATTGTGCGAGGCGGAGATCATGACGCCGATGTCGCAGCGCATGGAGCGCGTGAGCATGGCGACGCCGGGCGTCGGGATCGGGCCGACGAGGATCACGTCCATGCCCATGGAGACGAAGCCGGCGGTCAGCGCGGGCTCGAGCATATAACCGGACAGGCGCGTATCCTTGCCGATGACCACGGTATGGCGGCGGTCGCCTTGCGTGAAATGCCGGCCCGCGGCCATGCCGAGCTTCATGGCGGTCTCGGGCGTCATGGGTTCCACGTTCGCACGGCCGCGGACGCCGTCAGTGCCGAAGAATTTGCGTGTCGCCATCAGGAGGCCCCTCTTTTGATCTGGCGGCGGATATGCAGCGCTCCGGTCAGAAAAGCAACCACACGCGAAGCTTTCTGTTTAACGGACTTTGAACCTCGGAAGTTGCGAGGATAGCGCCGGCGGCCCGCGGAAGAAATGAAGACGTTGTGACGTGGGATGTAAATTACCCGCCGAAGTTGATGCGACCCGCGACGGCGAGGGCTTGGCGCGTTTCCGCGACATCATGGACGCGCAGGATTTGCGCCCCCTGGAAAACGCCGTGCAGACCCGCGGCGAGCGAACCCGGCAGGCGGTGCCGGGCATCCTCCCCCCGGCTCATGCGGCCGATGAAGCTTTTCCGTGAAGCCCCAATGACCACAGGGCACTTGAGCGCCCGGTAGAGCGCCGTGTGATCGAGGATTTGGGCGTTGTGGACGTCGTTCTTGCCGAAGCCGATGCCGGGATCCACCGCGAGGCGTTCGCGCGCAATGCCGGCGGCCATGCAGGCCTTGAGGCGCGCCTCCAAAAAGTCGAACACGTCGCCGGGCGCCCAGGTGTAACTGGGGTGATCCTGCATGGTGCGGGGCTCGCCCTGCATATGCATGAGGATCGCGGCGACCTTGGCTTTCGCGACCACGGCAAGCGCGCCCTCACCCGCCAGCGCCGTCACGTCATTGACGATCCGCGCACCGGCGGAAATCGCGGCCTCCATGACCGCCGCGTGGCGTGTGTCGATGGAGACGCAGATGCCGAGGTTGGCAAGCGCCCGCACGACAGGAACGACGCGACCAATCTCTTCGGAGACCTCGACGGGCGCAGCGCCCGGACGCGTGGACTCACCGCCGACATCGATAATCGACGCGCCCGCTTCCATGAGCGCGCGGCCGTGGGCGATGGCATAGGTCGGCGCGGAGAACTGCCCCCCGTCGGAGAAACTGTCGGGCGTGACGTTGACGACACCCATGAGGAGCGGTGCGGCGAGTGAGAGGCCGGCGAACGTCTCCGGGGCGTGAGCGTAGGCCGTGAGCCAGGGTTGACTGGCGGACGGACATTCTTTGACGAGGAAGGTCTGCTGCACGGTCGGCGACAGAGTGCTGTCGGTGAGTTCGACGGCGGTGAAGGCAAGATCTTTGCCCAAGGCCAGCGCGCGGCCGCCGCGCACCGCATCGCGCGCGGGAGCGCCGGTGAGAAGGCCGCGCGGGGTGACGTAGGGTTTGGTGAGAAACATGAGGCGTGAGTCTAAACAGAAAACGACCCCTCCCCAACCCTCCCCTTTCAGGGGAGGGAGAAAAGGGAAAAGGAAAGCCCCTCACCCTCCCGCTTGCGGGAGAGGGTCAGGGGTGAGGGTCGAGCCACAAAACAAAAGGCCCGGTTTTCACCGGGCCTTTTGTATTCGCCGGATCCGTTACGCGCCGGGCTGCGGCGTGGGTTCCTGGCCGAAGCCCGGGCGGCGGCCGCCGGTGGCTTCCGCGCCGGAACTCGGGACCGAGGAACGGCGGCCGTTGTCCTTGCGGGGCGGCTGACGTTCGCTCTTGTTGATCTTCTCGCCGCGCAGGAGCGCTTCGATTTCGTCGCGGCTCAGGGTTTCGTGCTCAAGCAGGCCTTGGGCGATGATCTCAAGCTGTTCGCGGTGGTCTTCGATGATCTTGCGGGCGGTCGCCTCACCGGCTTCCACGAAGCTGCGCACTTCTTCATCGATCAGACGCGCCGTGGCATCGGAGACGTTCTTCTGCTGCGTCACCGAATGACCCAGGAACACTTCACCCTGGTTGTCGGTGTAGCGCAGCGGCCCGAGTTTGTCGGAGAAGCCGAACTCGGTGACCATGCGGCGCGCGATGTCGGTGGCGCGGCGGATGTCGTCCGAAGCGCCGGTCGTCACGCGCTCGAGGCCGAAGGTGATCTCTTCCGCGACGCGGCCGCCGAACAGGCTGGCGAGCTGCGCTTCGAGCTCGACACGCGACATGGAGTACTTGTCGCGTTCGGGCAGGAACATGGTGACGCCGAGGGCGCGGCCACGCGGGATGATGGTGACCTTGTGCAGCGGTTCATGGCTCGGGACATGGAGCATGACCAGCGCGTGGCCGCCTTCGTGATAGGCCGTCAGCTTCTTCTCGTCTTCGGTCATGACCATGGAGCGCCGTTCGGCGCCCATGAGCACCTTGTCCTTGGCTTCCTCGAACTCCTGCATGCCGACGACGCGCTTCGCCTTGCGGGCGGCCAGGAGCGCCGCTTCGTTGACGAGGTTGGCGAGGTCCGCGCCGGAGAAGCCGGGCGTGCCGCGGGCGATGACTTTCAGATCGACGTCCGGCGCCAGCGGTGTCTTCTTGCTGTGCACCTGGAGGATGCGCTCGCGGCCGATGATGTCCGGGTTCGGCACCACGACCTGACGGTCGAAGCGGCCCGGGCGCAGGAGCGCGGGATCGAGCACGTCCGGACGGTTGGTCGCGGCGATGAGGATGACGCCCTCGTTCGCTTCGAAGCCGTCCATTTCGACGAGCAGCTGGTTGAGGGTCTGTTCGCGTTCGTCGTTACCGCCGCCGAGGCCGGCCCCGCGATGACGGCCGACCGCGTCGATTTCGTCGATGAAGATGATGCAAGGGGCGTTCTTCTTGCCCTGCTCGAACATGTCTCGAACACGAGAAGCGCCGACGCCGACGAACATTTCGACGAAGTCCGAGCCCGAGATGGTGAAAAACGGCACGTTGGCTTCGCCGGCGATGGACCGGGCCAGCAGCGTCTTACCGGTGCCCGGAGGACCGACGAGCAGCACGCCCTTCGGGATCTTGCCGCCGAGGCGCTGGAACTTCTGGGGATCGCGGAGGAACTCGACGATCTCTTCCAGTTCCTGCTTGGCTTCTTCGATGCCGGCGACGTCTTCGAAGGTCACGCGGCCCTGCTTTTCGGTAAGCAGCTTGGCGCGAGACTTGCCGAAGCCCATGGCCTTGCCGCCGCCCGACTGCATCTGGCGCATGAAGAAGATCCACACGCCGATGAGCAGCAGCATCGGGAACCAGGAAATGATCACGCTCCAGAAGGTGACTTCGTTGTCGCTTCTGGGAACGGCTTTGATGTTCACGCCATGCTCGCGCAGGGTCGGCACGAGGGACGGATCATCCGGAGAGTAGGTGCGGAAATCGCCGCCCGACTTGAAGGACCCCGAGATGTTCGGACCCTGGATGAGAACGTCCTGCACGTCCGAGCGCTCGACGGCCGAGACGAACTCCGAGAAGGAGATTTCGCGGCTGGAGCTGCGCGGGGTCGCGTTCTGGAAAAGGTTAAACAGGGCCACCACGCAGACCAGGATGATCGCCCAGAGCATTAAGTTGCGGCTGATATTCAAAACGGCCCTCTTACGCGTTAACCCGCACCGATTCCGGCCCGGACATGGTGGTCTCGAAAATCTGGAAGCACTTTTGCCCTTTAGATAGTGCGCTCATACATATTGGCAAGCAAAGCGTTAATCCCTTATGGGAGGAAAAACGCATAGCCGGTGTCACAATTCAGCATCATCTTCCGGAAATTGGTCAATTCGCGGGCAAATAAACGCGGTTGTGAGGCTAACGCCCGGTAACGTTGTAAGGTCCGCCCGGATGTAATTAAGCAGGGGGGCGGCGGCCAAACCCGCCGAATCGAACAGCGCCGGCAGCGTTTCACGGACCTTGAAGGGCACTTCGACAGGTCTGTCCAATTGTGACAGGTCTTCCTGCGTGAGGCGGCGGACGCGAAACGCCCGTGCCGGGGGCAGGCCCGTCACATTGACCTCGAACCTTCCATCCCACAGCAGCCGCGCCCCGGCGCGCAGGGGCTGCTCGTCGGCGATCTGAGCAGCTTCGCGCATGACGATCAATGTTTCGCCGTCGCGCTGTAACAAGGCGCCGTGCAAGGTCGCATCGCGCCACGGACCGACGCGCAGACTTTCATAGAGCCGCTGGAGACGCTCGAAGCGCGGGCGGTAAACCTGCCCGCTCGCGATTTGAAGGATGGCGGCGAGCGCGCGCAGGCCGACCTCCTCGGGCGCAAAGACCAGCGCGTTCAAGGACACCCGCCCGACGCCGCAGGTGTCCCACACGCAAGCTTCGCGCAGCAGCGCATCGACATAGTGATCGAGCGCGGCGCGCGCGCGGCGCATGTGATCGGCGGTGGCGAGCAAACGATCGGTGGAGAACCCTTCCCGCTCCAGGATCTCGCGCGCCGCCCGGAAGCGGACCCGCGCGGAGGCGCTGTTCTGATTCGAGGGGTCTTCGATCCACGGCTGGCCGAGTTCCTCGCAAAAGGCGACGAGCCGGGTTTTGGAAAGGCTGAGCAGCGGCCGCGCGAGGGCGATGCCGCCGCGTCCGGACAGCGGCGCCATCGCCGCGAGGCCATCGACCCCGCTGCCGCGCGCGAGACGCAGCAGGAACGTTTCCGCCTGGTCGTCGGCATGATGGGCGAGGAAGAGATGCGAGGCGCCGTTCTCGGCGCACCAGTTCAGCATCAGGGCGTAGCGCGCGTCGCGCGCCGCGCCTTGGACGCTGCCGGGGCGGCCGCGGTACGAGCGCCCCTCGTCCCAGTGTAACGTCGTGTGCGGGATTTTCGCCGCGCTCATCCAGAGTTCGACCTGCTTCGCTTCGTCGGCGGCGGCCTCCCGAAGGCCGTGGTCCACCGTGAGGGCATGGATCGTCACATCATTTGCGCGCGCCCAGTGCGCAAGCAGCAGCGCGAGGGCCATGCTGTCGGCGCCGCCGGACACGGCAACGGCCACGCGCGCCTTCGCAGGCACCGCCATGGCCGGCATGGCGGCGGCGAATTCGCCCGCGATGTCGTAGGAAAAAGCGCTGTCCGGCTTTTCTACTTGCACTTCAGCTTGGCGCGCTCGGCCGCGGCCGGCTTCGCGACCTCGTCCGGCGCCTTCGGATAATCCTTGGTGAGACGGCCCAGCGCCGTGCAAGCGCCTTGTGTCTGGCCGAGGTTCGACATGGACATGGCGAGCTTCAGGAGATTGTCCGGACCCTTATTGGTCTTCGGGTAATTCTGGTAGCCGGCCATGAACTCTACGGCGGCCTGCTGATAGTCGCCGCGCACATAATGCGTTTCACCCAGCCAGTACTGTGCGTTGCCGGCGAGCGGATCTTTCGGGTGACGCTTGAGGAAGTCGCGGAAGGCGACTTCGGCGCGCGCGAAGTCGTTGCGGCGCAGGAGATCGAAGGCGAAATCGTACTGAACCTTGGGCGTGCCGTCCGGGAGCTTCACTTCGCCGACCGGCGGGGCCATCGCGAGCTGACCGGAATTCACGGCGCCCACCTTCGGCGGCGCAACCGGCGCCGGCGCGGGTTCAGCCGGCGCTTCGGCAACGGGCGCCATGTCATTGGGATCGGGCGGCAGCGGCTTGCCATTTGCGTCGGTGCGAATGACGAAGGAGCCGTCGTTGCCCATGCCGCTCGCGGCGGGAGCGCCCGGCGGCGGCGCCGAAGCGGGGCGCGTGACACGCGGCGGGGTCATCGGTTCGGAAAGCGGTTCATCGGCCGAAGCCCGGCGCTGGGGCGCTGCCGCCCGGGGCGCGGACGGAATCGGGGGAGCCGCCTCGGCGCGCGGGGGAAGCGCGACAGCCGGCGCGGCGGGCGCAACACCCGGAATGGCGGCCGTGCCGGCCGCCGGAGCCGCGCCGCCCGCTTCAAGGCGCGCGACGCGCAGCTGCAAATCGTCTTCCATCGTCTTGAGTTGCTTCCGGAGCTGATCGGCGCGGAAGTTGGCTTCCTCCACCTGCCCCGTGAGCTGTTCAATCAAAGCCTCAAGCTTAAGCACGCGGACTTGCAGGCTGCCTTCGTTGGGCGCCTGCGCCTGCATCTGCGCGAGCGACTGTTCGATCTTGTCGATGCGCGGGGCGAGATCGCGGGCGCTCTGCGCAGAGGCCGGCAACGCGGCGGCGGACATGAGCGCCGCGAGCGCCAGGCCGCGGACAGCGGGGACAAAAGAGCGCGGGAGCGAAGCCATCATGGTCAATTCCTTCTGCGCGTCCGCGGCAAATTTCGGAACCGATAAGGGGGGCCGCGTCAGGACACTGCACATATGCCGGGGAACGCGCCCGACACGTAAACCGGGCTACTGTGAATCTGTTTCACCATCCCGGCAAGAATAAGGCGCATGTCCGGAAGACATGCGCCCCAAAAACTTGCGGCTCCGGGGATACCGGAGCCGCTTGTCAGCTTTTGTTACTGAACCGCCGAAACGCCGCGACGGTTACGAGCGTAGCAGGCGTCGTCCGAAGACACGCACACCGGACGCTCTTTGCCGTACGAGATCGTCTTGACGCGGCCAGCGGCCACGCCCTGCGAGATCAAGTACTGGCGCACGGCGTTCGCGCGGCGTTCGCCGAGGCCGAGGTTGTATTCACGGGTGCCGCGCTCATCGCAGTGACCTTCGACCGTAAGCGTACGGTTCGCGTACTGGTTGAGCCACTGAGCCTGTGCACGGAGACGGGTTTGGTCTTCGGCGTCGAGGTCATAACGGTCGAAATCGAACTGCACCGTGTTACCCACAACGGTGTTGAAGTACTCGAGCGAGTCCGGAGCCGGACCCGTCGGCTTCGCAGCGGCCGGCGGCGGCGGAGCAGCGGCCGGAGCAGTCGCCTGCACTTCAGTCTTCTTGGTCGAACAAGCCGCAAGCAGAGCCATGGCGGCGACGGCGGCGACGGTGCGGAGTTTCATTTATTTTTCCCCTGATTTTTGGAGGTAGTTCCCAGCGCTGATTCGGCCACTCTTTTACCAGCAAACCGCGCAGACGCAAGAGCCTGCCCGGCTGGGTCGGGCTCCTTAGGCGCGGAAATATATAACCTTTTGGGCGGTGTTGCAAAGAAGTAGCAGCCAACGCTGTGCGGTGCACAACGAAGGCCGCAGCTAAACTCTTGTTACAGGGAATGCAAGACTAATCACGCAATTCAAGGAATAAGCGGCGACCAAGCCGGATCCGAGGCATCCTGCGGCGTGATAATTTCTCTTTGATTATAACCGGTTAGGTCAATCGAGTAGAGACGGGTGCGGCCACCGTTGCGCGACTGGGCGAAGTACATCAGCACGCGGCCATTGGGGGCCCAGGTGGGGGCCTCGACCAGGAATCCCTGGGCCAAGAGGCGCTCGCCCGAGCCGTCGGGCTTCATGACACCAATAAAAAAGTTTCCGTCCGAGGTGGCATACCGGGTGAAGGCGATGAGGTCGCCGCGGGGTGACCAGACCGGAGTGGCGTAGCGGCCCTTCCCTTGGCCGAAGCTGATGCGCTTCGGGTCGCCGCCGTCGGCGTTCATCACATAGATCTGCTGGCTGCCGCCGCGGTCGGAGGCGAAGGTGATCTGGGAGCCGTCCGGCGAGGCGCTCGGCGAGGTATCGATGGCCGGATGGTCGGTGAGGCGCGCGGTCTTGCGGGTGCGGAGATCCATTTCATAGATTTCCGAATTGCCGTTCGTCGCCATGGAGAGCAGCACCTTGTTGCCGTCCGGCGTAAAGCGCGGCGCGTAGGTCATGCCCGGAAAATCGCCGAGCACTTCCTGGCGGCCCGTGTCGATGTTGAACAGGTACACGCGCGGCACGTTGCGGAAATAGGACATGTAGGTGATCTCTTGCGCCGTCGGCGAGAAGCGCGGCGTGAGCACGAGATTGGCGCCGTTCGTGAGATAGCGGTTGTTGGCGCCGTCCTGGTCCATGATCGCAAGACGCTTCACTCGTTCAAGCGGAGGTCCGCTCTCCGCGATGTAGACGATGCGCGTGTCGAAGTAGCCGGTCTCGCCGGTGATGGCGGTGTAGATGCGGTCCGCGATGAGGTGCGCGACGCGGCGGAAGTTCTCGGGCTGCGTGGTGTAGGCCTGGCCTTCCATCTGCTGGCCGCCGAACACGTCCCACAGACGGAACGCGACACGCGCCTGACCGTTCGGCAGCGGTTCGACCGCGCCCTGAACGAGGGCTTGTGCCGCCAATGTGCGCCAATCCTGGAAGCGCGGCTGCACGTCGAGCGAGGTCAGGTCTTGCAAGAAGCCTTTCGGATCGAGCGGACGGAAGAGGCCCGAGCGCTCAAGATCGGCGGTGATGATTTGCGAGATATCGCGCCCGAGTTGCTGCACTTCGGGACTGGCGCCCGGAAACACGGTGACGGCGATGGGCATCGGCTCGACGCGGCCGCGGGTGATGTCGAGGCGCACCTGCGCTTCGGCCTGCGGCACAAAAAGGGCCATCAAGGCCGCCACGACGCCGGCGCCGGCAATCTTCTTCAAATTAATCACGCATTCGCTCCGCAGTTACACTCACCCCGAGCAGGTGAGGTTGGGTTGCAATTGTGGCGATGGCGTGATGCCTTTTCAAGCAAAGCGCCGGGCCGCTCGCACATAACGCGACTCAAGGTTAGTTAATGCGTCCTTGAGGCGAAAAGTTCAGGACCATTTCTTTAAAAGTGGGGTAATTCGCAGGTGTGATCATCGGGATCTTGCCGCAGCCGAGCACCGCGTTGCGGGCCGAGTTGGCCAGGGTGCGGAACTGGGCGTCGACGAAATAGCGCGCCATATCGACAAATTCGAACTTCTGCACCGAGCCGTCCGGGTTCAGGAACACGCGCGCCTCGACGGACATCTTCTCCGCGCCTTCGGTGCCGGGATCGATGCGCCAGCAGCTTTCGATGTGGCGAATGATGGCGTCCTTCTCGGTCATGGTCGCGCGCTCGCCGAGCGTGGGCGCGAGATTCTTGGCCGTGTCGGTGGTCTTGCTTTCCGCCTGCGGCTTGGGCTTCGGCGCGTTCTTCTGCATGTCCTTCAAGAGGTCCTGCAGCATCGCGACGTCGCGCTTCTTCGTATCCGGCGGCGCGGGCTTGCGCGGCGGCGGCTTCACGATCGGCACGTCGGCTTTCTTGATCTCCTGGGGCGGCGACGTCTTTTCCGGCGGCGGCGGCATGGCGTCGGAGGGCGGTGCCTCGGCGGCGGGCGGTTGCTCGGTGGCCGGCGTGACGGGCTCGGGTTCCTTGATCGGCTCGGGCGTCGGCGGCGGCGGCGCGGCGGTGATCTCGTCGATCACCGGAATCTCCATGGACACCGGCGGCGTCTCGATGACCTCCTTATGCAGGAACGGCACGCCGATCCACGCGACCGCAATCACGGACGCGTGGAGCATCACGGAGGCTATCAGGCCTGTGTTGGGCGTATCGCGCAGCATTTCGGTCGGCACTTTAGACAAACTGACTCGTCTCTTCCTTGGGTCTCGGTTTCTATCGCGGCTTAGCCGGATTTCTTGGTTTTTCTGTGACAAAGGCCACCTGCGTGATCCCCGCCCCCGTCACTTCGGCCATCACCTGCATCATCTGCCCATAGGACACATCGGCATCGCCGCGCACATAGACGCGCACATTCGGGTTGCTTTCGCGGACCGCGGTCATCTGGGCGCGAAGCGCATCGAATTGGATATTGGTCTTTTCGTTCAAGGTCAGCGTGCCGTCCTTTTGGACGGTGAGCGTGAGCGGCTGATTGTCCTGCGGCAGCGATTTGGACGCGTTGGTCTGCGGCAGGTTCACGTCCACGCCCTTGGTGAGCAGCGGCGCGGTGACGATGAAGATCACCAAGAGAACGAGCATCACGTCGACCATCGGCGTGACGTTGATTTCCGCCACGGCGTGGAACGCACGCCGGCCGGTCTTCGCCCCCGAGGATGGTTTGATGAAAGACGCCATGACGGTGTGCTCCGCTTAAGCCGATTTCACATCCAACTGACGCGACAGGATCGCGCCGAACTCACCGGCGAAGTTCTCCAGACGCAGGGCGTAACGCGAGAGGTCGCTGGAGATCTTGTTGTAGAAAATGACGGCCGGGATCGCGGCCACGAGGCCCAAGGCCGTCGCGAACAGCGCTTCGGCGATGCCCGGTGCGACGGTCGCGAGGCTGGTGTCCGACGACGCGCCGATGGCGGTGAAGGTGTTCATGATGCCCCACACGGTGCCGAACAGGCCGAGGAAGGGCGACGCCGAAGCGGTCGAGGCGAGGAAGATCATGCGGCGGTTCAGGTGATCCATCTCACGCTCGAGGCTGATCTTCATGACGCGGTCGATGCGCTCGTGAAGCATCGCGGTGCCCGTGGCGACCGGCACGCCGCCTTTCGAGGAGCGGCGCCATTCACGCATGGCGGCGGTGAAGATGGTCGCCATCGGTTCACGCGGACGCTGACCGACGCGTTCGAACAGGTCTTCCAGCGACTGGCCCGACCAGAACTTCTCTTCGAACTGCTCGGCTTGTTTGAACAGCGAGCGCAGGCGGAAGATCTTGTCGAAAATGATCGCCCAGCTCCACAGCGACATGCCGGCAAGCACGATCATCACCGCTTTCACAATGATGTCCGCCTGCATGAACAAGGCCCAGGCCGACATATTGACCACGGGCACCGTTGCTAAAGCCGTACTTTCCATTCGTTCACCTATTCCGTCTCTTATCCTTTTTCCCCTCCCCTGAAAGGGAGGGTTAGGGAGGGGTCGTTTTCACGTCGAGGGCCGCTTTAGCTTCGCAGTCACTAAACGGCCCCCTCCTGACCTCCCCCTTTCAGGGGGAGGAAAAAAATCAGATATCAAACTTCGCCGACAAAAGCTTCGAACTTGGTTCTCAAGTGGTCCGGGACCGGCGTGGCCTTGCTGGTCGCAAGGTCCATGCAGGCCACCCGGACGTTAAACCGCACGATATCCTCCGCGCCGCGGCGCACCACCTGGCGCATCAGGACCGAGGCCTTGCCGAGGCTGGTCAGCGCAGTTTCCACCGTGAGCGCGTCGTCGAGGCGCGCCGGGCGGCGCCACGCGATCTCGCCCGTGTGCGCGACAAAAACCAGATTGTCCCTGGCCTGCACCTCGCCCAACTCGACGCCGATGGCCCGCAGCATTTCCGTCCGTCCGCGCTCGCAGAACCGCAAGTAGTTGGCGTGATACACAACGCCGGCCGCGTCGGTGTCCTCGTAATAAACACGCACGGGCAGAACGTGGATGCGGCCCTGAAGTTCGCCGCCGACGGGCAACATTGCGCCGGTCATTGGGCATCGTCCCGACCGAGAAGGTCGAACTGGGCGGGTTCGCGGCGCGGAACCGAAAGGCCGAGCTGGCGGAAACCGGCGTCGGAGACCATGCGCCCGCGCGGCGTGCGCTGGATCAGGCCCTGCTGAATCAGGAACGGTTCGATGACGTCCTCGAGCGTGTCGCGCTCCTCGGCCAAAGCGGCGGCGAGCGTTTCAACACCCACCGGGCCGCCGGCGTAGTGTTCGGCGATACAGCGCAAGTAACGGCGGTCCATGGCGTCGAGGCCCATCTCGTCAACGTCGAGGCGCTTCAGCGCCTTGTCGGCGGCGGCGGCGTCGACTTTCGCAACGCCGTCAACCGAGGCGAAATCGCGCACGCGCTTCAAGAGACGCCCGGCGATACGCGGCGTGCCGCGCGAGCGTTTGGCGACTTCCATCGCGCCGTCGTCGGTCATGGCGATGCCGAGCACGCGCGCGCCGCGGCTGACGATGTCCATCAACTCGCCCGCGTTATAGAACTCGAGACGTAAGGGAATCCCGAAGCGATCACGCAGCGGCGTGGTCAGCAGCCCTGAACGCGTGGTCGCGCCGACGAGCGTGAACGGCTGCAGCTCGATACGCACCGAGCGCGCCGCGGGTCCCTCGCCGATAATGAGATCGAGCTGGAAGTCCTCCATCGCGGGATAGAGCACTTCTTCGATGGCGGGATTGAGGCGGTGAATTTCGTCGATGAAAAGAACATCGTTCGCCTCGAGGTTGGTCAGAATGGCCGCGAGATCGCCCGCCTTGGCGATCATCGGGCCCGACGTGGCGCGGAAGCCGACGCCGAGTTCCTTGGAGACGATCTGCGCGAGGGTGGTTTTGCCGAGACCCGGCGGGCCATGCAGCAGGACATGGTCGAGGGGTTCTTTGCGCTCCTTCGCCGCGGTGATGAAGACGGAGAGGTTCTCGCGCACCTGACGCTGGCCGATGAAATCGCCGAGACGCTTGGGGCGCAGCGAACTGTCGGAATCATCCTCCTGGCGGCCGGGCGAAATGACGCGCGAAGCTTCAGCCACCGTCGCCTCCGAGTTCACGCAAGCAGGCCTTGATCAGCGCCTGGATGTTCGCGCCCTCGCCGGCGGCCTGCGCCGCGCGCGATGCGGCGCCGAAGGCTTCCATGCGTCCGTAGCCGAGATTGACGAGCGCGGAGACCGCGTCGTCCACGGCCGAGCTTTTCGCGGCGCCCCTGGCCGGCGCCGCGGCTTTCGGGAGCATCGCGCCCGCGACGGCAAAGGCCGCGAGCTTGTCTTTCAGTTCCACGACGATGCGCTGGGCGAGTTTGCCGCCGACACCGTTCGCGCGCTTGAAGGCCGCCTGATCGCCCGCGCCGATGGCTTGCACGATCTGCTCGGACGACAGCGCCGAAAGAATGGCGAGCGCGACTTTCGCGCCGACGCCCTGCACGGTCATGAGGGTATTGAACATCTCGCGCTCGCGCGCGGTGGCGAAACCGTAGAGATGAATGTGATCTTCGCGGACATGCGTTTCGATGGCGAGTTCGACCGCTTCACCGACACCCGGCAAACCCGCGATGGTGCGCGACCCGCAGAACACGAGGTAACCGACGCCGCCGACATCGACGACCGCGAAGTCGATTCCAACCGAATCCAAACGACCACGGAGCTTAGCGATCACTTCACGCCTCGCAGTGCGCTGGCGCGGTGGTGGGCGTGACAGACCGCGACGGCGAGCGCGTCGGCAGCGTCTTGGGAACACGACTTGCTCCCCGGCAGGAGCATGCGCATCATCGCAACGACCTGCACTTTATCCGCATGGCCCGCGCCGACGACCGACTTCTTGACGAGATTCGGTTTGTATTCGGCGATGAGAACGCCCACCGTGGCCGGCGCAAGCATCACGGCCGCGCGCGCGTGGCCGAGCTTCAAGGTGGATACGGGGTTCTGATTCACGAAGGTCTCTTCAATGGCGCATTCGTGCGGCGCGTAACGGGTCACCAATTCCTGCACTTCGGTGAATAGAATTGTGAGCCGTTCGGCCAGTGAAAGTTTCGGGTTGGGCTCCACCACGCCGTCGGCGATGTAGCTCAAACGGTTGCCGTTTGCTTCGATGACGCCCCAGCCAGTGTGACGCAAACCGGGATCGAGCCCGAGGATGCGCACGCATCCCGGGCCGCCCGTCGCAGCAACCTCGACTGTTTTTTCCTTAACCGCCAAGCTTGGCCATGACCTCATCGGACATTTCATAGTTGGCCACGACGCGCTGCACGTCGTCGTTGTCGTCCAGCGCCGTAAGCAGGTTCATCAATTCTTCGGCCGTCTCGCCCGCAACATCGACCGTCATGGTCGGACGCCATTCGAGGCGCGTGGCGTCGGCGGGGCCGAGCGCCGCTTCGAGACCTTTCGCGACCGTGTGCAGATCGTCGGGAGCGCAGAAGATGTCGTGGCCCTTGTCGTCAGAGGCGACGTCATCGGCGCCGGCATTGAGCGCGGCTTCCATCACCTTGTCGCCGTCCCCAACAGTGGTGGGGAAGTGGATCTGGCCGACACGTTGGAAGCAGTAAGAGACGCTGCCGCTTTCACCGAGGGCGCCGCCGTTGCGGCTGAACGCCACGCGCAGGTCCGTGGCCGTGCGGTTGCGGTTGTTGGTGAGCACCTCGACGATCATCGCGACGTTGCCGGGGCCGCGGCCCTCGTAACGCACTTCGTCGTAGTTTTCCTGGTCGGCGCCGGTCGCCTTCTTGATGGCGCGCTCGATATTGTCCTTGGGCATGCTTTCCGCTTTCGCATCGTTGATGGCGGTGCGAAGGCGCGCGTTGTACGCCGGGTCGGGCAGGCCGAGCTTGGCCGCGACCGTGATTTCACGTGCAAGCTTAGTGAAAAGCTTGGCCCGCTTGGCGTCTTTCGCGCCTTTGCGATGCATGATGTTCTTAAATTGGGAATGACCTGCCATGTCCGTCTCGTGTGCGTACGCCGCCTCAAATGGTTGTTTTGCTTACAATAAGCGGCGGGGAATGTCCCCGGTTATACCAAATGTTGTGGAAATCGCCTAGGCAGGGCCTTCTTTTAGGAGGGGATCGCCTGCTTGAGGATCCCGCCCACCCGCACTGGCTCGACCCTCAGCGCGAGGCCCGTGCGGTCGTCGGTCTCGACGAACACGCCGCACAAGGTGCCCTCGCCGTCCGCCGGTTCAAGGCGCTCGGTCGGCATCTTGGTGACGAAGCGCTGGGTCGCGACGTCCTTCTTCATGCCGATCACCGAGTCATAGTGACCGCACATACCGGCATCCGTCTGATAGGCCGTTCCCCCGGGCATGATGCGCGCATCGGCGGTCGGCACATGGGAGTGGCTGCCCACGACCATCGAGGCGCGGCCGTCGGCAATCACGCCAAGCGCGTTCTTCTCGCTGCTGGCCTCGCCGTGAACGTCGACAATAATCGCGTCGGCGGCGTCGCGTAAGGGGTGCGTGTTCAAGGTTTCGTTGAGTGCGCGGAACGGATCGTCCAGCGCGTCCATGAACAGGCGGCACATGACCTGAATGACGATCACGCGCCTTCCCTTAGCGGTCATATAGAAGCCAAAGCCCTGGCCCGGCGTCTCGACCGGATAGTTGATGGGCCGCAGGAGGCGCGGTT
>JAYRTJ010000018.1:0-42089 GCA_041919675.1 Rhodospirillaceae bacterium | reverse complement strand
CCTTGAACGCGGGTTTCAGGCCCGCAAGCGCTTCGAGGTTCGTATCGGGGCGGATACAGCCGTCGGTATCGACCATGCCGCCTTCGCCCTTCACGGCCACGATCTCGTCCTTGAACTTGCCGGCGGCTTGGGCTTTCGCGGCGCGCTGGTGGCTTTCCATCGCGAAGGCTTCCTGCCTGGCGCGCGGGATCTGATACTTCTGCGCCAGGTTTTCCGCGGTTTCGCCCATGCCGATGTAGGCGGCGTGTCCGGCGTCGACGAGGGCCGGGTTGGGCATGAAGTTGTAGCCGCCCATGGGAACGCGGCTCATGCTTTCGACGCCGGCGGCGATGAAGGCGTCGCCCGCGCCCATCATGATCGAACCGGCGGCCTGATGAATGGTCTGCATGGACGATCCGCAGAAGCGGTTCACGGTGTCGCCCGCCACGCTGTTGGGAAGCCCGGCGAGGAAAGCGACGATGCGGCCCATGTTCATGCCTTGCTCGCCTTCGGGGAAGGCGCAGCCAAGCGCGATGTCCTCGATATCGGCCGGGTTCACCTTCGTGCGTTCCACGAGGCTCTTGATGACGGCGGCCACGAGATCGTCGGGGCGCGTCTTCTTGAGCGCGCCTTTATTGGCGAGCGTGAAGGGGGAGCGGGCGTAACCGCAGATGACGACGTTGGTCATGGCTTTGTTCCCTTTGCCTGTATTTTTGTGAACAGGTTCAGCCGCCGGACCTGGCGGCCTCTTCCTGTTTCAATTCCTTTTTTGAAAGCTTGCCGATCAGTGTCTTCGGCAGAACATCTCTGAACTCATATTGGGCGGGCTGTTCGATTTTCGAGAGCTTCTCTTTCAAGAACTCGCGCATCTCCGCTTCGGTCAGGGTCATGCCGCCGCGCACCTTGATGAAGGCCTTCGGCGCCTGGCCGCGGTAGGGGTCCTCGACGCCGATGACCGTGACTTCCTCGACCGCCGGATGCAGGTGGATGGCTTCCTCGACCATGCGCGGATAGATCTTGTAGCCCGAGGCGTTGATCATGTCCTTGATGCGGTCGACGATGAAGACGTAACCGTCTTCGTCGACGTAGCCCACGTCGCCGGTGTGGAAAGAGCCGTTCTTCATGACGTCCGCGGTATCCTCCGGACGGTTCCAATACCCCTTCATGACTTGCGGGCCGCGCACGCAGATCTCGCCTTTTTCGCCGATCCCAAGCACCCGGTCGTCGTCGAGGGCGCGGATTTCGATGATCGTGTTGGGCATCGGCAGGCCGACGGAGCCCGATTTGTTGATGCCGTGCGTGGGATTCGTGCAGACCACGGGCGAGGTTTCCGAAAGGCCGTAGCCTTCCACCACCACGCAGCCGCTGCGTTCTTCGAATTCGTGTTTGACCTCGACCGGCAACGGGGCGCCGCCGGAAATGCAGAGCTTCAGCGACGTCAAATCGTAGTTCTTGGACAGGGGCGAGGTGTTGATCGCGGTAAAGATGGTGGGCACCGCCGGAAACACGGTCGGTTTCTTCCTGTCGATTTTCTTGAGCGCGTCCTTGAGTTCGAAGCGCGGCATCATGATGATCTCGGCGCCGAGGTCCATGGCGCAAAGCAGGGCGACCGTCATCGCGAAGACGTGGAAGAAGGGCAGGGCGGCCAGAAACTTCTCGTGCCCATACACAGGGCTGCCGTGCCAGCTCGACACCATGCGCGCGTTGGCGGTGATGTTGGCGTGGGTGAGCATCGCGCCCTTCGGCAATCCCGTCGTGCCGCCGGTGTATTGAAGCACCGCGACATCTTCCTTGGGATCGATGGCGACGGGGGCGTACTTGCCGTCGTTGTCGACGAGTTCTTCCCACCAAACCTGCCGGTCGTCTTCCTCGACATTCGCGACGGTCGAGCGGCGGAAAAGATTGAAGAGGACCGCCGTGCCCAGCGGCAGCGCTTCCGTCATGGAGCACACCACCAGCTTGCGGATGTTGGTGTTGTTGAGCAGCGTGCGCGCCTTGGGATACATGGCGGTGAGATCCATGGTCACCAGGATTTCCGCGCCGGAATCCTTCACCATGACTTCCAGCTCGCGCACCGCGTAGAGCGGGTTCATGTTGACCACGATGCCGCCGGCCATCAGCACGCCGAAATAGGCCGCGATGTAATAGGGCGTATTCGGCAGCAGGAGGCCGACGCGCGTGCCCTTGGTCACGCCGAGCTTCTGCAGGCCCTTCGCGGCCTGGGCGGCCAAGGCGGCCGTTTCAGCGTACGTCCAGTGTTTACCGAAGAAATCCATCGCCGGACGGTCCGCGAACTTCGCCGTCGCGTCCTGCAGGATGTTGAACACCGGCGTCGAAGGAAGGGACATGTTCCAAGGCGCGAAGGCCGGATAATTCTTCAGCCAGGGATAACGCGCCCCTTGGGATGAGCCGTCTGCGTTCATGCGGCGAACCGGGTCCTACTTGTCGAGGAGGCTGGAGAGTTTCAGCGCGATCCCCTTGGAGCCGAACACCTTCAGCTTACCCAGGGTAAAAGCAACCATAGGGTTCAGATCCCCGTTCACCAGCTTCACAAGGTTCTCGCTCGAAAGCACCAGGGTCGTCTCGGCGTCCTCGCCGTCGGGATTGGGCGTGATCTTGACCTCGCCGCCGGTGGCATCGAGCAGGATTTTCCCTTCGTCCCCCAAGTCGAACAGGACGGAGTGATTCAACTCTTTGAGCTTATCGGCCTGCGCCGACATCTCGCCCACCAGATCGTCCAGGCTCATCCCTACCTCCCCCGGCTTTTGACCCCATTGTCCTTTACTCCCGGCCCGGCGGGAACCCCAATTTCCAGTTTATCTTTTTTCTTCAAGACATTCCGCCCGGTTTTGTCCCCGGTCAAAGGGCGAACCTCTTGGTTGGGGTATGGATGGGGGTTCCGCGCGTCACGAGGCATGGAAAGTCTAACTTTATCATGGCTTTAATTGACCCGTGCGGGGTTACGGGATAGCTTGGCCAAAATGAGGGCCTGTATGACTTTTGTCGGTTTTGTGAAGCGCTTCGGCGACCGCGGCCCTCGGCCAGGACAGGGATGGGATGTCTGACGTAGCGTCCACGCCAGCAGCGGCCGACGGGGGAGGCGGCGGCGTACGCCTGAAAGATTTGCGCGCCCTCGTGCAGGACATGGGGCAGTGGCGTCATGCCCCCGAGGCGGGAGTAAATCTCGTAATAGTAAGCGTTGCGGCGGCGCTGCCGGAGACCAAGCGCACACCCTCGCTCGTCGCGCAAATCGGCGAAGGCATGGCCGCGATCGGCGCCAAACGCCATGGGCATACCTACCAAGTCTCGACGTGCGATTTCGGGATTCTCGCCAAGGTGACCGAAACCGCGCTCATCGGTCTCGTGCGCGACCTCAAGGTCGAAATGCTGCGGACGATCGAGCGCAATTTCCCGGGCAGCTTCGGGAGCATCGACCAAAGCCGCCTCGTGCTTTCATACGATCTCGTCAACAACTACCGTTCGGCGGCCGACCGTGTCGCCAAGTACGCCGAGGTCGCCCAGCGCCACACCGCCGAGGCGGACGAGGGCAACAAACAACTCCGTCCGCTCACCACGAACGACATCAAGAACGTGATGAAGGCGTACGAGAAGTTCGGCACCGAGAAGTTCATCAAGGCTTTCGTGCGCGATCAGGACATTTGCATGCATGTCCCGGGCCGGAAGATGGAACCCGTGCTGACCGAGTACTTCATCAGCATGGATCTGCTGCGCAAACCGCTGTTCGTGGACGTCGAGATGCGCGGGTCCGGGCGTTTGTTCAATGAATTCACGCTCGTGCTCGACCAGATCCTTCTGCAGGCCTTCGAGGCCATGCATACGAAGGGCGGACGCTGCTCGGTCAACCTCAACGTCGAGAGCGTCTTCACCGAGCAGTTCGAGAACTTCATCGAGCGCATGCCCGAAGCGGTGCTGAAGGACGTCGTCTTCGAGTTCCGCCAGTCCAACATCGTCGAGAACTTCGATGAGTTTCAGGTCGCGCGCGGCCTTATCAAATCGAAGGGCGCCACCATCGCGGTCGACCAGATCTTCCCGCAGACCGTGGGGCTCGTGGACCTCGACTATATCGGCGCGAGCATCGCGAAAATCCATTGGCGCAACGGCGCCGAGGACATCCTCAAGGAACGCGAGCGCGCGGTGAAGTACCTGATCGACTGCAACGTGCTGCCGGTCCTGATCCGCGTCGACAACGCGCGCGCCCTTGAAGTCGGCGCCCGAATGGGCATTAACCTCTATCAGGGCTTCCTGATCGACGACATGCTCAAGAAATCCGCGTAATAGGACTGCAATAAGGCCTCGTCCCGCGTTATACGGCTTGCATGCGTATTCAGGCGAAGCTCTTCATCCTCCTGCTGGTCATCGGTCTCATTCCGCTGGCGGCCCTGTCGTGGCGCAGCGAGCAGGCGATGCAGAATCTTGGCCGCGCGATCGCGGGCGCCGGCAAGACGGCCGCCGTCGGCGAGATGCAGACCCAGCTTCTTCAGGCCGTCGCAACCTCGTCGGATCTCATGGAGGCGCAGCGGCGCCAGGTGGAGCTCGCGCTGCGCCTGCTCGCCCGCGACGCCGAGAGCCGCCTCGCCGGAGCGCCGCCGGTGGGAGATATTCCGCTCTATCTGCACACGGATTTCGATTCGGCGAAGTCGTGGCCGCCTGGGGCCGAACTCGCGATCGACCATGCCATCGCCACGGCCACGGGCGAGCTGCAGGCTATTCCGATATCACGCGAGCATCAGTCATTCCTGACCGCGCCCGGCATCGAGCCCGGCGCCGTACGGCCGCTCATGCGCCGTTTGGCGGGCATGGATGAACTTTACCGAAGGCTTGAACGGGACAACCCGCGGCTTTTCTATTGGCAGTACATCACCCTTGAAGACGGCGTGCATACGTCGTTCCCGGGGCACGGCGGCTACCCGCCGGCTTATGATCCGCGCCAACGCGAGTGGTATGTAAACACGCGCGCCGCGCAGGACGTCGTCTGGACTCCGCCGTTGCTCGATGCCTCGACGCGGCGGCTGTTGTTGACCGGGACCATGCCGATCCGCGGCGACGGCAATGTCTTCGCCGGCGTGGCCGCCATCGACGTCGATGTCCTGTCTTTCCTGGACTCCGCACACGCGAGAGCGCGCCTCGGTGCCGGCGCCGAGAGTTACATCGTGCAACTCGTCGACGGCGAAGGGCACGCCTTCATCAACGGCAAGAGCGCCGGCGCGCCGACCTTGCGCGTGATCGCCTCCAGCCTTTACCGCGATACCGGGATTGCGTGGGATGCGCGGCCGGAAACGCCCGAGCTTCAGGCGGACAAAAAGATCATCGAGAGCATCACCACCGATCTGGTGGACGGCCGGGACGGCATTCAACGCGGGACCCACCGCGGCCGCGAAGCGCTTTGGGTCTATGGCGGGCTCGAGAACCTGGGGTCCACGCTGCTTTACATCGTGCCGGTCGATGAGATCGAGGTGGCGGCCGACAAGGCGCAGGACAATGTGCGCCAGGCCGTGCTGGACGAAGTGCGGCTGGCGGGGATCGCCTCTATCGCCCTGGTCGTCATGATCGCCGGGCTCGCGGCGCTCGCCGCCCGTACAATCACGGGCCCGCTGCGCGAGCTCGCCGCAACGGCCGAGGACCTGGCAAGCGGCAATCTCGAGGCGCGGGCGGAGGTCATCAGCCGCGACGAGGTCGGCGATCTCGCGATGGTCTTCAACGCGATGGTCCCGGAACTGCGCAGCCATATCCACGTCAAGGAATCGCTCTCCCTGGCGCGCGAAGTGCAACAGAAACTGTTGCCGGAGACCGCGCCGCGCGTCGCCGGATTCGATATCGCCGGACGCAGCATCTATCACGACGCCGTCGGCGGGGATTACTACGACTTCATCCCGCTGCGCGGCGACGACGGGCGGGAGCGGTTGGGCCTGGTTGTGGGCGACGTGTCGGGCCACGGGATCGTCGCGGCGCTGACGATGACCTCCGTGCGTGCGCTGCTGCGCAGCTTCGCCGAGGAAGATGCCGCGCTTCAGCCCGTGATGCGCGCCGTGAACCGCCACGTCGCCGCGGATTCGGCCGCCGGGCGTTTCGTCACGCTGGTTTATCTCGTGTTGGAGCCCGAGACCCGGCGGCTGCGGTGGATCAGCGCCGGCCATGGGCCGCTGCTCTTCTTCGACCGCGCCTCGCGCGCGTTCGAGGAACTCGCCGCCCAGGACATTCCCCTCGGCGTCAACCCCGACTGGTCGTTCCACGAGAACGACCGCAGCGACTGGCCGGCCGGCGGCGTGCTGATCATCGGCACCGACGGCATCTGGGAAACGCGCAGTCCCACCGGAGACGCCTTCGGTAAAGACGGCCTGATGAACGTGATCCGCGCGAATTCGCAGCTGCCGGCGGCGCAAATTTGCGATGCCGTTGTCGATGCCCTCGCCGCCTTCTCCGGCGGGACCGTGCAAAACGACGACGTGACCCTCGTTGTCGTGAAGTTCCCCGAGAGGGTGCCCTAGCCGATCATGACCAGCGGCAATCCGGCCGCGATGATGGCGATGCCCATGATCTTGGCGCGCGTGAGCGGTTCCCGGAATTGCGTGCGGCCCAGGACCAGCGACCCCAGCAGTCCCACGGTGCGCTTCAGGACCTCAATGAGGGCGACCATCGCCATGGAATAGGCGATGAGCTGAACGATGTAGCCGAGCGCGCCGGCGACGGCGGATCCGCCGACCGGCGCCATCGCGCCGGACGGAAGCTTCAAGGACGCCGGGCGGCGCCATAACGCCCACACCAAAAGAAGTGTCCAGATCGCCGCCACCTGGATCAGGCTGTGCATCCCCGGTGACGTAGAGCCGAGACATATCTTGTCCAGCGCGGGTGTGGCCGACCACAGGAGCACGACGGCCAGCATCGGCGCTGTTCCCTTTTCGGCGCGCAGCATACGCCACGCCGCGCCGATCCCGGGTTTGGACGACGGCGGCTGGAACAAGGTGAAGAGGCCGGCCGCGATCAGCAGAATGCCGGCGTCCTGGCTCATCGTGGGCCACTCGCCCAACGCAAGGCCCCCGAACAGGAGGGCGGCGACAGGGACCAAGGCCAGGAGCGGCACCATCAAGCTGAGCGGCGAGCGGCGAATGGCGACAATGAAGAGCAGGTTCGCGCCGAGACCGAATGCGGCGTCGACGGCGCCCGGCAAAAGATAGCCGGCCGCGATGCCGGTTTCGCCTGTCCACAGCACCCACGCCGCGAGGACCGGAAGCTGGCCGCCGATATAATAAAAGAGGATCGTCTCGGACGGGCAGGACGCGGGCGCGGCTTTGCGGAACGTGTCGGCCGCGGAATAGAGAACGCCGCATCCAAGGCCGAGCAGGAGCGCGGGCAGGCTAAGCGCAAGCATCGCGCGCCCGTCCGGTGCTCTTTTCCCGCCATTGACCCTTCATCCGGTAAACTCCATCTTGGCCGTCACAAACCGCCCCGGCCGATCACGCCCCCCGAGTATAAGCAGAGTCCATGCCCGAACCCGTTCGTCAATTCTCCGATCGCCTGAAGTCGTTCTGGGCCTCGGCCTCGGAGGCGGACCTTCGGACGACGTTCACGCGGGCGGCGCCCTGGATCGTCGCGACGGTCCTGTTCATTTTCATCGTCTACTATCCGCTCGGGATGCTGGTCTTCAACGAGATCGACGACAATCTCGATGTCGCGCCCGCGCCGCAGTACAGCGTGCCCGGCGGAAGCCAGGCGGTCGCCATCGTCGCGACCATCACCATGCGCGAGGCCGACCGCTGGATCGCCAACAAGCCGTTCTGGCACCCGTCCGCGCCGCTCGACAACACGCCGAATTACCAGCTCGGCATCATGTATGCGGTGTCGCGCTTCGCGCTTGAACTCGGCGATCACTTGGGCCGCGTGCGCGGTTCCAGCGCCATCGACGACAATGTCGACGGCGCCGCGGGCCTGCTCAAGTACGACGGCAGGATCTGGTACTGGGGGCAGGGCAATATCTGGCCCGACGCGAAGGCCGAGACGCAGTACAAGCGCGGTGTCGACGCGCTGATGCGCTACAACCGCGATCTCGCCGCCGGTAAAGCGAGCTATGAACGGCGTGCGGACAACCTGATTGTGCTTTTGGACCGGATTGCGTCCGATCTCGGCTCGGCGAGCGCGATCATCGAAGCGCGTGTCGGCGCGGCGGGCGGGCATTTCGATTCCGAGGCCGACGACGTGTTCTTCAACGTCAAAGGCAAGATGTACGGCTACGCCGTTATCCTCAATGCCGTCGGGCAGGACTTCTCGACGGTGATCGAGGACCGGCGCGCGGGCGAGATTTGGACCGAGATGCTGACATCGATGCGCACCGGCGCGGCGATGGATCCCTTGATCGTCATCAACGGCGAGCAGGACAGCACCTTGTCTCCGTCGCATCTCGCCACGCTCGGTTTCTATCTCCTGCGTGCGCGCACGCAGCTTCGCGAGCTCGTCGATACCCTTCAGAAGTAGAACGTGGAGGATCAAGGTGGCCAAGATCTCGAAGTCGGAAGACCAGTGGCGCTCCGAACTGACGCCTGAACAGTTTCGCATTCTGCGCCAGAAGGGCACCGAGCGCCCGTTCACCGGCCCCTATAACGACTTCAAGGGCGTCGGGACTTTTGCATGCGCGGGCTGCGGCGCGGATCTGTTCGACGCGGCGGCGAAGTACAATTCGGGCTCCGGATGGCCCAGCTTCACGGCGCCGGCGTCCGGCGATGCGCTGGAGCATCACCGCGATACGAGCCACGGCATGGTGCGTGTCGAGATCACGTGCGCCAATTGCGGCGGACACCTTGGGCATGTTTTTCCCGACGGCCCCGCGCCGACCGGCGAGCGGTATTGCATCAATTCCGCTTCGCTCTCGTTCAAGGGAAAGGCCGGCGTGTAGTCGCGCGAAGGTTGGGATTTGCCATAATCGCGGTTCCAAGCGACTAGTGCAAAAATGTCGCATCAACTAAAAAATATTACAGCCCTTTTAAGGTCGAGCTTGCTCGATTGTAATCGGTAGGTAATGGTTTCGTCCGTCGCGGTGGCTACTCCGGCGCCGCGCGGAACACGAGGGGGGAGGGCTCCAGGTCGCTGACATCGGCTGACCAGGAGTTAAGAAGGGGCGCGGGGTTTCCGCGCCCCTTTTTCATTCCGGGTGTGCTTCATCCATGGCGCGGGCCGCCGTCTTTTATTTGCCGCGCGTAAACGCGCGGCGGCGCGCGCCTTTTTCATTCCGGGGTGTGCGTCACAAATGATGTGAGTTGCTGTTTTTGTTGGCCGCGCGTGCAGGCGGCGTTGCTCAGCCGCGGCCGCGATAGGCCGGCACGCCCTGATCGGGGACCCACAAACCTTGCGGCGGCGCGCCGGTTTGCCAGAACACGTCGATGGGAATGCCGCCGCGCGGATACCAATATCCGCCGATCCGCAGCCATTTCGGCGAGGTCGCTTCCACGATTCTCTTGCCGATGGTCAGCGTGCAGTCTTCATGGAAGGAGCCGTGATTGCGGAAGGAGCCGAGGAACAGCTTCAGCGATTTGGATTCGACGATGAGTTCGTCCGCGACATAGTCGATGACGATATGCGCGAAGTCGGGCTGGCCGGTGACAGGGCACAGCGAGGTGAACTCGGGACATGTGAAGCGGATCAGATAGTCCGTTCCCGCATGCGGGTTCGGCACCGTTTCAAGCACCGCGACATCCGGAGACGCCGGGAGAGGCGCTTGTCCGCCGAGTTGTGTCAGGTTATCCGATATATCCATAACGAGCTTCCTTCGAGCATTTCCCGCACCATAGCACGCGCGCCCCCGATGACACTTCCTCCTCTCCCCGCCGAAGGCGACCCCCCGGACGAAGATGTGGTGGCATCGCCTTGCGTGAGTGTGTGCACCATGGACCGCGCGAGCGGGCTTTGTATCGGCTGCCTCAGAACGATCAAGGAGATCGGCGCGTGGCGCACCATGACCATGGCCGAGAAGCGGACGACGGTCGCGGCCTGCGCCGAGCGCGCCAAGACCGTCGCTCCCCGCGGCAAGGATTGGCGGCCGCTGGATCCGTCCGGGGCCGATAAGTCCTGAGAAATCCCCGCTAAAACTTCTTTTTCCCACAGGGAACTTGCGGGTTCCGCCGCCGTTTCATTCTTTGGGACCTCATCTGTTTCCGCCCCGTTTGTTTCCGAAGGAGCCAGCTATGGCAATCGTCTCGACCGAGAACTTTGGTCGCTCGTTCACCGCCGTGCCGATTCCGCCGGTGCAGCCGCGGGCGGGCCGCGCCAAGCGTTTTGACGCGCGCGACCTGCGCGGCATCGTGCTGCGCACCGTCACCAGCGCGCGCGCTTCGGGGCGCGACTATATGGGCCAGAGCCGCGCCGCGGCGGCGGCCGTGATGTCGGTTCGTCCCGATCTTTCGTTCGGCGAGGCGCTCGACGCCGTCATCCGCCTGCGCGAGGTCGATATCTTTTAGCGCCGCCGCGCGACGATAAAGATCCGCCGCATGGTGAAAATTGTGCGGCCGTCCGATTGAGGCGGATAGGCCGCGCGGACGGCTCTCGCATAGGCCGCGGTGAAATCCGCGGCCTCCGCCTTTTCGAGAAGGCTGGTGTACGGCACCAAAGCCGTGCCGGACGCCCACGCCGCGACGGGATCCTCGCCCTCGAGGACATGGCGATAGTCGGTCTCCCAGATGTCGATTTCATCCATGAGCGGCGCGAGCAGCTCGTAATACCCGCCGGCCGACAAAGGCGTGGTTTGGGGGTGCGCCTTGGCCAATCTGTCGCGCCAGCGCGGCGCGGCGGCGATCTCGCCGATGCAGCTATGGTACGGCGCGCGTTGGCCGAGCGGCATCTGCACGGCCAGTATACCGCCCGGTATCAAAGCGTGCGCGAGACGCGGAAAGAGCGTCTCGTGAGCCGGGACCCAGTGCAGGGCGGCGTTGGCGAAGATCAACGCGGCGGGCTGGGAGGCCGTCCATCCGGCGATGTCGCCGCGCTCGAAACTGACGCCGTCCCCGGCATGTTTGCCGCGCGCGGCGTCCAGCATTTCGGGCGATGAGTCGACGCCGACGACCGCGCGTGCCGGCCAGCGCGCCTTCAATTTCATCGTCACGTTGCCCGGGCCGCAGCCCAGATCGTAAAGCACGCCGAGGTCCGGCGGACTGACGCGCGGCAGAAGATCGGCGACGGGCCGCGCCCGGTAGGCCGCGAAATTCAGATAGACCTCCGGTGTCCACGTCATCGCTCCGCTCACGGCGCGGCGTCCTCCGGGGTGTCTTCACCATCGCCGGCTTCGTTCGCCGGCTGATGAACGGGCACAGCCGCGAAGACAGCGCAATTGCCGCCATGCGCGAGGGCGTCGGCGAGGCCTTGGTCGGCGCGGCGCAACATGTCGCCCGCCCCGCGATCCACCGCGTGCATCTGCGCGCCCCCGATGACGACCGTGAATTGCAGCTTTTCGCCGCCCACCGCCACGTCCAGCGCCGCGAGATCGCGGCACATGCGCTCGGCGAGGGTGCGGGCGCCTTGCGAAGGCGTTTCGGGAAGCAAGGCCAGGAAGCGGCTCGGGCTGAGCCGTCCGAAGCTGTCGCAGTGGCGCATCACCACCACGCAATAGCCGGTGAGGACCTGAACGACGGCGTTTGCCGCCGCGAGGCCGTGCGACGCGAGGATGCGCTCGTACTTTTCGATTTCGATGGTGAGGCACGAGTAAGGCTGGCCATAGCGGCGCGACCGCGCGAATTCGTTTTGCGCGAGCAGGCTGATGTGCGCGCGATTCGAGACGCCGGTGATGTCATCGGATGTCGCGCGGCGCGCGAGTTCGATTTGGAGCGCCGAAGCTTCGTGGTGCGCCTCTTCAATCCGGTCGGCGGCGAGATACGGCACAAGAAGGCCGATGAGCAATGAGCTCACGGCGCGCGTCACGTCAAACGTATCGAGGGTTGTGCCGATGAAGACGGCGCCCGCGACGCCGACGGCGCCCATGACGACGAGCGCCGTGATGACGCCGCGGCGTCCCGGCGCGATCAACAGCGTCAGTCCGCCGCCCACGGAGAACATGAAGGCGAAGTGCAGCGCGCCGAATGCCGGATCAAGGAGCGCGGCGGCGATGGTGCTTGTGCTGAAAAACAGCGCGGCGCCGGCAGGCACGATCACGCAGGGAAGGCGTGCGCTCCGCGCGCGAAGAAGAAAGAAGCCGATCGCCTCGGCGAGCGCGATCCCGAGCACGGGTGTCAGCCACGCGTACGCCGTCTTGTGGAACGCGTACATGAGGGCAATGGAGAAAAATGCGGCCGCGAGGCTGAAGCGCTTGCGCTGGGCCTTGAGGCCGTGCAGCGCACGCCGTTCTTCTTCAGCGCGCCGATCTGTCGGCTGAGACAGCACGAATGAGCCCCCCTCGTTTAACCCGCCCCGAACATACTAACACGGCTGCAAAGCGCGATAATGTATGGGTGCGGCGCAATACGTAGTTCGCACCTCTTACTACATACGGCGTATGTCGTCCGCTGCGTTGTTACATACGGTATGTTAAGGCGGTCTTTCACCTGCCGCTGAGGCAATTCGCAGATGCGTGCAATGTCGCGATTCGCCCTCGCGCGATAAAATTTCTTATTGGTTTTCTAAAAGGTGACGCGCTTTTCAGCGCCTTATTTCGCGCCGACAAAAAAGGACGCGTCCTTTCGGTTCGCAGTGCAGCGCGCAACGCGCGCGCATCGATACGTCGAGTTTTGCTAGAAAAAACAAGTCATCGTCATGATGGGCCAGCATGAGTGCATGATTAATTCTCGAACCAAGCCGTTCATCGATGCGATCTTTTTTTGACGCATGGCATAAGTGACTTGACACAACATTTCACATGCCGTTGGTTACGGGCTTCCCGTGGGGTATAACCAAGGGGATGGATGAGGGGGGGTTACAGGGTGGCCGCTAGGGCCAGCCTGCGCGGCTGTGGGGCACTTGCCAAGGTGGGCAACGCCCTGTTACACCGCGACGCTTTTCGCCCATCGAGATTGTCTGAATTCCGCTAACCCATTTCGAGTGAGCGCATGGAACGTCCTGTTCATCGTACTGAAAAGCCGGCGTCTAACAAACGCACGATCGGTTTCATCGTCGTCATCGCGGTTCACGCGCTGATGCTCTGGGCTCTCACCACTGGTCTCGCCAAGACCATGGTCGACGCTCTTCTTGAACCGATCGAAACGCGCGTGATCGAAGAAGCGCAGCAAATCCCTGAAGCACCGCCGCCGCCGCCGCCCAAGTTCGATGCGCCGCCGCCGGTCGTCATGGATATGCCGGATGTGGTCATTACGCAGGAAGCTGCGCCGACCTCCGCCATCCAGGTCACCAAGAAAGTTGCACCTCCGCCGCCGCCGCCGCCCGCGGACGTTCTCATTCCGCCGCGCACCAATCCGCGCCGCCCGAATGCCGGCGCCGAGGAAATCTATCCGGCCATGTCCAAGCGACTTGGCGAAGAAGGCACGGTCGTTCTCCTGCTCAGCGTGAGCGAAGAAGGCCGCGTCACCGAAGCCAAGATCGACCAGAGCAGCGGTTTCGAACGGCTTGATGAAGCCGCTTCGAAGGAAGCCGTTCGTTCCTGGCGTTTCTTGCCTGGAACGCGCAACGGCAAGCCGGAAGCGATGCAGATGAGAATTAAAGTGACGTTTTCGCTGAAGGGCTAGGACGTCCTAGCCGCTGCAGTAACTTGGACCAATCAAAAGTTTGCGTTTAGTGAGGATCACAACATGAATACCCGTAACACCTTTGTTTCGAAACTCGCGGGCTTGATGTCCGCCGTGGCTCTGGCTGTCGTCCTGTCGGGCGGCCTCGCCTATGCCCAGGACGCCGCTGCGCCGGCCGATGCGGCCGCCGCTCCCGCCATGACCGACCCGGCCGCCGCTCCGGCTGACGTCGCCGCCGCTCCGGCGGACGCCGCCCCGGCCGAAGGCGCCACCACCACCTCCGACCAGGTCGAAGTGGAAAACCCGTACGGCTTCGCCGCCATGTGGGAACACGGCGATTTCGTCGCCAAGACCGTGCTCTTCATCCTGATCTTCATGTCGATGGGCACCTGGTACATCACCATCCTGCGTCTGTTCGACACCGCCTCGGTCCTGCGCCAGGCCGATGCCGCGCAGAAGAACTTCTGGACCGCCGGCAGCCTCAAGGAAGGCGTTGCCAAGCTGGACGCCAACAGCGTGTTCCGCACCGTCGTTGAAGACGGCCTGCGCGCTTCCGAACACCACGAAGGCAAGCTGACCGACCAGGTCGACCTGAACGAGTGGGTCACCATGTCGCTGCAGCGTTCGCAGGACGCGATCAACGGCCGCCTCGGCGCCGGTCTGTCGTTCCTCGCCTCGGTCGGCTCGGTCGCTCCGTTCGTCGGTCTGTTCGGCACGGTGTGGGGGATCTTGAACGCGCTCATCTCGATCGGCGTCGCCGGTCAGGTCTCGATCGACCGCGTTGCCGGTCCTCTCGGTGAAGCGCTCATCATGACCGCCATCGGCCTCGCGGTCGCGGTGCCGGCGGTGCTCTTCTACAACCTGCTCGTCGCCCGCAACAAAATCGTCGCCGCTCGCGTCCGTAACTTCTCGGCCGACGTCCACGCTGTGTTGCTGAGCGGCCGCGCGCAGACCCGTCGCGCCTAAGCGCAACGCGTTCTAGTAGGAGTTACCGATATGGGTATGAGTGTCGGACCAGCTGCAGAAGAAGATCAAGTCAACTCGACGATCAACACGACCCCGCTCGTGGACGTCATGTTGGTGCTGCTGATCATCTTCCTGATCACCATCCCGGTCGTGACGAAGACTATCGAGCTCGAACTGCCCGTCATTTCCAACGAAGCGACGCAGACCAAGCCCGAGAACATCATCATTGCGGTCGACAAGGATGGTAAAATCTACTGGAACGACCTTCTCGTGAGTCCCGAAACCCTGTTGGAGCGCATGAAGGCCGCGGCCGTTCAAGTGCCTCAGCCGGAAGTGCACATCCGTGGCGACCAACAAGCCCGATATGAGTTCATCGGACGTGTGGTCGCCACCGCACAGCGCGGCGGCATCATGAAGGTTGGCTTCATTACTGATCCGGAGCTTCGGGGCGGCAACTAGCCGCTCCGAGACTTCCTAAGGAGTTTTCGTTATGGGAATGAGCGTAGGTGCAGCTGACGAAGGCGGCGTGATGGTGGAAATGAACACCACTCCGCTGATCGACGTCATGCTCGTGCTGCTGATCATGTTCATCATGAGCTTGCCGGTGCAAACGCACGCCGTGAAGCTGGACATGCCGCGGCCGAACCAAAATACCAATCCGCCGGCGCCGCCGGTGGTGCATACGGTTGAAGTCGACTTCGACGGCACCATCATTTGGGATGGTAACGTTACACAGAACCTGGCCCAGGTGACCCGTTACCTGGCGTCGGTGGCCGCGGGTCAACCGCAGCCGGAAGTTCATCTTCGCCCGCACCGTTTGGCTAAATACGATACGGTTGCAAAAATTCTCGCGATCGCTCAACGCCTTGGCGTTAAGAAGATCGGCTTTGTCGGCAACGAGCAGTTTTTGAACCAGTAACACGAGGTGGTCTTGCCTTGGGCTTTTGGGCCTTGCCATAATAAAGCCTAGGATCTTGGCAAGACTTGCATTGGGGTAGCGAGGGGCGCCACCGGTTACACGACCAGTGGCGTTTCTCTTTTGCTTGTAAGAGGACACAGCAAACATGAAATCGAGAGCTTCTTTGATCGCGTTGTCGCTCATGCTGGCGACGGGACTTGTTGGTGCGGACGCGATCGTGGCGCCGCAAGCCGCCTTCGCGGCGGAAAAAGCGCCGAGCGTTAAGCCGGCTGTTGGTAAGCCTCTGCAGGCTGCCCAGGAATTCCTGAAGAAGAAGCAGTTCAAGGAAGCCGTGGCGAGCGCTGAAGAAGCGGCGGCCGTCAGCGGCAAGAGCGCGTACGAAACGTTCCTCGTGAACGAAATCCTCGCGGTTTCTTACTTCCAGAGCGGCAACTTCGCGAAGGGCACCGCGGCGTGGGAAGCGTCTCTCGCCACCGGTCAGATGAACCCGGAGCAGACGAAAGAACGCGTGAAGCAGCTCGCCAGCGTCAACTACCAGGCCAAGAACTATCCGAAGGCCATCGAGTACGCGAACCGCTACATGAAGGAAAACGGCGCGGACGGCGACATGCAGGTCCTCGTCGGCCAGAGCTACTACATCCAGAAGGACTACAAGCAGGCTGCGGAAAACATCCGTACCGCGGTGAAGGGCGCCGAGTCCGCCCGCCGCAATCCGGATAAGCAGTGGCTCGAGCTCCTGATGAGCGCCGACTACGAACTCGGCAACACCGATGCCGTCGCCGGCACCATGGAAAAGCTCATCACCCTGTATCCGGATCCGAAGTACTTCGCCCAGTTCGTGCAGATGTCCGAGCGTTCACTCCGCGGCAATCCGCACGTCGAACTCGACGTCGCGCGTATCAAGTTCGTCAGCGGCATCATGGCGACGGACCGTGAATACACCCAGATGGCGGAAATCGCCCTTCAGGAAGGCCTGCCGTGCGAAGGCAAGGCCGTGATCGAAAAGGGCACGAAGGCCGGGGTCATGGGCCAGGCGGCGAACAAGGAACGCGAATCGCGTCTGCTCGCTCTGGCCACCAAGCAGTGCGACGCCGACACCAAGACCCTCCCGCAGGGTGTTGCTGAAGCCGCCAAGCAAGCCAAGGGCGACGCCACCGTGAAGTTCGGTGAAGCCTACTGGAGCATGGGCGACAACGAGAAGGCCATCCAGCTGATCACCGCCGGGATCGGCAAAGGCGTCGACAACAAGGACGACGCTCAGCTCCGCCTCGGCATCGCGCACATCAGCGCCGGCCGCCGTGCGGAAGGCCTCGCCGCGTTCAAGTCGATCACTGCGGGCAGCCAATCTGAAAAGGTGGCCAACCTGTGGAAGATCTACAGCGGCCAGCCGAAGAAGGCCTAAGTCTCTAGGCTTGCTTCAAGAAAATGAGAGCGCCGGACCCCTAGGTCCGGCGCTTTTTCTTTTTGCGGCCGGGCACGATATAATGACCAGGACCGCCAAGGCCGCACTCGCGAGGGAATGCCATGCTTATTCGCCGCCGTAAGGCATCGGACGTTGCGTCTCATGAGATCACGTCCGAAAGCGCCTATCTCAATCGCCGCCAGCTCATGAAGACCGCCGGCCTGATTGCGGGCAGTTTCGCGCTGGGCGGCGCCCTAGGCCGTGCCCAAGATGCGCAAGGCGCGGTCTTGCCGGCGGCGGGCGGCAAGTTTGCCGATCTCAAGAAGGGCTATGCCAAGCTCGGTGAGAACGACAAGCCGACGTCGTTCGAGGACATCACCAATTACAATAATTTCTACGAGTTCGGGCTCGATAAGGGCGATCCGGCCGAATACGCCGCCGCCTTCAAGCCGCTGCCGTGGACCGTGAAGGTCGACGGCCTGTGCAATAAGCCGGGCACGATCGACTTCAACGATTTCATCAAGCCGCACGCCGTTGAAGAGCGGATCTACCGCATGCGCTGCGTCGAGGCGTGGTCGATGGTGATCCCCTGGGTCGGCATTTCGCTCGCCGAGGTCATCAAGCGCTTCGAGCCGCAAGGCAGCGCCAAGTTCGTGCGCTTCGAGACGGTCGTGCGCCCGACCGAGATGCGCGGCCAACGCAGCGCGAATCTTCCCTGGCCTTATATCGAAGGGCTGCGGATGGATGAGGCGATGAACCCGCTCACGATTCTCGCGGTCGGCCTTTACGGCCAACCTCTGCTTGGCCAAAGCGGCGCTCCCTTGCGTCTCGTCGTGCCTTGGAAGTACGGCTTCAAGGGCGTCAAATCCATCGTGCGCATCAGCTTCGTCGAGGAGCAGCCGCAGAATACCTGGAAGGTGATGAACGGCACCGAGTACGGCTTCTACGCCAACGTCAATCCGAAGGTCGATCATCCGCGGTGGTCGCAGGCAAGCGAGCGGCGCATCGGCGACTTCCGCCGCCGTCCGACCCTGATGTTCAACGGCTACGAGGAAGAGGTCGCGGATTTGTACAAGGGCATGAACCTCACCCGTCTTTACTAGGGCCGTTCGATCGCGGGCATGGCTGAGGTCGACACATCGCGCAATTTCGAGATGTTCGTGCGCCGCTGGCTGAAGCCGGCGGCGTTCGTTATTGCCTTGGCGCCGTTCGCCTGGTGGGGATACCGCGCCCTGAGCGGCCAGCTCGGCGCCAATCCCATTGAAGCGACCACCCGCTATTTCGGGGATTGGGCGCTGCGGTTTGTGCTGATCGCGCTCGCCGTGACGCCGATCCGCCTTTTAACGAAATGGAACGGGATTGCCCGGCTCAGGCGCATGCTTGGCCTGTTCGCGTTCTTCTACGTGACGTTGCATGTCATGAGCTACGTGGGGCTCGATCTCTTCTTCGATCTGCAGCTGCTCGTGCAGGAGATCGTCAAGCGCCGCTACATCACCGTCGGCATGTTCGCGCTCGTGATCCTGACCGCCTTGGCCGCCACCTCGACGGACGCGATGACGCGCAGGCTCGGCGGCCGGCGCTGGCGGCGCCTGCATAGCCTGGTCTACCCCGCGGCAATCGCCGGCGTGTTCCACTACTACATGATGGTCCGCGCGGGCTTCATCGAGCCGTTGACGTACGGCCTGATCCTCGCCGCGCTCTTTGCGATCCGGATGATCAAGAAAGCCTGAGGAGCGTTAACCGATGCGGGCGCGGGGTGTCGCATTCAAGCGATTCACGACCTGTAACCACATCGTGCAGTGTTTCCATGCGGCGTCCTGCATGTGCTTTCGCGCCGTTTCTACGGCCACGTCCAGGGCCTTGAGACCGTGTTCATGCTGGAGCGCGGCGGCGAGGCCGCTCACGTCCGGCTGGTATCCTGGATCCGCCATGGCATCCCCCAAAAAAATAGACGTGCGCATAATATAGAGCCGAAACCAATTGCGGGAAAAGGGCATTCGCGCGCAGGGACCACTCCGGCCCGCTATGCATTTGGCTGGGGGACGTATAAACTGCGCCGAGATCGGGCAAGTCATTGTCAACCCAAGGTTATTTGTCCATCCGGGTCAAAGCGTGTTTCACACCCCAAACAACCTAAAAGCGTAATGCCGCGAAAGCTTAAAACCGGCGTGAGGACGCGCGCAAAGGCGCCGGCCAGAAAAAAGCCGAAGCCGGCGACGCGGGCCGTGCGTAAACCGCAAAAAGCCCCACCGGCCGCGCCGAAGAAGCGCGCGTCACGCAAGCCTGCCGCGCTCCCCTCAGCGCCTTCACCGGCGCTCAATCCCCCGGCCGGCCCGTCGCGGATCTCGATGATGACCACGCAAATCCTCGATGCGGCCTCCAACGGCATCATCGCGGTCGAGGCCGACGGCAGGGTTGCTTTCGCCAATGCGGCGGCCGGCGATCTCATGAACCGCGACGCCGGCGCGATGGCCGGTGTGAATGTCGAGCGGTTGTTTGTCTTTGGGGCCGCACACGTCCGTGCAGGCCAGCCGTTGCCTCTGCTTGGGCAGATCCGCGGCGGTCCATATTATCTCGAGCGCGAGGCTCACCTCGCGCGCAGCGACGGCGAAAGCTTTGAAGCCGTGTACGCCGTTGCCCCGTTCCGCGCCGGCCGCGAGACCGCCGGATACGTCATCACGTTCCGCGATGTCACGGAACGGCGGCGCGCCGAAGCCGAGCTGCGGCTCGCCGGCGCCGTGTTCGAGCACAGTCCCGACGGTTTGATCGTGGCCGACGCCAACGGCCGCGTTACGAAAAGCAATCCGGCCTACCGCCGCTTCACGCATCTCGAAGAATCCGAAATCGTCGGCCAGCCGCTTGGCGCGGTCCTCAATCACGGCGCCCAGGGCACCGACGGTCCGCTGCCGATCGAAGAAAGCGGCGAGGATACGCAGTGGGAGCAATGGTGCAAAAGCAAGAGCGGCCGCCGTTATGCGGCGCGCATCTCGCTGTCGGCCGTGCGTGACGCAAGCGGCGTGATCCAGCAGTACATCGCCATCGTTTCGGACGTGACCCAGCGCAAGCTGGACGAAGAAAAGATCATCTATCAGGCCAACTACGATCAGCTTACGGGCCTGCCGAACCGCACGCTGTTCATGGACCGCCTCACGCGGCGCGTGCTGGAAGGCCGGCGCGCGAAAACCAGCGTCGGGTTGATGTTCATCGACCTCGATGGGTTCAAGGCGATCAACGACACCATGGGCCACGACGCCGGCGATTTATTGCTGAAGTCGACCGCACGCCGTCTCGAGAAAAGCGTCCGCGAAGCCGATACCGTGGCGCGCCTCGGCGGCGACGAGTTCACGGTCATTATGCCGCTCATCGACAACTTCGAAGCGGCGGCCATCGTCGCGCAGCGCATTATCAAATCCCTGACCGAGCCGTTCGATCTCGGCGGACGGGAGGGGCGCATTTCGGCCTCCATCGGCATTTCGCTGTTGCCGGGACAGGCGACCACCGCGAGCCAGCTTCTGCACAATGCCGACGTTGCGATGTATTTCGCCAAGCGGCAGGGCAAGGCGAACTACCAGCTTTATCGCCCTGATTTCGAGGACGCCGTACAAGTCCAAGAACGCGTGCTTTAAGCCGCGTTTTGGCCCGTCCCGGCCCGCCCGGGGCCGGTGGAATTCGCCCTTGCAAACTCCGCCTTGGTCCGTCACAAGCGTGCGAGATGCCCGCTGGGACGCTTTCGTATAACCAATTGAAAAGAATAGAGTTTCGATGAAGGACGCTTCGACCGCCGCCGCTGCCGTAAGCCACGATTCGATGGCCAATGCGATCCGCTTCCTTTCCGCCGACGCGGTGCAGAAGGCGAATTCCGGTCACCCCGGCATGCCGATGGGCATGGCCGATGTCGCCACGGTCCTCTTCACGCGCTTCCTGAAGTACGACGCCGCCCAGCCGAAGTGGGCCGATCGCGACCGCTTCATCCTCTCCGCGGGCCACGGTTCGATGCTGCTCTACAGCCTCATGTATCTCACCGGCTATGCCGACATGACCATTGAGCAGATCAAGAACTTCCGCCAGATGGGCGCGATCACGGCGGGCCATCCTGAACACGGGCACGCTTCGGCGGCCGAGACGACCACCGGCCCGCTGGGGCAGGGGATCGCGAACGCCGTGGGCATGGCGCTGGCCGAGCGTCTGCTCGCCGCGCGTTTCGGCAAGGAGGTCGTCGACCACTACACGTACGTCATCGCCGGCGACGGTTGCCTGATGGAGGGCATCAGCCACGAAGCCATTTCGCTGGCCGGCCACCTGAAGCTCAGCAAGCTCATCGTCCTGTTCGACGACAATTCCATCAGCATCGACGGTCCGACGAGCTTGACCGTCTCCGACGATCAGCGTCAGCGCTTTGAAGCCTCGGGCTGGAATACCTGGGCCGTGAACGGTCACGATCCGGACGCCGTCGCCGCGGCCCTCAAGGCCGCGCAGGCAAGCGACAAGCCGGCGATGATCGCCTGCAAGACCACCATCGGTTACGGTGCGCCGACCCTCGCCGGCACCGCGAAGACCCACGGCTCGCCGCTCGGCGACGCCGAGATCAAGGGCACGCGCGAGAAGCTGTCGTGGGCGCACGAGCCGTTTGTCGTTCCGGCCGATACGCTGGCCGCCTGGCGCGCCGCCGGCGCCAAGGGCGCCGCCGCCGCTGCCGAGTGGTCCAGGCGCCTTGGCGCGCTCGAGCCCGCACAGCGCAAGGAATTCGACCGCCTGATGTCGGGCAAGCTGCCCGAAGGCTGGATGCAGGCCATCAACGACTTGAAGAAAAAGACCTCGGACGAAAAGCCGAAGGTTGCCACCCGCCAGTCCTCGCAGACCGTGCTCGACGCGCTTGCGAAGGTCATTCCGGAAATGATCGGCGGTTCGGCCGATCTCACCGGTTCCAACAACACCAAGGCCGCCGGCATGGCGCCCATCTCGGCGTCGGATTTCTCGGGCCGTTATGTGTATTACGGCGTGCGCGAACACGGCATGGCGGCGGCCATGAACGGCCTCGCGCTGCACGGCGGCATCATCCCGTTCGGCGGCACGTTCCTGGTGTTCACCGACTACTGCCGTCCGTCGATCCGTCTTTCGGCGCTGATGAGCCAGCGCGTCGTTTACGTGATGACGCACGATTCCATCGGCCTCGGCGAAGACGGCCCGACCCACCAGCCGGTCGAACATCTCGCCAGCCTGCGCATCATTCCCAATCTCGTCACCATGCGCCCGTGCGACACGGTTGAAACGGCCGAGTGCTGGGCCATCGCCGTCGCCGCCGAAAAGCCGTCGGTGCTCGCGCTCACGCGCCAAGGCCTGCCGACGCTGCGCACGGCGCACACCGACGAAAACCTCTGCGCCAAGGGCGCGTACGTCCTCGCGGAAGCCGAAGGCAAGCGTCAGGTCACGATCATCGCCACGGGCTCGGAAGTCAGCCTCGCCATGGAAGCACGCGAGAAGCTGAAGGCCGATGGAATCGCGGCGGCCGTCGTTTCGATGCCGTCGTGGGAACTGTTCGATGCGCAGCCGGCGGCCTATCGCGCGAACGTGCTGGGCGAGGGGACCGTGAAGGTCGCCATCGAAGCCGCAAGCACGTTCGGCTGGGAACGCTATGTGGGTCCGCAAGGCGCCGTGGTCGGCATGACCACGTTTGGCGCATCGGCGCCGGCGCCCGAACTCTACAGGCACTTCGGCATTACGGCCGACGCCGTCGTGGCCGCGGCCAAGAAGCGGGTTTAATAGCACATGCCGGTCAAGATCGCGCCCAGCATCCTCTCTGCGGATTTCGCACGTCTCGGCGAGGAAGTACGCGCGATCGATGAGGCGGGCGCCGACTACATCCATGTCGACGTGATGGACGGCCACTTCGTGCCGAACCTGACGATCGGCCCGGTGGTCGTGAAGTCGCTGCGCCCGCACACCAAGAAGGTGCTCGACGTGCACCTCATGATCCAGCCGGTCGATCCCTACATCGCGGCCTTTGCGGAAGCGGGCTCGGACATCATCACGGTGCACGCCGAAGCCGGCGCGCACCTCGACCGCTCGCTGCAGCTCATCCGTTCGCTCGGCAAGAAAGCGGGCGTTTCGCTGAACCCGTCGACCCCGGAAAACGTGATCGAATATGTGCTCGATCGCCTCGACCTCATTTTGGTCATGAGCGTCAATCCCGGCTTCGGCGGGCAGTCTTTCATCCCGAGCCAGCTCGAGAAACTTCGCCGCATCAAGACCATGATCGGGCGGCGCCCGATCGAGCTGGAGGTGGACGGGGGCATCACGCCGGCGACCGCAAAAGACGTGCGCGAGGCGGGGGCGACGGTCCTGGTGGCCGGAACGGCGGTTTTCGGCACCAAGGACTACCGCGGCAACATCTCGGCCCTGCGCGGATAAAGTCTAAAAAGCGCTGTAAAACCAGCGCTTTATTTTTGCCCGGAAAGGCGGTTGTGGAACGGCCGGTCTGTCATAAATCTTTCATAAATCTGTCAAAAAAGGTGTGGCCTTCGCCGCTATGGATGGCGTGTTTTTACAACCGCTCTCTTCCCGTGGAGACATCCATGCTCAAGAAATTCGGCGCCGTTTGCGTGCTTGCCGGCAGTGTCGCCGCCACCGGCGTTTGGGCCGTCGAAGTCGATCCCTCGCTCAAGGACTATAAGAAGGCCGCGGGCGTCGAAGGCAGCCTCAAGTCCATCGGCTCGGACACGCTCAACAACGTCATGACTCTGTGGGCCGAAGGCTTCGCCAAAGAATATCCGAATGTGAAGGTCGAGATCGAAGGCAAGGGGTCGGGCACCGCCCCGCCGGCGCTGATCGCCGGAACCGCCCAGTTCGGTCCGATGTCGCGTCCGATGAAGGGCGCCGAAATGGACGACTTCGAAAAGAAATACGGCTACAAGCCGACCGGCATGCGCGTCGCGGTCGATGCGCTGGCGGTGTTCGTCCACAAGGACAACCCGATCAAGTGCCTCAGCCTCGCGCAGGTTGACGCGATCTTCTCCAAGAGCCGCAAGCACGGCGGCAAGCAGGACCTCAAGACCTGGGGCCAGCTCGGCATGACCGGAGAATGGGCGTCCCGTCCGATCTCGATGTACGGCCGCAACTCGGCCTCCGGCACCTACGGCTACTTCAAGGAAGTCGTGCTCGCCGACGGCGATTACAAGGACAGCGTGAAGGAACAGCCGGGCTCGTCGGCCGTGGTGCAGGCGATCGCCTCCGACAAAGACGCCATCGGTTATTCGGGTGTCGGCTACAAGACCGCCGACGTGCGCTCGGTGCCGATCTCGGCCAACGACGGCGGCGCGTGTTTCGACTCGACGGCGGAAAACGCTTATGCCGGCGAATATCCGATCACCCGCTTCCTCTACGTCTACCTGAACAAGAAGCCGGGCACGAAGCTGGAGCCGCTCCGCGCCGAATTTGCCAAGTTCGTGCTCTCGAAACAGGGCCAGACCGGCGTGGTGAAGGATGGTTATTTCCCGATCCCGTCCGCGGTGGCCGGGCAAGATCTGAAGGCGCTTGAGCTGAGCTACTAAGAGACACGCGTTGTTTTCGAGAGTGTGGGGTGTGCGTGGCGGACGTTGAAACCAAAGGCGAAGCTCCGGGGAGCAGGCCGCGGCAGCGCCGTTCCATGAAGACCGCGCGCGCGGTGATCATGATCGACAAGGCCGCCGACTGGATTATCCGGATCGGCGGCATCGGCGTGATTGTCGCCGTGTTCGGGATCATGGTGTTCCTTGCCCAAGTCGTTGTGCCGCTGTTTACCGGCGCATCCGTTGAGGGCTCCAGCTCGGCCAAGATCGCGCCGGGTCCTCGCGCGCTCATGGAAGTCATCGACGAATACAAAGTCCTGTCCACCTCGGTCGATGCGACCGGCAAGGTGCATGCCTTTCACATCGCGACCGGGACCGAGCTCGAGGCGCCGGCTTTCGATCTCGGCGGTAAAGATGTCAGCGCCTTCAATCGCACTTTGAACGGCCGCGATCTCGCATTCGGCTTTTCGGACGGCACGTTGCGTCTGGGGACGTTGAAAGTCGGCGGCGCCGTTGTCGACAATGCGCAAGTTCCGCAAAATCTGAAACGCCTGAACGATACCGATTTCACCGACGGGCAGGCGATCTACACCGCGATCAGTCCCGAACAGATGCGCGTCGTCTCCATCGCCGTCGAACTCGGCGAAGAGACGCAGACCGCGCCCGCGGGAATCGCGATTGTCGCCATCGATTACCGCCTCGGCGGCACCGTCGAGCGTCCGACGCGCTCCTTCATCACCGTCGATGCGGCCGGGATCGGCCGCCTCTCGCGCACGGAATCGCGCACCAACATGCTGACCGGCGCGACGACCACAACCATGACGTCGTCCGAGCTGCCCGGCCTTCCGGCCGATGTGCACGTTCATGCCTTGCTGATGACCAACAATGCCGACCAGGTCTACGTCGCCGACGAAACGGGCAATATCTACCGCTATGACACCCGTTCTTTCCCCAAACCGGAGCTGGCCGAAACCGTGGATCTCCTGCCCGGTGACGCGACCATCGGCGCCATCGGCTTCCTGATCGGCGAACAGTCGCTGGTCATCGGCGGCAGCGACGGCTCGGTGAACGTGTATTTCCGCCTGCAGCGCGCCGACGCCAAGACCGGCGACGGCTATCAGCTCGTGCGCGCACACAGCCTGGAGCCGCATGCGAAGCCGGTCGTGGCCATGGACGCCAGCCAGCGCGGCAAGCTGTTTGTGACCGCCGACGCCGGCGGCGACGTGTGGGTCCGTCATTCCACCAGCGAGCAAGTCGTGTTGAAGCTCGCGGCCACGGACGCGGAAATCGATACCGTGGCCCTCGCGCCGCGCGAAAACGGCATCGTGGCGATCACGGGGAACGGTCAGGCGCACGCCTGGACTGTCGCCGTGCCCCATCCGGAAACGACCCTGCGGACGATCTTCGGCAAGGTCTGGTACGAAGGTTACCCGGAACCGGATCTGACCTGGCAGTCCTCCTCGGGCACCGACGCTTTCGAACCTAAGTTGTCTCTCGTGCCGCTGATTTTCGGCACTCTCAAGGCCACGGTTTACGCGCTGCTGTTCGCCATCCCAATCGCGCTCGGCGCGGCCATCTACACCTCCGAGTTCGTTCATCACCGCGTGCGCGCGGTGGTCAAGCCCACCATGGAGCTGATGGCCTCCTTGCCCTCCGTGGTGCTGGGCTTCATCGCGGCGCTTATTCTCGCGCCGCTGGTCGAAACCTGGATCGCGGCGATCTTCTGCGCCTTTATCGTCGTTCCGGCCGGCTTGTTCGCGGGCGCGTATCTCTGGCAGCTCCTGCCGTCGACCATCGCGCTCCGGTACGGCGGCCTGCCGAAGTTCATCCTGATCTTCACCGCCCTGATCGCCACCGCCTTTGTCGCTTTCGCTCTCGGCCCGTGGTTTGAGCGGATCTTCTTCGCCGGCGATCTCAAGGCCTGGAGCACGGGCGGCCACGGCGAAAGCACGCCGTTCACCGCCATGCTGGTTTTCCCGTTCGTCTTCCTGGCGTTGTTCATGAGCACGCAAGGTCTGGTGGGCGAGCGCCTCGGTCGCTTTTTGCGGGGCGAGAACCGCACGCTTGCCGGCCTCGCCGATCTTGGCCGTTGGGTTGCGACCCTCATCGCCGCGGGCGTGCTGAGCTATCTCGCGGCTCTGGCGCTCGTCGTCATCGGCATGGATCCGCGCGGCGGCATCGTCGACACCTATGTTCAGCGTAATACGCTGGTTGTCGGCTTCGCGATGGGCTTTGCGGTCATTCCGATCATTTACACCATCTCGGAAGACGCGCTGAACGCGGTGCCCGAGCATCTGCGCGCGGCAAGCCTCGGCTGCGGCGCGACCGACTGGCAGACGGCGATCTTCGTGATCCTTCCCACCGCGATGAGCGGCGTGTTCTCCGCGATCATGGTCGGCATGGGCCGCGCGGTCGGCGAGACCATGATCGTCGTCATGGCCGCCGGTAACACGCCGCTGCTCGAGTGGAACATCTTCAGCGGACTTCGCGCGCTGTCGGCCAATATCGCCGTGGAATTGCCGGAAGCGGTGCGCGATTCGACGCTGTACCGGATGCTGTTCCTGGCGGCGCTGACCCTTTTCGTGATGACGTTCGTCGTGAATACCTTCGCCGAAGTGATCCGGCAACGGTTCCGCAAGCGGGCGGCGCAACTGTGAGTGTTGAGGATGCGGCCATGGGCGTGATCGCCGAGACCACGCAGGAAAATCGGATGCCGGCTGCCGCGGGCGCGGCGATCCGCCGGACCGACATGCGCGCGCGCGGCGAGCCCGCCTTGTGGGTGCTGGGCGGCGCGCTGGCGCTCGGGATCGCGATGATCGCCGGCTTCCTGGCGCTGGTCGCCTGGAACGGCGTCTTGACGTTTATCCCGAAGCCGATCGATGTCGTGACGCAAGCCGACGGTACGGTCACCGCGGGCGAGCCGTTCCGCGAGGAGCTTTTCCGCCCGACCACCGAAACCCTTGAAGCCCTGACGCCGGAATGGCGCGCGCGGATCGCGGCGGCCGACGGTTACGCCTCGCGCACCCTCTACCGTACCGGCAACTTCGACCTCTACGGCGAAGACTTCCGTTGGATCCCCGATTTCACGGTGGCCAAGCGTGAACGTCCGGCGAACTTCTTGTTCATCGAACGTCTGGAATGGGGTCCGTTCGTCGGGTCAATCAAGTCGGCGACCATCGACGGCGCCGAACGCCGGATCACCTCGCTTGACGACCCCGCCTTCGCGGCGGCGCACCGCGCGTCTCGCGAGCGCTGGGAACAGGCCAACGCGGTCGAGAAGGACGACATCGGCGCGATCAACCACAAGCTGGAATCCGCGCGTCTCGAACTGCGCGGCGTCGAACTTGAGAACGGCCGTGACAGCGCGGACTACCGCCAGGCACAGGCGCGCGTTGAGGCCGACGCCGCTGTTCAGCGTGCGAACTACGATAAGCTCGCCGCCCGGGTCGAGGAGTTGCGGCGCCAGAACGCGGCCAATACCGTGACTTTCGTGGCCGTCGGCGGCGAAGAGAAGACAGAGGAAATGGCGCACCTGGTGCGCCTTTATCCGGCGAACGACCTGTCGTTCGGCGGCAAGCTTTCCGTCTATTTCTCGCGCTGGGCCGAGTTCCTTGGCGATGAGCCGCGTGAAGCCAATACCGAAGGCGGCGTGCTGCCCGCGATTTTTGGAACGGCGGCCATGACATTGTTGATGGTGATCGCCGTCGCGCCCTTCGGCGTCATTACCGCCTTGTACCTGCGCGAATACGCCAAACAGGGACGCCTCGTGTCCATCGTGCGTATTTCGGTCAATAACCTGGCGGGCGTGCCGTCCATCGTTTACGGCGTGTTCGGACTTGGTTTCTTCGCCTACACGCTGGGCGGTTCAATCGACGCACTGTTCTATCCCGAACGTCTGCCGAACCCCACGTTCGGGACGGGCGGCCTTCTGTGGTCGGCGCTGACTCTCGCGCTTCTTACGGTTCCGGTCGTGATCGTCGCGACCGAGGAAGCCCTGGCGGCCGTGCCGCGTTCCATGCGCGAAGGCTCGCTTGCCTGCGGGGCCTCCAAGTGGCAGACCATCCGCAACATCGTCCTGCCGCGCGCGATGCCCGGCATCATGACCGGCATCATTCTCGCGATGGCGCGCGGCGCCGGTGAAGTCGCGCCCCTCATGCTCGTGGGTGTCGTGAAGTTGGCGCCGGAGCTGCCGGTCGACGGCCTGTTCCCGTTTGTCCACCTTGAACGCAGCTTCATGCACCTCGGCTTCCACATCTATGACGTGGGCTTCCAGTCCCGTAACGCCGAAGCCGGAAAGCCCATGGTTTTCGTGACCACGATGCTGCTGATCAGCCTGATCTTCGTCATGAATGTCGTCGCCATCGTGATCCGCAATCGCCTGAGGCGGAAATTCGCGGGCAGTCAATTTTAAGCAGTGAGCGCGGACGTCTTATGAACATGGATATCGCTACATCGGCCCGGGAAGACACCGTGTACCACGTCAAACGCGGCGGCGCGGGCGCCGTCCTCGACATCGAGAACTTAAGCCTCTGGTACGGTCAGGCGCAGGCCCTGCACAACGTCACGATGCCGATGGAAAAGGGCCTGGTGACCGCGCTGATCGGCCCCTCGGGCTGCGGCAAGTCGACCCTGCTGCGCTGTATCAACCGCATGAACGACCTGGTCGATGGGCTTTCCATCGCCGGGTCGATCAAGTTGCACGGGGAGGACATCTACGCCCGCGACGCGGACGTGATCGCGCTGCGCAAGCGCATGGGCATGGTGTTCCAGAAACCCAATCCGTTCCCGATGTCGATCTTCCAGAACGTGGTCTACCCGCTGAAGGTCGACGGCGTGCGCGACAAAGCCGTGCTCGAGGAAACCTGCGAGCGCGCGCTGCGCAGCGCCGCGCTGTGGAACGAGGTCAAGGACCGCCTGGACCAGAGCGCCCTCGGGCTCTCGGGCGGCCAGCAGCAGCGTCTGTGCATCGCCCGCGCGGTCGCGGCCGATCCGGAAGTGCTTCTGATGGACGAGCCGTGCTCGGCGCTCGATCCGATCGCCACGGCGAAGATCGAGGATCTGATCAGCGAACTTACCGGCCACTACACCATCATCATCGTGACGCACAACATGCAGCAGGCGGCGCGCGTTTCCGACAACACCGCCTTCATGTATCTCGGCCGTCTCATCGAGTACGGCGACACGGAAGTCGTGTTCCAAACTCCAAAATCAGGAAAGACACAAGACTATGTCACAGGTCGTTTCGGTTGAACGAACCATGGAATCGGGTCTTCGGGGAAAACTTATGAAACCGACGGTAATGATTGTCGAAGACGAAGCCTCGCTCGTGACGATGCTTCGCTACAATCTCGAGAAGGAAGGTTACAACGTGACGGAAGCCCGCGACGGCGAAGAAGCCGTCATTGTCGCGGGCGAAACGCCGCCGGACGCCGTCATTCTCGACTGGATGCTTCCGCGTATGTCCGGCATCGAGGTGTGCCGCCAGCTGCGCCGCAAAACCGAAACCCGCCATGTGCCGATCATCATGCTGACGGCGCGCACGGAAGAGTCGGATAAGGTCCGCGGCCTCAACGTCGGCGCCGACGACTATCTCACCAAGCCGTTCTCGATGCCAGAACTGATCGCGCGCGTGCGCGCGCTCCTGCGCCGGGCGAAGCCCTCGCAGAACAAGGGCCAGTTCACCTTCGGGGATATCGTGCTCGACCTCGACGCCCACCGCGTCACCCGCGGCGGCAAGTCCATCCACCTCGGCCCCACCGAGTTCCGCCTGCTCCAGTACCTGATGGAGCGCCCGGGCACGGTGTTCTCGCGCGAAGAACTGCTCAACGGCGTCTGGGGTCCGGACATCTACGTCGAACCCCGCACGGTCGACGTGCATATCCGCCGCCTTCGTAAAGCCTTGAATGCCGGCGACGGCGCCGATGTGATCCGCACGGTCCGCGCGGCCGGTTATTCGCTCGACGACGCGCTCGTCTAGGACATCGTGCGTACCGGCTGTTGAAAGCCGGCGGCCGCGCGTCTATGACTTGTTCCTCATGGGCTTTCGGCCCGGGATCATCCGATTCCGCGGGAGAGGGCCAGCCAAGGGGAACGGAACAGATGGCTCACGATGCAACGGCGTTCATTACGACCGTTGCCATTGCCTTCGTGATGGCCTTCACCCTGGGATTTTTGGCCCAGCGCCTCCGGCTTTCTCCCATTGTCGGTTATCTGCTCGCGGGGATCGTCGCCGGCCCCTATACGCCCGGGTTTCTGATCGACGCCGATCTCGCCAATCAATTCGCCGAGATCGGCATCATTCTCCTGATGTTCGGCGTCGGCCTGCACTTTTCCGTGAAAGACCTGCACGCCGTGCGCGGCATTGCGCTGCTCGGGGCCGTGGTCAAAACGGTTCTCGCAACGATGCTCGGCTTCTCGGTGGCCCATTTTGTGTGGGATTGGTCGCCCGGCGCCAGCCTTGTATTTGGGGTGGCGCTGTCGGTGGCCAGTACGGTCGTGCTGACGCGCGAGTTGGAAGCGCGCCACAAGCTCGACAGCCATGAAGGACGTATTACCGTCGGCTGGCTGATCGTCGAAGACCTGATCATGGTGTTGGTCCTGGTCCTGTTGCCGGCGACCCGCGGCCTGCTGCGCGCGGGCGACCTGCCGGAAGCGGAACAATTGGGCCCCCTGGCCGAGATGCTGGCGCTGGCCGTTGGAAAGATCGTGGTCTTCGGCGCCGTTGTGATTTTTGTGGGCCGGCGCGTCGCGCCTTGGATTTTGGCCCAGGTGGCGCGTACGGGGTCGCGCGAGTTGTTCACGCTGTCGGTCCTGGCGATCGCGTTCGGAATCGCCTACGGCTCCTCGGAACTCTTCGGCGTGTCATTTGCGTTGGGTGCGTTCTTCGCCGGCATGGTGCTGAACGAGTCCGACCTCAGCTATCAGGCCGCGGCGGATTCGCTGCCCTTTCAGAACGCCTTCGCGGTCCTGTTCTTCGTATCGGTCGGCATGCTGGTCGATCCGGCCATCGTCCTCGCCCATCCGGTCTGGCTCACCGGCGCCGCCCTGATCACGATCGTCGCCAAGTTCCTGATCACCTTCATCATCGTGCTCGCCTTCCGTTATCCTGTCGGGACGGCGCTGATGGTCTCCGCCGGCCTTGCGCAAATCGGCGAGTTCTCCTTCATCCTGGCCTCGCTCGGCGTCGAGCTCAAGATCATGACACGCGAGGTCCAGAGCCTGATTCTGGCGACCGCACTGGTCTCGATTTCCCTGAACCCGTTCTTGTTCAAGCTCATCGGTCCGCTGGAACGCGCGCTTGGACGCGTAAAGTGGTTTACGGGAATGCTGAGCCGCTACGCCGCGCTGCCCGCGATTCCGAAGGCCGCCGTGCCGGAAGGGCATACGATCATTGTCGGTTACGGCCGGGTGGGAAGCGTCATCGGCGCCGAGCTCACGCGCCAGGAACGCCCGTTTATCGTCATCGAATATGACCGCGTGGCCGCCGACAAGCTGCGCCAACAGGGATTGGACGTTGTTTACGGCAACGCGGCCGCCGTCGCGGTGCTCGAAGCCGCGCACATTGCGACCGCCAGTCTTCTTGTCATCACCGCCCCGGACGGCTTCGCGGCGGGGCATATATTGACCCAGGCCCGCAAAATTCGCCACGACATCAAGGTCATCGCCCGCAGTCACAGCACCGAGCAACTCGCGTTCCTGAAGCGCCAGGGCGCCGACCTCGCCGTCATGGGCGAGCATGAGCTGGCGATCGTCATGGCGGAGTATTCATTGCGCGAGCTGGGCGTCGCCGAGCATGTGATCGGCGGTGTTCTGAACGACCTGCGGCGCGGCGAGACGTTCAGTCCGGTAACCCGGCAATAGAGGCGGTCGTCGCGAAATTGAATCAACCGCGCCGGCGAAGGCCGGCTTTTTAAAAAGGCGCGCCTGCGCGCGCGTCCCTTTTCCGGAACAGGCCCTCGGCGCCTTTATTCGCTGTCGTATTCCAGGAGCGCGGTGAAGGGCACACCCAGCGCGCCGCGCGCTTTCAGGAACGAGAGCTCGATCACACAGGTTGCCCCCACCACGTCGGCGCCGGACTCGCGGAGCAGCTTCGCGGCCGCTTTGAGGGTGCCTCCGGTGGCAAGCAGGTCGTCGACGATGACGACGCGCTCCCCTTGAGTGACGGCATCGTCCTGAATTTCGATGGTGTCGGTGCCGTATTCGAGGCCGTAGGTGTGCGCCTTGACCTTGCCCGGAAGTTTTCCCGACTTGCGGATCATGATGGCGCCGCAGTTCAGCGCGATGGCCAAGGGCGCGGCCACCAGGAACCCGCGGGCATCGATCGCGGCCAGCACGTCCGGCTTCCAAACGGCGATCATCTCCGCCATGCGGTCGATGGTCGTGCGCCAGGCCAGAGGGTGGCGGACCAGGGTTGAAATGTCGAAGAAGTTGATCCCCGGCTTCGGGAAGTCGGGGATCCGGCGTACGTGCTTTTTGAGATCCATCGGAGGCTAAAAACAGGCGTTAGGTGGTTTGCGCCTGTTCTGTATCCGGGACCGCCTCGGGATGCAATTCGTTCTCCCACTTCGCGACGGCGGTGGTTGCAACTGCATTGCCGACGACGTTGGTCGCGCTGCGGCCCATGTCGAGGAATTGATCGACGCCGAGGATCAAAAGGAGTCCGGCTTCGGGAAGGTTGAAGGTTGTCAGCGTCGCGGCGATGACAACCAGGGACGCGCGGGGAACGCCCGCCATGCCTTTGCTGGTGATCATCAGGAGCAGCAGCATGGTGATCTGATGCGCCCAGGTCACCTCGATGTTGTAAGCCTGCGCGATGAACATGACCGCGAAGGTGCAGTACATCATCGAGCCGTCGAGGTTGAACGAGTAGCCGACCGGCAGCACGAAAGACGCCACGCGTTTGGATACGCCGAAGCGCTCCAGCTGCTCGAGGGTCTTCGGATAGGCGGCTTCGGAGGATGCGGTCGAGAAGGCCAGAAGAATAGGAGCCTTCAAGCCGTTGAAGAGTTTTCCGATGCTGCCGCCGACGATGAGATAGCCGGCCCCGATCAGGAGCGCCCAGAGAAGAATGAGCGACAGGTAGAAGCCGCCCATGAAGCGCCCGTAGGCGGTGAGGATGTCGAGCCCTTGCGTGGTGACCACCGACGACAGCGCCGCGAAGATCGCGAGCGGGGCGGCCTTCATCACATAGCCGGTGATCTGCAGCATGATGTTGGCCGCGCTGTTGGCCAGATCGGCGATGACTTTGCCGTGGTGGCCCTGGTTCATCGCCGCGACGCCGACGAAGGCCGAGAACACGACGATCTGCAGGATCTCGTTATTCACCATGGATTCGAAAAATGAACGCGGGACCAGGTGGGTGATAAACTCTCGCAGGTTCAGCGAAGCGCCTTGAACCGCGGCGGGGGTGGTCGCATCGGGCAGCGGCAGACCGAGATTTTGTCCCGGCGCCAGCAAGTTGACCATGATGAGGCCGAGGAACAGCGACACCAGCGAGGCGCCGATGAACCAGGCGAGGGTCCGCGCGCCGATCCGTCCGAGAGAGGAGGCGTCGCCCATGTGCGCGATGCCGACAACCAATGTCGAGAAGACGAGGGGGCCGATGATCATCCGGATCAGGCGGATGAACACGTCCGTGATGATGGAAAAGTAGCTGGCCACCTGTTTGGCGGCCGCAGGATCTAATTGGTTGTGGCAGATGGCTCCCACAACGATTCCAACCACCATCGCGATGACGATGGGGTTCGTGAGCCGGCGCAGCATCCCATATCCCCCTTGAGGCCGCTAAATGTCTCTAAACCATGGCATTTGCCGCCGGGCCGCGCACTCCTTTTAGGGTGACCGACCTTCTCGCGATAAAACTTATCCACAAAATGCAACCTGCGGCTTAACTCGGCCGTACACATTTTGGGAAGCGGCCACCCGGTCCGATGCTTGTGAAATGACGCCTTTTAGTTGTACAACTCCTATCACCGTGGGCACGCATACCGATCAGGGTCCGCTTCCGTCGCGTAAACCTAGAGAATCCTTAGAAATGGATCTCGCCGCACAACTTCAGGACGATCAGAACGTTTATGCTGCAAAACCCTAAGTCTCGCCGGACTGTTTATGTTGGCATCAACCGACGGGGGAAAAGCATGATCGCCGTTGGGGCTGGGCCATGACCGGGCTGACCATGGAAGATGTTCATCGGCTGAAGAAGGATCCGTCGCCGGCGGTGCGCGCCGGAACGGCGGCCAAACTCGCCCAGCAGTTCAACGCCACCGCGTTCGCGCCGGCGGAGCTTGCGCTCGCCGAACAGATTTTCCGCCTCATGGTGCGCGACGCTGAAGTGCGCGTGCGCGAGGCGCTGTCGGCCAACCTGCGCGCCAATCCGCGCCTGCCGCACGATGTGGCCGTCTCGCTCGCGCGCGACGTCGAGTCCGTCGCCCTGCCGATCCTGAGCGCATCCGAAGTCCTCACGGCCGACGACCTGGTGCAGATTATCAATAGCCAGGGCTCGCCGTCGCGTCTCGACGCCATCGCCGGAAGGCGCGAAGTCGACGCGCGCGTTTCCGACGCGATCGTGCAAAACGGCTCCGAGACCGTCGTGGCGAAGCTGCTGGCCAATCCGGGCGCCGCGATCGCCGAACCGACCTTGCACAAGGTGGTCGACAAGTACGGCCACAGTGAAATCGTGCAGGAGCCGCTGGTTCACCGCGACACGCTGCCCATCACCATCGCCGAACGCCTGGTGACGCGCGTTGCCGAGCATCTGCGCACGCATCTGCTTTCCAACCACAAGATCTCGTCGGATATCGCGCTGGAACTCGTGCTCCAGACACGCGAACGCGCCACCGTCGGCCTCGCCATGGGCGTTTCGGAAGAAAGCCTGACGGCGCTTGTCGCGCAGCTCCAGGACAACAGCCGCCTGACGGGCTCGATCGTCTTGCGCGCGATTTGCATGGGCAACTTGAGGTTCTTCGAGCATGCCCTGGCCCGCCTCGCGGGGCTGCCGATCGACAATACGCGGGCTCTCATCCACGACCCCGGCGCCCGCGGCCTTAAAACGATTTGGGTCAAGACGCGCCTGCCCGAGGGCACCTATCCGGCGGTGCAGGCCGCGCTGTCGGTCATCGCGCAGACCGAGCTCGACGGCCGCGATCTCGACCCGGAGCGCTATTCGCGCCGGATCATCGAGCGCATCCTGACGCAGTACGAAAGCATCGGTGTCGCGTTCGACAACGACGATCTCGAATACCTGCTCGCGAAAGTGACGCAGGTGCCCGCGGCGTCACTCGCGGTCCACTAAACCTACCAGACGCCGGTATTCGCCATGGACGCCCAGGGCTCCTGCGGCGCCTGTGCGCCGCCCTTCTGCAACAATTCGATCGAGATATTGTCCGGCGAACGGATGAACGCCATCCGGCCGTCGCGCGGGGGCCGGTTGATGACGACGCCTTTGTCCATGAGACGCCGGCACAGGGCGTAGATGTCGTCGACCTCATAGGCCACATGGCCGAAGTTGCGGCCGCCCGTGTAGGTCTCCGGATCCCAGTTATAGGTAAGTTCGATCTGCGCGCTCTCGTCGCCGGGCGCGGCCAGGAAGACCAGCGTGAAGCGGCCTTTTTCGCTTTCCGTCCGGCGGAGTTCGGTGAGGCCGAGTTTGTCGACGTAAAAGTCCAGCGAGGCGCCGAGGTCGGTCACGCGGACCATGGTATGCAGGTATTTCATCGCGGAACTCCGTAACCGACGGCTGTGCTTTGAAAAGGCATATCCCGGCCTCAGGCAACGCCTCAAGTGCTTGAACGTTTTATGTTTTGTAGCCCGTAAAAACGCCAGCTTATGCTACTATTGGTTGACGGCCCTTTGTATAATCGGCCGACCTGAAACAAGGCTTTTCGACCGCGGGCGCGTAGAATGGCGCCGGGTGGGACAAGGGATACCGGGGTGCGTGATTTTCTAAAGCGGTGGGGGCGTGCGTTCGCGCGCGACGATGGCGTGGCGGGGATCGTGATCGCCATCCTCGTGTCCATCGTCGCATTCTCGGCGCTGGCCGTGTTCATGGCGAAGTTTTCAGGCCCGATGCGCGAAACACCCCGGGTGGAGCGCACCAACGCAAGCGCCGGCGTCATCGAGGACGCGATTCTTGTCTACCTCAACATCAACCGTACGCTGCCATGCCCCGATACCGATGCGGTGCCGGATGGGCTTGCCGACACTTGCAACGCCTCGGGCACCACCGCCGGAACGCTGCCGTGGGCGACATTGGAGCTGGGGCGCAGCGATGCCGTCGATGGGTACGGCACGTTCTACAGCTATGCCGTTTCGGCGGAAGCCAAGGATGTCTGTGTCTCCGTCGGCAGCGATTTCGACGCCGGCGTCGATCCCACCTATACCGGCGAGGTTTTGACCTCGGACGAGCTGGAAGTGCGGCTCACCAGTCAGTCCGCCGGCGAGGGGACTTATCTGCCGTTCGTGGTGTTTAGCCACGGCGCGAACAAACTCGGCGGCATTTCGTCGTCGGGGACGGCGTACGGAAATCCGGTTTCGGGGTCCGACGAGGAGGACAACGCGGGCGCGGCGCCTTCCGCGATCTTCTCCGGGCCGTACAACACGAGTTCAGGCGCGTCTTACTTCGACGACATCGTCTTCGCGCCGACCACGGCAAAGCTGGAGGCGCAGTGCGAGGGAAATACCCCCTCCGGTCAGGTGAACGCCGATATCTCCGAGCCGTTCACCAATGGTATTGACGCGGACAAGCTTGAATCCTCCCCCGGCGGGGACGCGCCCACGGCGACAACGGACTCCGACGGCAATCCCGTCGCCAGCCTGACCACAACGTCATCCTATTTCATTTCGGCGGCGAGCTTCCGGTTCGACGCGAGCGAAAAGCCTTTGTATATCGCCACAGAGTGGACTCCGGATCCGGACAGCACCGCCGCTTCGCCGACGGCCACGGGGTTCTCGATCATCACGCGCGCCACCGGCGTGCCCACGGGCGACGTCCTGGCGCAGGGCATCACCTTCCGCATCAGCGGCAATGTCGACGCCGACGGCGAGGCGGGAGCGCTCGATATTCTCAATGACGGCGCAAGCCTGACGCCGACGGTTTCCGGTACTTTCCAGCTTCGCAGCGCGCGCAAATACCTCATCGAAGTGTACGACAACGGCAATAGCGTTTGGATGAAGGTCGAACAGGAAGATGATCCCGCCAATCGCGCTTATGCTTACGTGGATACGGGCGACGTCGACAACACCGGAACCCAGCGAGTCTATTTCGTAAACGGAGCGAACCTCGTCAGCTATATCGACAATGTCATGGTTGGCGTTCCGATGCTGGCGATGGATACCTACGGCACGGGCTATGCTCATGCCGGCAACGGTGTCAACGGCACCTCGTCAGGGGTGTTCACCATCGAAGGCTGGTTTAAGCCGCGCGCCCTTCCCGGGACAGGGCAGCAGGCAACGCTGATCGCGAAGTGGAATGCCAATAGTTTGGCCAACAGCTCCTTCCGGTTGTTCATGACCGAGGGAGGCGCACTTTCGTTATCCGTGGGCAGCGGAACAACGACAATCGATACGGAAACGCTGGGCGTGTCGCTTGTCGCGGGCGAATGGGTGCATCTTGCAGTTTCTTACGATGCCGGCGCTGTCGTTCTTTATAAAAATGGAAGAGCGGCGGCGCGTCTTTCGAACGTGCTTGCCGGTGCGGCGATCCGTGCGCCGAATGCGCGATTTGTCGTCGGCGCGACGTGGAACTCAGCCAGTGGCGGCAGCTACCAGAATATCTACAACGGTGTGGTCTCGGATGTCCGCGTATGGGACGTGGCGAGGTCCTCTTTCCAAGTCCTCCAGTGGTATAATCACCGCCTCCCACTTCTGAACTCTGCCGCGGCGCTTACCAATCTCATCGTAAACTGGCGCTTTGATCTCGAGTCCGGCGGCTTTAGCAGTACAGCCGTTGATCGAGCGCCGAACATGACGGGTGGTACCGATGCCGATGGCGTATTGGCTGGGGGCGCTGCTTACGTTGTCACCCGTCTTTTGGATTTCCGCACGATCTCGACCGACATCTGCGGCCCCGGCGATATTTCCGTGACCGGCAATCGCGTGGGCCCCTATCGCTGCGATTTCCGGGATGCGGAGACCGGGACGATCGCAGGCGAGAATTTGGGAGGATTGGTTACGTTCTACGGCAAGGTCTGGGGGCCGGGCGGTGGCAGCGACACCGACGGCGCCGGAACCACGATCTGGGATGGCGGCGGCGGCGGCTTTGCGGGCGGCCTGTTCCTCAACAACGGCAATGGCCTTGCTATCACCGCGGGCACCGGAGGCGCGGGCGGAACAACGTCCGGCAATGGCGTGACATCGTTTGCCGACCAGGGGACGCCGCGCCTTCAGGGCACGCGTGGGACGCGTGCCGCCAATAACGCAGACGGCGCCAGCGGCGGCGCCACGGCGACGAGTATGCTCACGAGCGAGTTGGACGCCAGTACCACGCGCGGCCGCATCCCCGGGTGCATTCCCGCGATCGGCCTTGTAGGGAACGCCTGTACCGATCCTTATTTTTCCGTGAGCGGCGGTCCGACCCTCAATCCGCATTTTGGCTACGGCGGGGATGCGGATGGCGGCGGCCTGTTTATAAACGGCCAGGATGGTCTCGTTGTTTTGTTCTGGTAGCAACTAAAACCGCGTCTCGACGTACAGCCACAATTTCTCGGTATCGCTTGCGAAGTTTTTGGCTTCGTAGCGCGCCCAGCGCACGCCCACGGTGGCGTAGCCCATCAGGCTGACATTGAAGTCGGCATCGAACTCGGTGCCATAGGTCAGCACGCCGCTGTCGCTGGTGAAATGATGCAGGCGCAGATCGAGGCGCGGCGTTTTGACCGGGCCGAAGTCGGGCAGCTCCTGCATATAGCGTACATGGACATCGCGAAGTCCTTCGGCCGGGGCGATGTCCACGACGTCGGCCCAGCCGTTGTGCCGGTGTAAGGTCGCAAGCGGCGTCTGCACGCTGTTGACGCCGTTGCCTTCCAGGAATTCAACGCCGGCAAACAGCGTCGTGTCCTGATAGTGGATCGACGGGCGCAGCAGCGCGTAGGTGAGGGCGTAGTTCGCCGTGTTGTGGCGATAGTCCACTTGCCGCGCGAGCTCGGCTTCCAGGCCGAACATGGCCTCGCCGCCGGTGGCGTTGGTGTCATAGCGCACGCCGTAAGTCGCCGAAGAGAACTGCGGCGCCGATTGCAGGTCGATCAGGTAGGCGTAACCGGTCAGCAGGCCGTAAGGCACGAGATCGGTCGTGACGCCGAGGGCGTGGCTGTCGCTGCGCCAATGGCCATTGGGCGTGCTGTTGCCGAGCACGCGGTTCACGCCGTCGATATAGGCGTAGCGCACGGCCAGGTGCGGCATCGGCCGGCCTTCCACGGCCACGGCATCGAAGGTCTGGTCGTTTTGACGAAACGCGCCGGCGCCGATCCAGCGCTCATTGTCGTAGATGAGGCGCTGGCGGCCCAGCACGGCGCGCGCGGCGGTCATGCCGTCATCGCCCGCCATGGACCATCCCGCGTACAGCTGGTTCAGTTCTTCGCTGTCCGGATCGGGAATGGCCGGGCGTCCGCTCAGGACGATGGCGCCGTCGCTGCGCTTGCCGGAGAGCTCGCGCGTGATCTCGCCCTCGAGGCCCGCGAACACACCGCGGAAGGCCGCCGTCTCGTAGCCGACACGCAGGCGCGCGGTCGCCGCGTAGGCCGGCAATGGGGCATTCGCCTGGCTGACATGCTCATATCTCAGGCGGGCATCAATGGTGACGTCGCCGCGCGTGAGCGCCGCCATCAACGAGTCTTCTTGCGCGGGCGGGCGCGCATAGGTGAGGGCGCGCGTGTTGTTCGGGATTGGCGAAACCATCGCGAGGGCGCGGTTCACGCGGTCCGGTCCCCACGGAATACCGGGAGTCGGCGCCGCCGCGCCCCACACGTCGGTGCCTTCACCCGGCCGGAGTACGGTGACGCCGGCCTCATTGGTGACAGTCACTTCGTAGCCGGAGAACAAGGCGACTTGAAGGTGATCGCCTTCAAGCTCGACGAAAAAATCCGTGCCGCGAATGCCGATGGTGGCAACGGGCGTGGTGATCGAGAAGGCCTCGCGGCCGCCATTGTCTTCGATGGCGCCGGCGATGACGCGCGCGGTCCCGGCCGCGATCCGCAGCGCCGCATTGCCGGCCTTCTTCTCGGGGGCATAAACGAAGTCGTCGATGACGACGTCCGCGTCAGGACCCAGCGTGAGCTGTGTGTTATCGGCGAAGGTGACCCGCAGTTTCCCGTCGGGCCCTGTTTCAAGGATGTCGTTGCGGAAAATCGGATCGTTGAGGGCGAGCGCGTCCTGCGCTGTGTTGCGCACGGCGGTTGCGCTGCCGTAAACGGAGGTCACACCGCCGGCGCGGCTCGCATCTTGCGCCCCTGCGGGCGCACAGGCGAGCGCATAGCAGGTCGCCCCGGCCACAATGCCGATCGTCCCCCACAGCCGTTGCATGCTTGCCCCCGAAGATCGCGTTACTTGCGTGGATTATAGGGCTTGCGCTCGGCCCAGCCCTTCACAAAATCTTCCAGGTCCTTATCCGGCGTTTTGGGCAGCACGATCTCGAAGACGACATATTGATCGCCGGCCGGCTCGCTCTTCGTCGCCGGGATGCCTTTCCCTTTAAGGCGCATGCGGGCCCCGCCGTTGGTCCACTTCGGAACCGTCATGGCCACGGGGCCGTGCACCGTCGGAACCTCGACCTTTCCGCCCGCGACGGCTTCGCCGAGCGAAATCGGCACCTCGGCATAGATGTCCCGGCCTTCGCGCCGGAACGCCGGATGTATGCGGACCTTCACCTCGATCAGGGCATCCCCGGCCGGGCCGCCATGACCCTGAGCGCCTTGACCCTTGAGGCGGATTGTCTGGCCGTCGTTGATGCCCGGCGGAATGTTGACGTCCAGGGACTTGCCGTTCGGCAGCGTCAGCCGTTTGGTGGCGCCGATGGCGGCCTCTTCAAAATCCACCTCCAGCATGAAGCGCTGGTCCTCGCCGCGCCCCGGCCGGCCGCCGCCGAACGGGTCGCCGCCGCGGCCGGCGCCGGGCCCTCCCTGACCGCCGCGGAACATGCCGCCGAACAAGTCGCCGAGGTCCAAGTCTTCGAAGGAGAAATGCTGGCCGCCCGCCGATCCGCCGCCCGCGCCCTGCCGTGCGCCGCGCGCAAAGGGGTTTTGACGGACTTCGTTGCCGCCGGCGTCGATTTCGCCCCGGTCGAAGCGGGCACGCTTCGCGGCGTCGCCTACGATGTCATAGGCGGCGTTGATTTCCTTGAAGCGATCCTCCGCCTTCTTGTCCCCCGGATGCAGGTCCGGATGCGACTTCTTGGCCAAGCGTCGGAACGCCTTCTGAATCTCCGCATCGCTGGCGTTCGATGCAACGCCGAGCGTCTCGTAGGGGTTTTTAGCCATGTCTCTCGTCGTGTTTTGCTCAGCTTACTCTTAGTTGCGGTGCGATGCCGCATTTGTAAAGCCGTTTAGGTGTTTTTCTGTTACGAAATTCTAACGTTCGGTCCGTGGGTTAGGATGCTTTTCCCGCGCTCCGTGCAGGCTCCGTCC
>JAYRTJ010000017.1:0-42802 GCA_041919675.1 Rhodospirillaceae bacterium | reverse complement strand
CTGCTTATGGGGGTCCCTATAGCAGGATGGGTTCCGGGCGACAACGCAGGCGTTCGTCCTTAGAAAACCAGCCAAAATCGGCCTAAACCGTAGGTCCGTCACGGCCTTAGGACATATCCACAGGCTGGAAAGGCGCAGACTCGGGCCGGCCGGCGGCGAACAGCCAGGAGGGGTGTTTTCCGTTCTCCTGAAAGACTTGTTCCGGAGACGGCAGGGCCAGGAGGGAGGACGAGGAGGTTCCAAAGCCGCTGGGCATCTGGAAGCTCATCGCCCGGGCCTCGGTCCCCCCCTCGGTGGAGCCGAGAAGACGCCTCCAGCTCTCCCAGTCGTTTTTGTCCGGATCGGGGACGGACGCGCTTTCGAACAGCGGCCGATAGCGGGCGATGCGTGCATCGGCCGTGTCGTTGCGGTCGAAAGCCGTGAACATGGACAGGCCCTCGGGAATTTTCTGCTTATCGACCCATGCGCCCGGCACCGACGCGCGCAGCGTGAGCCAGTAGGCGTCGCGGTTGTCGGCGATCACGAGATTGAAAGGGCGATAGGCCAAAGGATCGAGGTCGGCGAGCGCGTCCGCCGCATCGGCGGCATTCGGATGATCGAGCGCATCAAGCGCGAGTTCGCCGCGGCTGCGTTTGCCGGGCGCGGGACCGAGGGCGCCGTGGCGGTTGAGAATGCAGGCGACGACGCCGGTATCGTTGAGGCCCATCCACGTACCGCCGGCGAGTTCATCGAGACCGGCGACGATGTCGGACCGGTCCTCCCAGTGACGCGCGGGCGGCTTCCATGGACGGTGCGCCATTTCGTCGCGGTTGGCGCCGATGAGAACGGGCCAGTCGCGGCCGGGACGGCGGAGAAGGACAACGGTGCACATGGGTGTAACGTAATGGGTCTGTAACACCTCCGCCAGTTGCGCCACCGTATAGCGGTCGCTATATCAAAAGCCCCACCTTTGCTGAGAGGACTTCAATGAGCGACGCGTTTTCGGACCGGGAAAAGGGTTTTGAGCGGAAATTCCAGCTCGACCAGGAACAGCAGTTCCGTGCGCAGGTGCGCCGCGACAAGCTGTTCGGCCAGTGGGCCGCCGGCCAGCTCGGCAAATCGGGCGCCGATGCCGATAAGTATGCGCAGGACGTCGTGGACTCGAATTTCGAGAAGCCGGGCGACGACGACCTGATCGCCAAGGTCGGCAAGGACCTCGGCGGCAAGGTGTCCGACGCGGACCTGAAGAAGAAGCTGAACGAGCTGTTCGGCACGGCCGCCGCCGCGGTTGCTGCGGAGAAGACGTAGGTTTCAGGTTGACGGTCATCCTGGGCGTAAGCCCAGGGTGAGCGGAAAAATTTAAGCTTCGCCAAACACGCGCTTGAAGATGGTGTCCACGTGCTTGGTGTGGAACCCCATGTCGAACAGCGCTTCCAGATCCTTCATCGGAATACGGTCGGTCACGTCCTTGTCCTGCTTCAGGAGGTCGAGGAGCTGGCCGCCGCCGTTCCAGACCTTCATGGCGTTGCGCTGAACGAGGATATAGGAGTCTTCGCGCGAGACGCCGGCTTGCGTGAGCGCGATCAGAACGCGCTGCGAGAACACGAGGCCGCCCATCATGTTCAGGTTTTTCTCGATGTTCTCCGGATAAATCACCAGCTTGTCGACGACACCGGTCAGGCGGGCGAGGGCAAAGTCGAGGGTGATGGTGGCGTCGGGGCCGATGTAGCGTTCCACCGATGAGTGCGAAATATCGCGCTCGTGCCACAGGGCCACGTTTTCCATCGCCGGAATGGCATAACCGCGCACCATGCGCGCGAGGCCGGTCAGGTTTTCCGTGAGCACAGGATTGCGCTTGTGCGGCATGGCCGAAGAGCCCTTCTGGCCGGGCGAGAAAAACTCCTCGGCTTCACGCACTTCCGTGCGCTGCATGTGGCGGATTTCGGTGGCGATACGTTCAATGGAGCTTGCGATCACGCCGAGGGTGGCGAAGAACATCGCGTGACGGTCGCGCGGAATGACCTGCGTGGAAACAGGCTCCACGTGCAGGCCGAGCTGCTCGGCGACATATTGCTCAACGAAGGGATTGATGTGCGCGAAGGTGCCGACGGCGCCCGAGATCGCGCAGGTGGCGATGTCTTCGCGGGCCGCTTTCAGACGTGTGAGGGCGCGGTCGAACTCGGCGTAAAAGCTCGCGAACTTGAGGCCGAGGGTGACCGGCTCGGCATGGATGCCGTGGCTGCGGCCCATGGTGACGGTCATCTTGTGCTCGAGCGCGCGGCGCTTCAGCGCCTTCAGAAGATCCTCGATGTCCTTCAGGAGAAGGTCCGCGGCTTGCGTGAGCTGCACCGAGAGGCAGGTGTCGAGCACGTCCGACGAGGTCATGCCCTGGTGAACGAAGCGCGCTTCCGGGCCGACGTATTCCGCGAGGTTCGTCAGGAAGGCGATGACATCGTGTTTGGTCTCTTTCTCGATCTCGTCGATACGCTCGATGTTCCATTTGCCGCGCTGCCAGACCGCCTTCGCGGCTTCGGCCGGAATGATCCCGAGCTTGGCTTGCGCGTCGCAGGCATGCGCCTCGATCTCGAACCAGATCCGGTACTTGTTGTCCGGCTCCCAAATGGCGGTCATGGCGGGGCGGGCGTAACGCGGAATCATGGTCGGATGGATCCTTGCGAACGGTGTGAGGTGTGGAGGGATGTATAGGGCACCGCTGCCGCGTGCACAAATAGTCCCGGTTGCGGACGGCTAAAATTCGCTTTGGAAAATATCGAGTGCCGACAAGGGCTTACAGGGCGCCGGGAACCTTGGCCGAAGACGGGTCATTGAGACCGAAGCTTGCCGCGCAAGTCCAGGGATACCAAAAATGGAAAACACAGCCGCTGTGATGCCGTGCGACGGGCTCGACGCGCGCAATGCCCGGATCATCTCGGGGTTCTCGCCGGCGGAGCGCCTTCTCTACCGTTTCTCAAAAAAACCGAAAGACGTGTTTTCGTCCGGCGGCTACGTGAAGCCGACCGCGCAATGGACGGCCGCCACGGCGCTGCGCGAACTCGTTCAGGAGTTTCCAAACTTCACATCGCTCATCCGGGGAAAATGCGTGCTCGACTACGGCTGCGGTGACGGCTTCCAATCCATCGCGATGGCGCAGGAAGGCGCGGCCTTCGTGCTCGGGGTCGATATCGAACGTCAGCGCCTCGATCACGGGCGGCGGATGGCGCGCGGTCTTCCGAACGTTGTGTTCGCGGAGCGGGCCGAAGGTGAGTTCGATGTCGCGATCTCGCTCAACTCATTCGAACACTTTCCCGCACCGGAGAAAAACCTCGCGGACTTGGCGGCCGCGATCGCGCCGGGCGGCAAGATCCTCATCACCTTCGGATCGCCGTGGCTGTCGCCCTACGGCGCGCACATGAACTTCTTCACCCATTTCCCGTGGGTGAATGTCGTGTTCTCGGAGAAGACCGTGTTCACGGTGCGTCAGCTTTACCGCGACGACGCGTCGCGCGGCTATCTGCCGGGCATCAACAAGATGACTGTCGGGCGTTTCGAGAAAATCGTGCGCGCCAGCGGGCTCGAGATTGTTTCGTTGGAGTATAAAGCAGTTAAGAATCTGCCGGCCCTGTCACATATCCCGGGGGTCCGGGAGTTCTTTATCAACCGGGTCAACTGCATTTTGACCGCGTAAACCGGTTCCGGAATCCGGAGAATCCGCGTTAGCATCTTCCCCAAGGGGCTGCTTCGGGGAAGACGAGGCGCCCCCCATCGTCTGTCAACGAACCTGAGGGGCATCATGAAACTTCTCCCGCGTTTCCTCGCCACCGTCGCGGCGGTCGCGCTGCTTTGCGCCGCGCCCGTGTCGGCGAAGACCGTTCAATTGGATCAAGCCGGCATCGCCGATCTGACCGCCGCCATGGCGGCCGGAACACTGACGGCGGAGAAGCTGGTGCAGTTGTCGATCGCGCGTATCGAGGCGTTTGACCGGCAAGGGCCGAAGATCCGCGCCGTGATCACGCTCAATCCCAAAGCATTGGAGACCGCGCGCCAGTTGGACGCCGAGCGCAAAGCGGGCAGGGTGCGCGGTGTGCTGCACGGCATTCCGGTCGTGCTGAAGGACAACTACGACACCGCGGATATGCCGACCACGGGCGGCTCCGTTCTCCTGGAAGGGTCGATTCCGCCGGATGACGCGTACATGGTGAAGCGCCTGCGCGACGCCGGCGCCGTCATCCTCGCCAAGGTGAATATGTCGGAGTTCGCCTCGTCGAGCAGCAACAGCTCGCTGGGCGGTCAATCGCTGAACCCGCACGACCTCAGCCGCCAGCCGGCCGGTTCCTCGGGCGGCACCGGCGTCGCGATCGCGGCCGGTTATGCGCCGCTGGGCTTCGGCACCGATACGGGCGGTTCGATCCGTGGGCCTTCGACGGTCAATGGTATCGTGGGTTTGAAGCCGACTCACGGGCTTCTCAGCCGTGACGGGATCATTCCGCTGGCGCTGACGTTCGACACCGGCGGGCCAATGACACGCAGTGTCGCCGACGTCGCCGTGGCGCTGGGAACGATGACGGGCATCGATCCCAATGACGACGCCACCAAGAAAAGCCAAGGCAAATTCGAGAAAGATTACACCAAGTTCCTGAACGCGAATGCGCTGAAAGGCGCGCGTATCGGCATCGCGCGTGACTTCATGAAACAGGACGAAGAGGTGGATTGGGTGATCGAAAATGCCCTCAAGGTCATGAAAGCCAAGGGCGCCGCCATCATCGACGTGAGCTATCCAAAATGGATGCTCGAGGCGAAGGGTGAGTTCTACGCCGCCATTCGCAATCCTGAATTCGTGCCGCAAATCGCGACGTACCTGAAGACATTGGGCCCAAAGTATCCAAAGAGCTTGCCGGAGATGATCGAGCGCGCCGGCCAGTTCACCAGCCCGCGTCCCGACGGCGCCGGCCCCAACTCGGCGCGCTGGACGTTGTTCCAAACCGAATTGGCGTCATCCGCGACGCTGACGGATTACAGATACCTTTCGGTGCGGGACTATGGTTTGCCCCTCATGCGCAATGCGATGGAAGGAATCTTCGCGGCCAACAAGCTCGACGCGATCGTTTATCCAACGGCTCCAAAACGTCCGGCGCCGATCGTCGAGCCGACGGCCATTCCGGGCGGAGCCGCCAATACGCCGGCCAACTTCGCCAACCTGACCGGCTTCCCCGACCTGATCGTGCCGGCGGGTTTCACCAACGGCGATCTGCCGGTGGGGATCTCGTTCCTGGGCACGGCCTTCAGCGAGGGGAAGATCCTGGCGCTGGGCTACGCCTACGAACAGGCGAGCCACGCGCGGCGTCTGCCGGTGAACACGCCGGCGCTGGCGGGCGAGGCCATTGAAGTGCCGGACGCGCGCTAGACCCTCACCTCCGGCCCTCTCCCGCAAGCGCGAGGGGCTGCGTAGAAACATTGGATGGCGGTTTTAGACAACAAGTGTCTGGAGCCGCCATTTTCTTATGTGATTTCGCGAACTGTTATCGCGCCCAGAAAATTAATCTTTTGATTTCAGCGACTTAGGTCGCGTGAAATGTGTGGCACGGGCTTTGCTCTAGCGGAAGTCGGCGGGTTTTCCGCCGACTAGGAGCGCTTCCGGCCCATGACCTCCCCTGACCCACACGCGACCCCTCGCGTCATCCACGGCGGGGCCATGGATCGCAAGATCGAAGCACCCGCTTGGCACAAGCGCGCCAAGCTCGCTGCCGCGGCCGGCGGCAGCGCTCTTCTTCTCATCGCCCTTGTGGTCTTCATCGCCAGGCCCGGCGGCAAGGCCGTGAAGGTGGAAAGCTCCACCGTCAGCGTGGGCGAAGTCACGCGCGGCGCTTTTGAAGACTTCGTGCCGGTGCGCGGCCGGGTCGCGCCCTTGAAGACCGTCTATCTCGACGCCATCGAAGGCGGACGCATCGAAAAGATGTACGTCGAAGACGGCGCCGAGGTGAAAGCCGGCGACGTGCTGGTCGATCTTTCGAACACGCAGCTGCGCCTCGAGGTGCTGACGCGCGAAGCCGAAGTCGCACAGCAGACCAACAACGTACGCACGCTGGAGCTCAATCTCGAGCAAAGCCGTCTCAACAATCGCCGCGACATGATCGAGGCGGAATACCAGGTGCAGAAGCTGGGCCGCGCGCTGGAGCGCCGCAAGACCCTGTTCGCGAGCGGCAACAGCGCGAAGGCCGATCTCGAAAACCTCGACGATGAATTCAATTTCCAGAAACGGAAATTCACGCTGTTGAGCGAAACCTTGAAGAACACCGAGAACCTTCAGGAAACCCAGCTGAAGCAGATCAAGGAAACCGCGAAGCGCCTGACCGAAAATCTCGAGATCGCGCGCCAGAACCTCGACGGCCTGACGGTGCGCGCGCCGGTGGACGGCAAGCTGACCGCTTTCAGCGCCGAGATCGGTCAGAGCCTGGCCAAGGGAGAACGCTTGGGCCAGATCGACGATCCGGGCCGGCGTAAGATCGCCGCGGAGATCGACGAGTTCTACTTAAGCCGCGTCGAACTCGAGCAAACCGCGATGCTGTCGTGGAACGGCAAGGACTACACGGCGCGCGTGGCCAAGATTTATCCGCAGGTACGCGACGGTCACTTCGTCGCCGACCTCGTGTTCGAAGGCGCCGAGCCCGCCGACATCCGCCGCGGCCAAACGCTGCAATTGAAGCTCACGCTGGGCGATCCGGCCGAAGCGCTGCTGATCCCGGACGGCGCCTTTTTCCAGGACACCGGCGGCGCGTGGATTTTCGTGATCGCCGAGGACGGCGGCGAAGCCGTGCGCCGCAATGTGCGTCTCGGCCGCCGCAATTCGCGTTTCATCGAAGTGCTGGCGGGGCTGGAGCCCGGCGAAAAGGTCGTTACCTCGCCTTACTCCGCATTCCTGGACAAAGACCGCCTGCAGATCGCGGCCAACCGATCACCATAGGGGACTTCAAATGCTGAAACTTTCGAACCTCACCAAGACCTTCCGCACCGACGAAGTCGAAACCACGGCGCTCGATGCCGTAAACATCGAGATCAAGGACGGCGAGTTCGTTGCCATCATGGGGCCTTCGGGCTGCGGCAAGTCGACGCTGCTCAACATCATCGGCATGCTCGATACCCCGAGCGCGGGTTCCTACCTGTTCAAGGGCGAGGAAATCTCCGGCTACAGCGAGGCGAAGCTCGCGGACCTGCGCAAGCGGAACCTGGGCTTCATCTTCCAGAGTTTCAACCTCATCGACGAACTCAGCGTGTTCGAGAATATCGAACTGGCGCTCCTCTACCACGATGTGCCGGCCAAGGAGCGGCGCGAGCGTGTGACCGCGGTGATGGAGAAGGTCGGGATCGCGCACCGCGCCGCCCACAAACCGGCGCAGCTTTCGGGCGGTCAACAACAGCGTGTCGCCGTCGCCCGTGCGGTCGTGTCCAACCCTTCGATGATCCTGGCCGACGAACCAACCGGCAACCTCGATTCCCAGCACGGCGCCGAGGTGATGGCCCTGCTGCGGCAACTCAACAAGGACGGCGCGACGGTGGTGATGGTGACGCACTCGCGTACCGACGCCGGCCACGCCGGCCGCGTCATCAACGTGCTCGACGGCCACGTCGTGGCCGAGGGTCTGCGTCCGGAAGGCGACGCCGTGACCCGCCCGTTTAAATCCGTCGCGGCCTAAACGATCCGAAGGCGAAGGGACCCACCATGCTCAAGAATTATCTCACTGTCGCGTTTCGGAATTTGCTCAAGAACCGGCTTTACACGGCCATCAATATCTTCGGCCTCGCCGTCGGTCTCGCGAGCTGCATTCTCATCCTGCTCTACGTGCGTCATGAGACGTCGTATGACGAGTGGTTCCCCAATGCCGAGCGAATCTACGCGGTGCAAAGCCGGTTCGACATCCCGGGCCGCGAGGTCTTCAAGGCCGGTCAGGCGCCGGGGCCGGCGCGCGATGCGTTGATGAAGGATTTCAGCGAGATCGAAGCCGGCGTGCGTTTGACGGAGCAGAATCCGATCGTCACGCGCGGTGGCGACGTGTTCCGCGAACCCGTGGCGCTGGCCGACCCGAACCTATTTGACGTGCTCGATCTCCCGCTGGTGAGCGGCGACAAGAAAGCGGCCCTTGCGGACGTTTCGTCGATCCTCCTGTCCGAAAGCATGGCCCGGAAGTATTTCGGCTCAACCGCCGCGGCGATGGGGCAGACGCTGCCGCTCAACTTCACGAGCATCAATCTCAAGCGCGACTATCGCGTCACCGGCGTGTTCAGGGAACTGCCGACCAACACGCACCTCGATATCAAAATGATCGCGCCGATCAACCCGCCGGACTGGAAGGACCGGCCGTGGATGCTGGAGTCGTGGACGTCCCTCAATACCTCGCTGTACCTGAAGCTCAAGGAAGGCGCGCGTGTTGACGCGATTACCAAGACGTTGCCGGCGTTCGAAAAGCGCAACATCCCCAACATCAATTTTGGCGGTCAGGACCTGTCGGTCGCCGACTTCTTGACCATGGACCTGGTGAACCTTCAGGACGTCCACCTGCATGGCGAGCGGTCGAACATCGACCGCCCGCCGGGGGATGTGCGCTCCATCGCGGCCTTCACGATCGTGGCCGCGATGATCCTGCTGATCGCTTGCATCAACTTCACCAATCTCGCCACCGCCCGCGCCAGCCAACGTGCCCGTGAGGTGGCGCTGCGCAAGGTGCTCGGCGCCCGGCGCGAACAACTCGTGTTCCAGTTCCTTTCGGAATCCCTGTTGCTGTCGGTGATCGCCTTCGGGCTGGCCATCGTGGTCGTCTACGCCGCGCTGCCGGTCTACAACACGGTCCTGCAACGTGAACTCGGCCTCGACTTCATGGCCGGCGACATGCTGGTTCCGATGATGGCCGTCCTGATCGTGTTCGTCGGCCTGGCGGCGGGGCTTTATCCGGCGCTCTATCTCTCGGGTTTCCGCCCGGCGCGAATCCTCAAAGCCAATAAATCGGCCGCCGCCGAGGGATCGGGCCGCCTGCGCGCCGGTCTGGTTGTGGTCCAGTTCGCGATTTCCATCGGCCTCCTGGTTTGCACGACGGTGATCTACAGCCAGACGGTTTTCGCCCGGAACATGGACCCCGGCTTTGATCGCACGGGCCTGCTCATCGTCCGCATGCCCTACGGCGGCGAGTACAAGTCGCTGCGTACAACCATCGCCGCCGAAGCCGCGAAAGTGCAAGGCGTGACCGGCGCGGCGTTCAGCAGCGCGATCCCGACGGACAACGACAGCAACAACAACATCTTCGAAATCCCGGGTAAGCCCAGCGCGAACCCGATCCTCATTTCGGCCCGCACGGTCGATTTCAATTACTTCGAGACGTACAAAATTCCGCTTCTGGCGGGCCGTTATCTCGAAGAGGGCCGGGGCGGCGACGACTACACCGGCTCCGACGGCGATAAGGCCGCGCGTGGCGGGAACATCCTTCTCAATGAAGCCGCCTTGGGAAAGTTGGGATTGGGCTCGCCGCAAGAAGCCATCGGGAAGGAATTCCGCATCGGGGTCGGCAATGCGGATAGAGACAGCCGCCAGGCGACCGTCACTGTTGTCGGCGTCGTCGGCAACGTGGCCTACCGCTCGGCGCGCGATCCGATCGAGCCCACGTACTATCAGCGCGACGAGGAGGACTTCTATAACCTCACGGTGCGTACCGATGAGGCTTCGGGGGCGGCGGTGAACGCGGCGCTTGAGAAGATCTGGCGCCAGGTGGAGCCGCAGATCCCTTACCGCTCGGAATTCATGCACGTGCGCGTCGATGCGCAATACGAACAGGAAGAGGCCGAAGCCACGATGTTCGCCGCCTTCAGTGCATTGGCGATCATCATCGGCACGCTCGGTCTGTATGGGCTCGCTCTGTTCAGCGCCGAACGCCGCACCAAGGAGATCGGCATCCGCAAGGTGCTGGGCGCCAAGGTGCAGGATGTGGTGCGTCTTCTGGTGCTCGATTTCTCGAAGCCGGTGCTCATCGCCAATCTGATCGCCTGGCCGGTGGCCTGGTACCTGATGCGCGACTGGCTGAACGGCTTCGCGCACCGTATCGCCCTGAACCCCGTGATTTTCGGCGCCGCCGGCTTCCTCGCGTTGCTGGTCGCTTGGCTCACCGTGGGCAGTCACGCTTTTCGTGCCGCGCAGGAAAACCCGATCCGCGCGCTGCGTTACGAGTAATCCGGGTCCGGTCCTACTTCGGGATCATCCAGTCAAAGAGATACTGCTGACCCATGACCAGCAGGCCCAGCAGCACGGTCAGGATGATGCTGTGTTTGAACGTGCGCGCAAGTACTTCGCCCTCGCGCCCCGCAAGGCCGGTGATGGACGTGCCGGTGGTCAGGTTCTGCGGCGAGATCATTTTCCCAAGCACGCCGCCCGAGGAGTTGGTCGCGGCCATCAGGACGGGATCAAGATTGAGCTCGCGCGCGGCGACAACCTGAAGGTTCCCGAACAGCGCATTCCCGGACGTGTCGCTGCCCGACAGGAACACCGCGAGCCAGCCAAGGAACGCGGACAGGAACGGGAAGATGAAGCCCGCCGACGCGACCGCGACGCCGAGCGTATAAGTCATGCCGGAGTAGTTCATCAGATAAGCAAGGCCGATGATGAGCATGGTCGTGAGGGCGGGCATGCGCCATTGCTTGAAGGCGTCGGCGAAGGCGCGCACGAGATCGCCCAGCTTCAGGCGCACGAGGATCGCGACGAGCAGGGACGTGACCAGAATGGCCGTGCCGGTGCCGAGCGGCTGGAAATTCCAGATGGCGGCGTAGGGGCGGTCATAGGTCGTGATGAAGATCTGGTTATGCAGGGCGGGCCACTGCACAGGAATCTGACCGATGCCTGCCACGCGGAAGTGGGTCCATAGGATCACCACGGCCGCGAGCAGGGTCCACGGGATCCATCCATGCCAGCTGCCGACAGCGGCGGCGCTTTGCGTGCGCGCTTGCGCAGGTGCGTTCAAAGCGAACGCCGGATCGGCCGGCATCTTCCAGACTTTGATGAAGGAGACGGTCAGGATCAGTGAGCCCATGGAGGCGAGCACGTCCGTGAGCGCGTAGCTGAGATAATTGGACGTGACGAACTGGGCGAGAGCAAAGGAGCCGCCCGCCACGAAGAGGACCGGCCAAACGCCTTTCAGGGCGCGCAGGCCGCCGTAGAGACCGATGGCGTAGAACGGCAGTAGGAACGCGAGGAACGGAAGCTGGCGTCCGATCATCGCGCCGAGGGTTTGGTCGGAGAGTTGCGTGACCGCGCCAAGCGTGGTTACGGGCGTACCCAGGGCGCCGAAGGCCACCGGCGCGGTGTTGAAGATCAAGGTGAAGACGATGGCTTCCATGGCCGGGAAGCCAAGCGCGATCAGGAGCGCGCTGGTGATGGCGACGGGGGTTCCGAAGCCGGAGATCCCTTCCAAGAGACAGCCGAAGGAGAAGCCGATCACCACCAGCACCACGCGCCGGTCGTTGGGCAGATGCTCCATCATCCAGGCGCGGAAGGCGTCGAAGCGTCCCGAGACGACGGTGATGTTGTAGAGGACCAGCGCGTTGAACACGATCCACATCACCGGCACGAGGGCGAAGGCCGCGCCGTTGGCGATGCTGCTGAACGCGGCGACGGCCGGCATCTGCCAGGCGGTGACCGCGATGATGAGACCGACGAGAAGCCCCGCGCCGGCGGCTTGCCAAGCGGGCCTGCGAACGACGCCGAGGAAGATGAGAACCACCGCGATCGGGATCGCGGCCACGGCAAAGGACAACAGCAAACTCTCGCCGACCGGCGTCACCAGCTGATTGAACAAGGCTACCCCCCTTAGCTAAGTTCGGTCTTTCTCACGTCGATCTGATTACGTACGTCTCCCAAATACTTGCGCGGCCCTGTTGGGGGCGTGGGGGGCATGCTAAGCTGGCCCCGTGCCAAGGTGTATTGGAATCTTCGGGATAGCCATGAAAGACGACCCTTACGCAAGTCCGCGCACGGACCAGGCCGCCCCCGACTTCTGGTCGCGGGTCCGGCAGACCTTCCGGCTGGTCGTTCATATTCCCGATTACGACACCTACGTCCGCCACCTCCAGGCGAACGAACCGGGCAAGCCGGTGCCGACGTACGAAGAGTTCATCGCGATCTGTCAGGAGCGCCGCTTCTCGAACGGTTATCTGATCGGCAAGTGCTAGGCGCGTTTCGCGCGGCGGGTGCGAGGTTCGGCTTTCGCGCATGTGATCGCGATGTCCGCAATCCTCTCGGCGATTGAATTCCCGGGATTGTTCGGCCAACTCGCCGTGAATGAAAGTTCCGGCAACGCGTTTTCAGACCTGATGATCCGCAGTTTTTTCGCGGCGATCTCCTGCGCGACGATCGCAGGGGGAATGATCGCAATGGCCCGGCTGTCGAGCGCCATGCGCACGGCGGGCGCCAGCGAAGCGGTGGCGTGCAGGCGGATCGGTGGAAGATCCGGGCGCGCGAACAATTCGCTGATCTCCATGTACGGGCGCGTGCGGCGTGAAAACGTGATCAAGGGGTGTGTCGCAAGCGCGGCAAGCGGCACGGGGCCCGCCGGCAAAGAAAGCGCCGGGCTCGCAATGAAGGCGAGCGGAAAGCGGCACAGATCCCGGTTGCGGATGGACGGGGCGCTCACAGGGCCGAGAAGAAATGCCAGGTCTATGTGCTGCGCCACGAGGCGTTCGCGCAGGTTGACGGAGATGTCGACCTCGATCTCCAGCGCCAGGGATGGATACATCTCGGCGACGAGATCGATGAAGCGCGAGAGCCATGTGTGGACGATGGTTTCGGAAACCCCTAAGCGCAAGACGCCGCGCACGGCGGAACGGTCGGCCAGCGCTTTTTCCATTTCATCCCGCATCCGCAACAGACGCTCGGCATGGATCAGCAGGTCGCGGCCTTCCTTGGTCGCGACCACGGGCCTGCTCTTCCGCTTGAGAAGTTGAACGCCGAATTCGGCTTCGAGCTGTGCGATGCGCTGTGAGATCGCCGGCTGGGTCGCGGATAATTTTGCCGCCGCGCCATGAAAGCTGCCGAGTTTGACCACCCAGACGAAAGTTTCGAGAGTCTTGAATTCGGCCATGGCCAACCGTGATTAGATAAATTTATCAAATTTAATCAAAACCGATAATTGGACATGACGCAAGCGGCTCCCGTATCCAGGTGGGGTGAGGGTGCGATGACCATGATGGATCGGATGCCGGAGCCGCTTGCCGTCCGGAAAGCCTGCCGGACCGGCGCTTTTGATGGCCCGACGTCCGGGCGGGCCCCGGGTTTCGCGCAAGGCAATCTCGCGATCCTGCCGGCGGACCTCGCCAAGGACTTCCACGCCTTCTGCCGGGCCAACCCGAAGCCGTGCCCGATCCTCGGCGTTTCGGAGCCCGGCAATCCGCACATCCCCGGGTTAGGCGCCGACCTCGATCTCCGCAGCGACCTGCCGCGCTACCGCGTCTGGAAAAAGGGCGAGATGATCGATGAACCGGCCGACATCGCGAAGTATTGGCGGGACGATCTCGTCTCCTTTGTGATCGGTTGCTCCTTTTCCTTCGAAGAGCTGTTGATGCAAGCGGGGCTTTCCATCCGCCATATCGAGGCGCGCACGACCGTGCCGATGTACCGGACCGGCATCGCCACCACGCCCGTTGGACCTTTCGGCGGGCCGATGGTCGTCTCGATGCGCCCCTTCAAGCCGGCGGACGCCATCCGCGCTATTGAGATTACCGGCCGATATCCGCAAGCTCATGGCGCGCCGGTGCACTTCGGCCGGCCGGACTTGATCGGGATCAGGGAGATCGGCGCGCCGGATTTCGGCGAACCATCCGCGATTGCCGATGATGAGGTGCCCGTGTTCTGGGCGTGCGGTGTTACGCTGCAGCAGGCGGTCGAAACGGCGAGGCCGGATTTCGCGATCACGCACGCGCCGGGGCGCATGATCGTGACCGACGTCCCGATCGAGCTTGCCGGCGCATAGCGGTCTTGGGGGGACCTTGATGCCATCTGACACGGAACAGGCGTCCACGGAACAGGCGTCCGCACAGCCGGGCCGGAAAATGTTCGGCTGGTATGGGGCGTTCGACGGCAAGGGCAAGAAGACCTTCTGGGCCTGCTTCCTCGGCTATGGCTTGGACGCCTTCGATCTGCAAATCTACAGCTTCGTGATGCCGGTGCTCGTCGGCTTGTGGAGCATGTCCAATACCCAGGCCGGCCTGATCGCGACCTCGGCGCTTGCGATTTCGGCGCTGGGCGGCTGGCTCGCCGGCATGCTGGCCGACAAGATCGGGCGCGTGCGTCTCCTGCAGATCACCGTTGCGTGGTTCGCGTTCTTCACGTTCCTTTCGGGCTTCGCCAACAATTTCGAACAGCTGCTGATCATTCGCGGGCTGCAGGGCCTCGGCTTCGGCGGCGAGTGGGCCGCGGGCGCGGTGCTGATCGGCGAGATTGCCAAGGCCCAACATCGCGGCAAGGCCGTGGGCATGGTCCAGAGCGCCTGGTCGTGGGGCTGGGGGCTGGCCGCGCTCATGGCGACGCTCGCCTTCCAGATCCTTCCGCCGGAAATCGCTTGGCGCGTGATGTTCTTCATCGGGATTTTGCCGGCGGGCCTGATCTTCTTTGTCCGGCGCATGGTGCCGGAGTCCGAGGTCTATCTGCAGGTGCAGCAAGCGCCCGGCGAACGGCGCAGCGTGTTCTCCATTTTCTCGAAGGACCTGCTCTACACAACTTTCTTTGGGTCGTTGCTCGCGGTGGGCGCGCACGGCGGTTACTACGCCATCACCACATGGCTGCCGACGTTCCTGCGCACGGAACGCCAACTCTCCAACATCGGCAGCGGCGGCTATCTCGCGGTGGTGATTCTTGGCTCCTTTGCCGGCTACATGACCAGCGCCTATCTCAGCGACTATCTGGGCCGGCGCCGGACGATCATGTTGTTTGCCCTCGGCGCCATGATCATGGTCGTCGGTTATACGCAGGCGGACATCTCCAACGGCGTGATGCTGTTCCTGGGCTTCCCGCTGGGGTTCCTGTCCTCCGGGATCTTCAGCGGCTTCGGCCCCTTTTACACCGAGTTGTTCCCCACCAGCGTGCGCGGGACGGGGCAGGGGTTCTGCTACAATTTTGGGCGCGGCTGCGCGGCGGGCGTACCGGCATTGGTCGGTTTCATCTCTGCGCAAGCGTCGCTCGGCAAGGCGATCTATATTGTCGCCGGGTGCGCCTACGTCATTGTGATTGCCGCGGCGCTGTGCCTCCCGGAAACACGCGGGCGCGAACTGCGCTCCAACTAACGTCAAGGCGTCATGGCAAATATCGATCTTAACAGCGATCTCGGCGAAGGCTTCGGCGCCTGGCGGATGGGCGACGACGCCGCGATGCTGGCGATTGTGACCAGCGCCAATGTCGCCTGCGGTTTCCACGCGGGCGATCCGGCCGGCATCCTCGCCGTGCTCAAGGAAGCGGCGCGGCGCAATGTGGCGGTCGGCGCGCACGTGGCTTACCGCGATCTCGCCGGTTTTGGGCGCCGCAATATGGACCCGAGCAGCGCCGAGCTGGTGGGGGACGTCATTTATCAGATCGGCGCGCTGCAAGGCCTCGCGAAAGCGGCGGGGACGACGGTGCGCTACGTGAAGCCGCACGGCGCGCTCTACAACACCATCGCGCAGGATACGCGCCAGGCCGCAGACGTCATCACCGCGATCAAAGCGGTTGATCCGTCGTTGGCGCTCATGGCCCTCGCCGGGGCGCCGATCGTTGCGCAAGCGCGCGCGGCGGGACTAACCGTCGTTTGCGAAGCTTTCGCGGACCGCGCCTATAACGCCGACGGCAGCCTCGTGAATCGCCGCTTGCCGGGCGCGGTTCTCCACGATCCGGATGTCATCGCGGCGCGCACGGTGCGCATGGTTGAGAGCGGCCGCGTCGCGACCATCGATGGCGGCGAAATCGTGCTCGATGCGCAGTCGATCTGCGTTCACGGCGATACACCCGCCGCCGTGGCCATCGCGCGCAGGCTGCGCGAGACTTTCACGGCGCGGGGTGTCGCGCTGAAGTCTTTTGTACAGGGCTGAGCGGTTGCGTTTTCTGCCTGCCGGCGACGACGCTTTTCTGATCGAGCTGCGCGATCTTGCCGAAACGCTTGCCATGCTCGACGCGATCCGGGCAGCGCCGCTCGCCGGTGTCAGGGAAGCCGTGCCGGCCGCGCGTACGCTTTTGATCCGGTTTGACCCTGAGGCCACGGACCGGCGCGCGCTTTCCGCCGCGCTCGCCGGCCTTGATCTTTCGGGCCGCCGCGCGCAAAGGGGCGAGGTCTTCGACATTCCCGTTGTCTATGACGGCGAAGACCTTGGCGATGTCGCGGACATCCTCGGTTGCGCGGTCAAAGATCTGGTGACGCGTCACACGGAGGCGACCTATACGGTGGCTTTCACCGGTTTCGCGCCCGGTTTCGCCTACATGACCTGCGACGATCCCACCTTTGACGTGCCGCGGCGCAAAAGCCCGCGTGTGCGTGTTCCGGTGGGGTCGGTGGCGCTCGGCGGAAAATTCTGCGGCATCTATCCGTCGGAGAGTCCGGGCGGATGGCGGCTTCTGGGGCGTACGCCGGTAAAGGTGTGGGACGCGGGCCGTGCCCGCGCGGCAATGCTCGCGCCCGGCGACCGTGTGCGGTTTCAGCGGGCGGACAAGACGGTCATTGTCGCGAAGCCCGCGCAAAGAGAGCCGGCGGTTAAGCGTGCGACGGAGGGCCTGCTCGTGACGCGCGCCGATCGGCCCGCGCTATTCCAGGATCTCGGGCGGCCCGGTTATGCCGACCAAGGCGTGGGAGAGTCGGGAGCCCTCGACCGCACCGGCCTCATTGAAGCGAACCTCTGTGTTGGGAACGCCCGCAATGCCGCCGCGCTCGAAGTGACGTTCGGCGGTTTCGGGCTTAAAGCAGATCGCAACATCACGCTCGCGGTGACGGGAGCGCCTTGCCCGCTCGCCGTGCAAAGCGCGAACGGCCGGCGGCATTGGGCCCCGCTGGCGCGGCCGTTTGAACTCGAGGCGGGCAATGAACTCATGCTTGAGGCGCCGTCAGCCGGTATGCGCAGCTATCTCGCTTTGCGCGGCGGCTTCGATGTGGCGCGTTTGCTGGGTTCGGCCTCGAGCGATACTTTGGCGAAAGTCGGCCCGGCGCCGGTGATGCGGGGAGATCTGCTTGCCCCGGCAAATTTACCGGCGGGCGATCTCAATGCCGCGGCGCCGCGGCATCGGCATATTCCAAAGCCCGGCGATACGGTGACGCTGGATGTGGTGCTTGGACCGCGGACAGACTGGTTCGCCGAGGAGAGCCTCGCGCTTTTGTTTGCGCAGGAGTGGAAGGTGACAGCGGAAGCAAATCGCGTCGGTATTCGGCTCGCGGGCGCGCGAGCGCTGGAGAAGTGCAGCACAGCCGAACTGCCCTCGGAGGCCACGGCCCTCGGCTCGATCCAAGTGCCTCATAGCGGCCAACCGGTCCTTTTCCTCGCCGATCATCCGCTGACGGGCGGCTACCCCGTTATCGGCGTCGTGGCCCGGCATCACCTGGACCTCTGCGGCCAGCTGCCGGGCGGCGCGAAGATCCGCTTCAAACCGGCGGCGGCCTTCACGCCGTTTGTGATCTAAATCAGGCCTTCGCTCTTGAAGGAGACGTGCCCGCCGCGGCTGACGATGACGTGGTCGTGCAGTGTAATGCCGACGGCGGCGGCCGCGTCTTTCACTTTACGCGTCATCTCGATATCCGCCCGCGACGGCTTCGGATCGCCGCTGGGGTGGTTGTGCACCATGATGAAGGCGCTGGCGTTGAGTTCGAGCGCGCGTTTGACGGCTTCGCGCGGATAGACGGGGGTGTGATCGACCGTGCCCCGTTGTTGCGCTTCATCGGCGATAATTCTGTTCTTCCGGTCGAGAAAAATAATGCGGAACTGCTCGTTCGGTTCGTGTGCCATGCGCGCCTTGCAGTAATCGAGCACGTCGTTCCACGACGAGATCACATCGGCATTGCGCACGCGGGTTTGCAGGGCGAGTTGGATCGAGGCTTGAACCGCTTTGAGCATCGCAGCGGCGCTCTCCTTGATGCCATCGACTTGCATCAACGCTTCGGGATTCGCTGCCAACACTTCATCGAAACCGCCGAACTTCGCGAGCAACGCCTTGGCGATAGGCTTGGTGTCTTTGCGCGGGATGACGCCGAACAGCAGCAGTTCGAGCACCTCGTAGTCGGGAAGTTTTTCTGCTCCGGCTTTCAGGAACCGATCGCGCAGTCGGTCGCGATGGCCGTGGTAATGCGGTGAATCCGTTCTCAAAGGGAACGTGGCAACCTCGTGTGCAAGCGTTTGCACCAATGAGGCTTCTTCCAACCCCTTCTGTCGCCGTGCCATTTCGATGCCTCTGATGGGTGGGACAGCATAGCCTAGGTCCGGGCGCCTCCGCGGAGGACAAAGACTACTACCGAGAATTCTGCCACCTCGGTTTCATCGCCCGAGGAAAATCCTGAGCCCGCCCCTAGAAATGCGCCCGACGGCTGTATAACCGGGTTCTTGCAATATTCTGGTTAGTTTGTTGTAATATATGAATATTATGGAATATTCACTGTCCAAGGCCATTTCAGCGCATGCTGAAATATGCTTGTAGGGTGAAAAGATTGACTTTTTTCATTCTACAGCTATCTTTCAGCGTATGTTGAAAGAGCCTGTATCGGTGAAAGAGCTGGAAGAACGGGCTCCCGACGTCTTGCGGGAAGCGCTCGCTCATATCCCGACTCTCGAACCCAGTGGATTCGAGCATCTTGGCGGACGGGATGAGGGCGTCGATTTCATATTCCACGTCACCCATCCAGACGGCGATCATGTTCTGGCGTGCCAAGTAAAGAGCAATGGTCAGCCGCGCCACGCACGTGCGGCACTCCTCCAATTGCGAAACTTTATCGTCCACCATCATGGCGCTACGCCCGTTTTGATCGCGCCGTATCTCTCCACCGAGGTCCGCAAGCTCTGCAGCGAACATGGAGTGAGCTATCTCGACCTTGAAGGAAACTGCAAGATTTGGTTCGCGAATACATATATCGAGCGTCTTTGCGCAACGAAGTCTGCTGCCGAAAAACGCGAGCTCAGATCCCTCTTTAGCCCGAAAGCTGCGGCAATCCTGCGCGCGATGTTTCGTCACCCAGAGAGATCATGGCGCGTCGCAGATTTATCATTTCGCGCTGAAGCGAGTTTTGGACAAGTCAGTAATGTTCGACAGGCGCTACTCGATCGTGAGTGGGCTGTAGCGGAGGCCGACGGGTTACGGCTGACTAAAATCGACAAGCTGCTTGATACTTGGCGAGACTCGTACAAGCAACCCGGCTCCAAACATCATTTCTACACGACTTTGCACGGCAGCAGTCTTGACGAAGCAATCCGCGCAGCCCTGGGACAAGTCGAAGATAATGCGAGAATAGCCTTAGGCTCTTTCTCTGCGGCGAAGTGGCTATCGCCGTATGCCAGAACGAGCAATGAGTTCTTTTATGCTGACGACGAAGGAATGAAGATCCTCGAACGGGAGTTAAGATTGTCGCCAGCAGGGAAGGGCGGGAATGTCACTATCGTTCGCACGAAAGAAAGCGGCATCTATCTGGACACCAGGAAGCCGGCTCCAGGCATTGTTTGCACGAGTCCGGTTCAAACATATCTCGACCTCTGGACCTCTGGAGAGCGAGGCCAGGAAGCGGCAGAGCAATTGCGGCGCGGAATGTTGTCGTGAGTGAAGATAACCGCCAAGAACCCCAAGCAGCCGCAGACTATGACGACCGCACCACAGCCGCGGTCAAGTCGGTTCTGATTGAGATTGGGCAGATCCTTGGAGATTTCCGGGGAAAATTCGCGGTCATTGGTGGCGCCGTACCCTGGCTCTTGCTCGAAAACGAGGAGATGCCACATGCCGGCACAATTGACGTCGACCTCGATCTCGACGCCGAAGCATTGGGGGATGGTGAGTACGTCCAGTTGGTGGATGCCCTTAAAGGCAACGGCTACCAACAACGCGAGGACATGAAGCGCTTTCAGCTTATTCGTGAAGTGCCGGCTACCGACGGTGGGAACCCTATCGAAGTTACGGTCGATTTTCTAATGCCGCGCGATGCCGAGATTATCAAAAACAAGCCGCCTCTGATTGCGGGTTTCGCCGCGCAAAGGGCTGACGGCGCCGAACTTGCCCTTCAATTCTACAAGATGGTGGCGATTGATGGGCCGATGCCGGAAGGCGGGAAGAACCGTGTAGAAATAGCCGTGTCGTCCATACCAGCCTTACTCGCGATGAAGGGGCACGCGATGGACGGCCGCCACAAACAGAAAGACGCTTATGACATCTACTACTGTGTTCGCAATTATCCCGGCGGTGCAGGAGCGTTGGCTGAGGCATGCCAGCCGTTGTTGGCTCACGAAAGCGCAGTCAACGGTTACGGTCATATCAACGGCAAATTTCGCGCTGCCGATGACTACGGCCCATGGTGCGTGCGCCAGTTCGTCTTAGAGACACGGATCATGGGAGATCGAACACCGGAGCAATGGCAATGCGCACCCGTCGCTCTCCAGATAGTCCTCCTTCATGGAGCCATCGTCCAATTCCTCCGCTGCGGCCGCAGAGTGCATTTGTGTTTTGCAAGCGCGCAGTCGATTGCGGGCTGCAATAAATGCCTTTTCTGCAACAGTTTTCGTCGGGGGACCGTTATGTGTTGTCAGAAGGTTTGCGGATGGAGCGCAGCGGCGAGCCCGGAAAATAGCACTCACTTTCTGGCGGGTTTTTCGGTTCCCGCAGCTCTCCCGGTTCGGGCAACGGGTCGAGCGCGATCGGTTCACCAGTCCAACCGCATTTGGTACAGACACTTCGTTCAAAGGTAATGTCCGGCATATCGGTGCGCATGCCGCGCTCCGGCGCCAAATGCCGTGAGCCGCAGGCGGGGCAGTTGTCGTCTTGCGCGTACCAGGACCCAGAAGAAGGTAGGCATCATATCCCTGCGCACATATTTATGAGCTATAGGCCCTTATTTTGTTAATATTTAGGATTTATAACTCATAAAATGTGTATTACTTAGGAGCTATAGCTCCTAATACTACGAGGGCCAAACCATGTCCAAGACCAGCCTGGCACCGGCTATCCGACGCAACCTCGACGACCGCTATAAAAACATACCCTCGCTAAGGCCGTTCACGCGGCCCACTCGAGGATGGATTGCGGCTATCCGACATGCTCTCGGCATGTCCTATCGACAGATGGCCACACGCATGAGCGTGGATACGTCCTCGATCGGGCATCTCGAGCGTTCGGAGCAAAGCGGCAAAATTCAGCTCTCCACGCTACGGAGGGCTGCGGAGGCGCTCAACTGCACCTTGGTATACGCGATCGTGCCCAACGAGCCTTTGGAGCAGGTCGTCAAGAACCGTGCCCGCGAGGTTGCGCGCCGGCAGATGCGCGCCGTCGATCACACAATGCGCCTGGAAAAGCAAAGCGTGTCGTCCGAAGACATCGAGAAACAACTCGATCTCTTCGCGGCGCAAATTCCACCGCGGACCTTATGGGATGACTGATCTTTTCGAAGAACCGGACGATGCCACGCCCCTCAGTCCGGATGAGCAAAAAGACCTCAAGCTCGCGCATATATCGTTTCGGAGTGAACTGAATCTCGCTGAGCAGGAAAACATTGCCCGCGCGAAAGCCTGGGCCTTGCGAACCAAGACCGACAACCTGCTCAGCGAGGACTACGTCATAGGTCTCCACCGGCGTATGTTCACCGACGTCTGGCATTGGGCCGGCAAATTCAGAATGACGGAAAAAAACATCGGTATTGATTGGTGGAAGATACCGGTTGAATTTCGCACGCTGCTCGGGGATGTCCAGGCGTGGATTGACTATCAGTCCTATCCGCCCACAGAGCTTGCAGTCCGATTTCATCACCGCCTCGTTTGGATTCACCCCTTTGCTAACGGAAACGGGCGCCATTCGCGCTTGATGGCGGATCTCCTCGTCCGGCAACTTGGGGAGGGCCCTCTCACGTGGGGTAGCAGCAGTCTCCACGAAACAAGTACACTAAGATCTGCTTACGTGACTGCATTGAAGGCAGCCGATAATCACGACATAGCTCCGCTCCTTGCTTTCTGCAGGAGCTAATCCGCCGGGCGCCCGCTTACCGGTAACCGGAACCGGAATCGTCCTCGTCGGCGCCGACGGCGCCTACACGTCATCATCACCAGAACTCGCAGACACAAGGCGGGCCAAAATCACATCGCGCACAGAGTAGGGCCTCGGTGTTGCGTCCTGGACCAGTGGATCGGCCTAGAATAGGGAGTTTTCCGGAAAGCTTCTTCCAAAAAGTGGAGACGAGAAGTCCGTAAAACCCAACTGGAGCCGGGACACTCCGGTCTGTAAGCTGCCCCTATGCGCCAACGCAAATTTGGACATACGGGCCGCGAGACCGCCGTCGTCGGCCAAGGCAGCTGGCAGATCGATCACGGCAACCGGGGATCGGCCGTCGAAGCCTTGCGCCGTGGCCTCGACGCCGGGATGACGCATATAGATACCGCCGAGATGTACGGCGATGCCGAACTGATCGTCGCCGAAGCCCTCAAGGGGCGCCGCGACGAGGTCTTCCTCGTTTCGAAAGTTCTCCCGAGCAATGCGTCGCGCGCGGGCGTCATCAGCGCGTGCGAACGTTCCTTGAAGCGTCTCGCGACAGACAGGCTTGAGTGTTACCTTCTGCATTGGCGCGGGCGGGTGCCGCTGGAAGAAACCATCGCGGGGTTCGAGGAACTGGTGCGCGGCGGGAAGATCCTGTCCTGGGGCGTCAGCAACTTCGACGAAGAGGATCTGGACGAGACGCTGGCGATTTCCGGACCGGGGCGGATCGCCTGCAATCAGGTGCTTTATCACTTGGAAGAACGCGCCATCGAACACGCGGTGCTGCCCTGGTGCGAGAAACACGGCGTCGCGCTGGTGGGCTATAGCCCCTTCGGCAGCGGCTCGTTCCCCGAAAAAAATTCGCCGGGCGGACAGGCGCTGGCGACCGTCGCCGCCAAGCACAATGCAACGGTCCGTCAGGTCGCGCTGGCCTGGCTCACGCGTCACACCTTCGCGATTCCCAAAACGTCTTCGCCGGCGCATGCGGTTGAGAACGCCGCGGCAGGCGATGTCGTGCTCACATCCGATGAGATCGCCCGGATCGATGCCGCATTTCCACGCGGCCGCAAGCCGAACGGCTTGCCCATGATTTAGGTATGAGGCCTAGGTATAAGGCGGGGCGTTCCAGCCGTTGGGCGAGAGCGTGAAGATCTCGACGCCCGTTTCCGTCACCGCCACCGTATGTTCGAACTGCGCCGACAGCGAACCGTCGCGGGTGACGGCCGTCCACCCGTCCGCGAGGATGCGGGCGTCGGGTTTTCCGATGTTGAGCATCGGCTCGATGGTGAAGAACATGCCGGGTTCGAGGCGCAGGTCCGTGCCCGGCGAACCGTAGTGAAGAACCTGCGGCACCGTATGCATGGTGCGCCCAATCCCGTGACCGGCGAAGTCGCGCACGATGGAATATCCGCGGTCCTCGGCAAAAGACTGGATGGCGTGGCCGACATCGCCGAGGGTGGCGTCCGGCTTCACGGCGTGAATGCCGCGCATCATGGCTTCGTGGGTCGCCTTGACCAGGTCGCGCGCGACGCGGCTGACATCGCCGACGAGGAACATGCGGCTGGAATCGCCGAACCAGCCGTCGACAATGGGGGTAACGTCGATGTTGATGATATCGCCGTCCTTCAGCACGAGATCGCCCGGCACGCCGTGACAGATCACATGGTTGACCGACGTGCAGATCGACTTCGGATAGCCGTGGAATCCGAGCGGGCCCGGCACCGCGCCATGCGCGACATGATAGTCGTGGCACAGGCGGTCGATCTCGCCGGTGGTGATGCCCGGCTTCACGAACGGGGTGATGTAATCCAGGATCTCGGCGGTGAAGCGCCCGGCCTTGCGCATGGCCGCAAAAGCGTCCGCGCCATGGATGACAGGCTGCTGGGGCTTCTTGAGCACGCGATCAGGCCGCGTACGGCGGGCAGGTATAGCCCTTCGGCGACAGGGTGAATATCTCGACGCCGGTTTCGGTGACGCCGATCATGTGCTCGAACTGCGCCGACAACGACTTGTCGCGCGTGACGGCGGTCCAGCCGTCCTCGAGGATCTTGGTGTCGTAGCGGCCGGCGTTGATCATCGGTTCGACCGTGAACACCATGCCGGGCTCGAGCACCATGCCGGCGCCGGGTTCGCCGAAGTGCATCACGTTCGGGGCCTGGTGGAACACGCGGCCGATGCCGTGGCCGCAGAAATCGCGCACCACGGAGAAGCGGTGCGATTCCGCGTAAGACTGAATGGCGTAACCGACGTCGCCGAGCGTGGCGCCCGGCTTAATGGCCTTAATGCCGCGCATCATTGCTTCGTAAGTCACTTCCACGAGCCGGCGCGCCTTGATCTTCACATCGCCGACGTAAAACATGCGGCTGGAATCGCCGAACCAACCGTCGAGGATCGGCGAAACGTCGATGTTCACGATGTCGCCGTCGCGCAGCACCCTGTCGCCGGGGATGCCGTGGCAGACCACATGGTTGATCGAGGTGCAAACCGACTTCGGATAGCCGCGATAGTTCAAGGGGCCGGGGATGGCGTCATGCTTCACATGGAAGTCGTGGCACAGCGTGTTGATCTCGTCCGTGGTGACGCCCGGCTTCACGAAGTCGGTGATGTAGTCGAGCAATTCAGCCGTGAGGCGCCCTGAACGGCGCAGGGCCGCGAAGGCTTCCGGACCGTGAATTTCGACATCCTTGGGACGCTTGATCGCTGCTTCTCTCATGGCGCTTTCTAACAACAGGCCTCGAACCGGCTTTATCTATGGCGTCAGACCGGTAAATCCAAGGTCAACGGCCGGGCGATGGTTATACCACCCGGGGTAATGTCACAACCATAGCCGATGGCCTCGACACCGGCGGCCAAAGCCGCCCTGAGGCCTTTTTCGTAAGTCGGATCAATGTCTCCGGCGACCCGAAAGTTCGCGCAATCGGTGCGCTGGACCAGGTAGAACATGACCGCCCGGGCGCCGTTTTTGACCATATCGGTCATTTCCACCAGGTGCTTGGCGCCCCGTTCGGTGACGGAGTCCGGGAATTCGGCCCGATGGGCGGCGGTAAAGCCCCGGCGCATGGTCACATTCTTGATCTCGACGAAGCAGGGCGGCCGGCCCGGGGATTCCAGGAGAATGTCGATGCGGGAATTCTTGCCGTACTTCTGCTCCCGCTTGAGGCTGCCGTAGCCGGCCAGTTCCTTGATCTCGCCGGCCGCGACGGCTTCGGCGACGATCCGGTTGGGATGGCCGGTGTTGATCCCGACCATGGCGCCGTTCACCTCGATCAGTTCCCAGGTGTAGCGCAGCTTGCGCGCCGGATCGGCCGCCGGCGAGATCCACACCTTTGAACCGGGCTCCTTCACCGACAGCATGGAGCCGGAGTTGGCACAGTGCGCCGTGACCACTTCGCCCGAGGGGAGGCGAACGTCGGCGAAGAAGCGCTTGTAGCGCTGGACGAGGACGCCCTCGATGAGCGGTGCGTGAAACTTCATTTGGATTTCGGCTGAACGGGGACCGCGTCGGGAAGGGAGACTTCGGTTGCCTTCAAGGCGTCGGCCAGGCGCGATGTCGCGCTGCCGGGCCGCAAAGCTTTCTGCTGCGACGCATGCGGCGCCCAGGCGGTCATGGTGACGATCTGGAAGCTTGCGACGATACGCCCGCGCGCATCCGAGAACCGTTCGGCGTACAGCGCGGCGGCGCGCAGGAGCACGTCGCGGCGTGTCGGCGCGCGGCGGCGTTCGAGCACGGTGTTGGTTTCACCCATGGCGCGCAGATCGGCCATCAGCTTGAACATATCGCTGTAAGTGACGGTCACCGTCTCGGCGTCAACGACCGGCAACGCGAAGCCGGCGCGCGTCAGCAGATTTCCGGCGTCGCGGACATCGGTGAAGGGCGAAACACGCGGCGCGGCGCCGCCGGCAATTTCGATCTCGGCGTCGATGAGAACGCCGCGCAGTTCCTTCAGCGTCTCGGCGCCGAACAAGGTCGCCAGCAGAAGGCCGTCCGGCTTCAAAGCGAGACGAATTTGGGAAAGGGCGCCGGGCAGATCGTTGACCCAGTGCAGCGACAGATTGCTGAGCACGAGATCGAGGGATTGGGGCGCGAAGGGGAGCGTTTCTTCGTCGGCGCAGGCGGCCGGCCGGCCGTTCGCATGCGCCGCCGCGCGCGCCATCGCCGGCGAAAAATCAGCCTGGAAAAGCGTCCCGATTTTGGGCGAAACGCGCAATTCTTCGCCGAGCGCTCCCGTATGGCAGCCGAGGTCGAGCGCCATCGGGAACGAGCGCGTTACGTCCAGCAGGCGGTCGGCGAGCCGCGCCGCGCTTTCCCGGATCAGAAAATCGGCGCCGGCAAAGCCCGGCGCGGCGCGTTCGCGGCGCCGCTGCACCAGTTTCCGATCGAAGACCTGCATACTGTCAGTCATGGGGCGTTTTATGGCACTTTATATAGGAGCGAGAAAGCCGGGGGGCGAATGAGGCTTCTGACCAGCTTTGCGGAGACCAGTCGCGCGGCCGGACGGCTGCTGCTGAATGCCGTGCTGCCGCCCCAGTGCCTGGCTTGCAGTGCGGTGGTCGATACCCCCGGCCATCTGTGCGGCGTCTGCTTCGGACGCTTCACCTTCATCACCCCGCCCCATTGCGGGATTTGCGGCCTGCCGCTCGACCGGACCATGACCGACGATTTGATCTGCGGCGCTTGTGCCGTCGAACGTCCGGCCTACGGACAGGCCCGGGCCGCCTTCATCTACGACGAACACAGCCGGCCGCTGGTGCTGAAATTGAAACATGGCGACCGCACCGACATGGCCGTGCATCTCGCGCGGTGGATGCACCGCGCGGGGCGCGAGGTCATCGAGACCGCCGATGTGCTGGCGCCGGTCCCCCTGCATCGCTGGCGTCTTCTGATGCGCGCGTACAATCAATCGGCGCTGCTCGCCCACGCGGTCGCCAAGCTTTCCGGAAAGCCGGTGGTTGCCGACGCGCTCGTGCGCATGAAATCGACTCCGCCGCAGGGCGGACTTTCACGGGCTGAACGGCGGCGCAACGTGGCGAAAGCATTCGGCGTTCAACGTGCGGCCGGTATCGAAAACAAACGTGTATTGCTGATCGACGACGTGCTCACCAGCGGGGCAACGGCGAATGCCTGCGCGTTGGCTCTGATCCAGGCGGGTGCGGCGGCTGTGAATGTTCTGGCGCTTGCGCGGGTTCCAAATCCGGCGAACGCGCTTTAACGCAGGAGCGATCCGCACGCGCGTTTGCGCAGCTCGATTTCAGCGTCTGAAAGATCAGGGGTGATAAGGCAGATCGCCTCGCAGTCGGCTTTGGTGCGCTTGGTTCCGCTCCAGGGAATGAAGATCCGCGGCAGCGGGTTGGCGTTCAGCGCCAGGAACGGCGCGAGACGTTTGAACGCCGCGACGAGATATTCGAGCGACAGGGTTTCGAGATCGGTGATCGTGGCGTCCGCCGGCATGGGGAACCACTCCGCCGCGACGATGGGGCCGGCGTCGACTTTGTCGGTCATCTCATGGACCGTCACGCCGAAGTGCGGGGCTTGTTCATAAATCGCAAAGACGCTCGGATACCGTCCGGGGCGGTTCGGCGGCCCGGGATGGAAGTTGTAGGAGGGGCCGGGCAGGGCTTTCAAAAACGCGCCCGGGACGATCACGGGGGAGCAGAACGACAGCAGGCGCGTCGCCGCGAGGTCTTCGCGCGCCAGGTCCGCGAGCGCCGCCTTGTCCGAAACGACCGAAATTTCCAAATCCGGGTTGTGCGCGTTGAGGATCTTGCCGAGAACGGCGGCCTCGGCGGGCTGCGTCAAAAGAACGATACGTGTGATTGTCAAAGCCGCCCGCCGCCCCCATCTAGGTGTAGTATCGTTTCTGTGAGCTTCAGGACCAGATCCCGTGCCCCCGGTTGAAATCTATACTTCGCCCTATTGCGGCTATTGTACCCGCGCCAAGGCGCTTTTGAGCAAAAAAGGCGTGCCGTTTGAAGAAATTGACGTCGCCGGCGGCGGCGCCCGGCGGGCCGAGATGGAGCAACGCGCGGGCGGGCGGCGCACGGTGCCCCAGATCTTCATCGGCGGCACACATGTCGGTGGGTGTGACGATCTCTATGCACTTGAGGCTGCCGGGAAGCTCGATCCCATGCTAAAACCCGGGGCATGACAAACCTGACCAAATTCAAAGCCGCCTGCATCCAGGTCAACGCGACCGACGACATGACGGCGAACATCGCGGCGGCCGGTAAGCTGACGCGCGATGCGGTAGCCGACGGCGCGAACGTCGTGCTGATGCCCGAGAACGTCTCCATGATGGAGTGGGGCAAGGACAACATCACCGCGAAGGCGATGCCGGAGTCCGAGCACGCGGCGCTGAAGGCCTTCCGGAGCCTCGCGCAGGAGCTGCGCACATGGCTCCACTGCGGCAGCCTCTCGGTCAAACTGCCGGACGGCAAAATCGCCAACCGCACCTATGTCGTCACGCCCGAAGGCAACATCGCGGCGAAGTACGACAAGATCCATATGTTCGACGTCGATCTCGGCAACGGTGAGAAATACGTCGAGAGCGCGACCTTCAGCGCGGGCCACCAGGCCGTAGCGGTCGATCTGCCATGGGGCCGTCTCGGCCTTTCCATTTGCTACGACCTGCGCTTCGCGCACCTGTATCGCCATCTTGCGCAAGCCGGCGCGCAGTTCCTGACCATTCCCGCGGCGTTCACGCAGCGTACGGGTGAAGCGCACTGGCATGTGCTGCAACGCGCCCGCGCGATTGAAACGGGCTGTTTCGTGTTTTCACCCGCGCAGACGGGCACCCACGCCGGCGGCCGTCAGACCTATGGTCACGCGCTCATCGTCAATCCGTGGGGCGAAGTGCTGGCGGATGCCGGGACTGCGCCGGGATTCATTTCCGCGGTGATCGATCCGGCGGAAGTCGCGCGGGCGCGCGGCCGTGTACCGGCGATCTCGCGCGATACGGCGTTCGCCCCCGCCATGACCCCGGCGGCCGCGGCGCAATGATTCTCTACGATTTGAACTGCGAGCGCGAACACCGCTTTGAATCGTGGTTTCGCAACAGCAAAGTTGTGGAAAAGCTGATCAAGGCCGGGGACGTCACCTGTCCGCGTTGCGGCAGCACGAAGGTGCAGAAGGCGCCGATGGCGCCGCGCATCGCGAAATCCGACGACGCCTCGCAAGCCGTGTCCGCCGAACAGCAGGAGCTGGAAGCGGCGATGGACAAGGCGAACAGCGCGCTGAAGGAACTGCGCGATGTGATCGAGAAGAACTTCGAGCACGTCGGTGATAAATTTCCCGACGAGGCGCGCCGTATTCACTACGGTGAGTCGAAGCAGCGCGGCATCTACGGGAATGCGTCAAAGGAAGACGCCAAGAAACTTCTCGATGAGGGGATCGAGGTTTACGCGATCCCCGGCAAGCGCAAGACGAACTGATCAAGGGTAACGGCCCCCTCCTCACCTAAAATGAATCCGACGTCTTTTCCCTCCCCTGAAAGGGGAGGGTCAGGGAGGGGTCGTTTTAATGTTCCGGTTACGCCTGAAATCCTTGACAAAAAATGCCCTCAGGGCGCATACATATAAATGTACCTTAGGCCTTCGATGCGCCCAACGTCCCAAAGCTAAAATCTGAAAAACCCGCCCGCCTCCCGCGCGCGGGTTTTGTGCATTTGCACCCTCAATTCGCCGGAGGCGCCGGCACCAGCGCCAGTTCAACGGCGAAAGCCGGTTGCGATTGAATTTCCAGCAGAAAAATGCGAGTCCGAAAAAATCGCCTGCGGTTCATGCGGTTCATGCGGATGAGGCAAAAACCGTGCCCGCTCAGGCGCTTCGGCCGGCGTCCTCATGCGGACCTGCATGCGGACGGCGTGCGGGACACCCTTGTGTGCGGCGGCCGCGACGCGCCTATGCGATCGCCCGGCCTTATAGGGGAGGGGAAGAAAATGAACTACGCCGCCGCCTTCGTCGCGTAGGCCATGTAGTTCACGGCGAGATCGTCCGTGACTTCCCAGCGATCCAGAAAAACATTGTAGCTGATGCCGGAAAGCGTTCCGACCTGAAGGCCGTTGGCGCGCAAGGACCGCACCATTTCGCTCGGACGCACGAACTTGCGCCAATCGTGTGTGCCGGCGGGCACCCAGCGCAGGACGTACTCCGCGCCGATCTTGCCGAGGGCGAGGGATTTCATCGTGCGGTTCAGGGTCGCGGCGACGAGCGCGCCGCCTGGTTTCACGCGCGCTGCCGTCGCCCGCCAGAACGCATCGACGTCGGCGACGTGCTCGATGACTTCGAGCGCCAGCACGACGTCATAGGCTGTGCCGGAAAGATCCTCGGGCATCACCGCGCGATAGTCGATGTTGAGCCCCATGCGCGCAGCATGAACGCGCGCGGTGCCGATGTTCTCTTCCGAGGCGTCGATGGCCGTCACGGAGAAGCCCAGGCGCGCCATGGGTTCGGCGATCAAGCCGCCGCCGCAGCCGATATCGAGCAGAGACAGCCCCTCGAAAGGCCGTTCCGCCTCCGGGGCGCGGCCGAAATGAGCGAGCAGCCGATCCCGGATAAAAGCGAGGCGGGCCGGGTTGAATTTATGGAGCGGCCGGAAGGCGCCGGCGGGGTCCCACCAAGTGTCGGCCAGGGCCGAGAACTTCGCGACTTCCGCGGGTGAGGCGGTTGATTGAACGGGCGTTTGCATGATGGGGACTATAAACCCCTGAAAATCGGCGGGAAACGGCTCATTGCCGAGGCTCAAAAAACCTCGGCCCGAACCCTTGTTCGGCGGGGGGGCTTTGGCTATTTATACGCGCCCTTTAAGTGCCGGGGGCCGGCCTTTTCCACACCCGGAAGACGTTTGGCGGCGGCGCGGACTTTTGCCGGCCTTTAGGGCTGTCCTTTAAAGGTTGGGCGAATAACAGTTTAGAGAATTTAGAGAATGGCGCGGATTGTTCAGAAATTCGGCGGTACCTCGGTCGGCGACGTTGCCCGCATCAAGAATGTGGCGAAGCGCGTAAAGGCCGAGGTCGAGCGCGGCAATCAGGTGGCGGTGGTGGTCTCGGCCATGTCGGGCGTGACCAACCAGCTGGTCGCCTACTGCAATGAAATTTCCCCGATGCACGACCAGCGCGAATATGACGCTGTCGTGTCCACCGGTGAGCAGGTGACCACGGGCCTGCTGGCGATCGCGCTGCAAGAGCTTGGAATGAAAGCCCGTTCCTGGACCGGCTGGCAGATCCCCATCGGCACCGATGACGCCCACGGCAAGGCGCGTATCGAATCCATCGACGGCGAGGGGCTGATCCGCTGCATGGAAGCCGGGGAAATCGCGGTCATCGCGGGATTCCAGGGCATTACGGGCGATAACCGTATCAGCACGCTGGGCCGCGGCGGCTCGGACACCACGGCCGTGGCCGTGGCGGCGGCCGTTAAGGCGGACCGCTGCGATATCTATACCGACGTGGACGGCGTCTATACGACCGATCCGCGGATCGTTGCGAGCGCGCGCAAGCTGGATAAAATCACCTACGAGGAGATGCTGGAGAGCGCATCCCTCGGCGCCAAGGTGCTCCAGACGCGCTCGGTGGAAATGGCGATGAAACATCGCGTGCGGGTGCAAGTGCTGTCGAGCTTCAGCGACGCCCCGGGGACTTTGGTTTGTGACGAGGACGAGATCTTGGAAAAAGAACTGGTAAGCGGCATCACCTACAGCCGCGACGAAGCGAAAGTGACGCTGGTCGGCGTGCAGGATCAGCCGGGGGTGGCCGCGTCCATCTTCGGACCGCTCGCCGATGCGAACATCAACGTCGACATGATCGTGCAGAACACGAGCCGCGAAGGCACGACGGACCTGACCTTCACCACCAGCCGCGGCGAACTCGACCGCGCCCTGAAGGTGATCAAGGAAAACATGAAGGTTCCGTACGCTTCGATCGTCACGGACAAGTCGGTCGTGAAGGTCTCGGTGATCGGCGTCGGCATGCGCAGCCACGCCGGCGTCGCCCAGACCATGTTCAAGGCCCTCGCGGACCGCAAGATCAACATCCACATCATCTCGACCAGCGAGATCAAGGTGAGCGTGCTGATCAGCGAAGAATACACCGAACTGGCGCTGCGCGCGCTCCACACCGCCTACGGCCTCGACGCGGCCTAAAAGACAGGATCTGGAATGTCGGACGCGGTCGCAAAAGAAGCCCAATCCCAGACCGCGCCGCTTCCGGCCGCGGAGGTAAGCCCGCGTCTGGCCGCGCTGTGGAAGCGCGGCACGGATTTCCTCGAGTGTCCCATTGCGATCATGTGCGGCGCCATGTCCTGGGTGTCCGAACGGCACCTGGTGGCCGCGATCTCCAACGCCGGCGGGTTCGGCGTCATCGCCTGCGGGTCCATGACCCCGGCGCTGCTCGATGCCGAGATCAAGGCGACCCAGGCCCTCACCAAAAAGCCGTTCGGCGTGAACGTGATCACCATGCATCCGCAGCTCATGGAGCTGGTGGAGGTGTGCGCCGCCAATAACGTCAGCCACGTCGTATTCGCCGCCGGTCTTTCGCCCGGCGAGGCGATGAAGAAGGCCAAGACCTTTGCCAAGGTCGTGTGCTTCGCGCCCGCGCCGGCTTTCGCCAAGCGCCTCATCAAAAGCGGCGCCGACGCTATCGTCGTGGAAGGCTCCGAGGCGGGCGGTCACATCGGGCCGGTCTCGACGTCGGTGCTGGCGCAGGAAATCCTGCCCGTGATCCGCGATGTGCCGGTGTTCGTGGCAGGCGGGATCGCGCGCGGCGAGGCCGTCGCTTCGTTCCTGGAAATGGGCGCCTCCGGGGTGCAAATGGGCACGCGCTTCGTGTGCGCCACCGAGAGTATTGCCCACCCGAACTTCAAGCAGGCCTTCATCAAGGCGGCGGCGCGCGAAGCCATGCCGTCCGTGCAGCTCGACAAACGCTTCCCGGTTATTCCGGTGCGCGCGCTCGTCAACAAGGCCAGCGAAGCCTTCATGGAAAAGCAGCGTGAAGTGCTCGGTAAATTCGAACGCGGCGAACTGGATCAAACCGCCGCGCAGCTTGAGATCGAACACTATTGGGCCGGCGCCCTGCGCCGCGCGGTGATTGAAGGCGATGTCGAGAACGGGTCGCTGATGGCCGGCCAGAGCGTCGGCATGGTGACTCGTGAAGAACCGGTGGCGGCGATCATGTCGGAAATCATTGCCCAAGCGAACGCGGCGCTCTCGGGGCGCCACGCGCCATGAGCGGCTTTAGCGCCGCTGACCTGCGGCGCATGTTGTCGCGCCTGCGCGACGTCATGGCCGGCATTGGCGCTGTCCAGGAACGTCTCGATAAGGTCGTGGCGCTGATCGCCAACGATCTCAGGGCGGACGTCTGCTCCTGCTACGTGATGCGCGCCGGTGAGGTGCTCGAGCTGTTCGCGACCTTCGGTCTGTCGCAAAAAGCCGTTCACTTGACTCGCCTGCGCGTCGGTGAAGGTCTCGTCGGTGAGATCGCCGCGCACGCGAGGCCGCTTGCGCTTGCCGACGCATGGTCGCATCCGCAATTCGTCTACCGCCCGGAAACGGGCGAAGACTTCTTCCGCTCGCTCATGGGCGTGCCGATGATCCAGGCGGGCCGCGTCATCGGCGTGCTGGTCGTGCAGACGCGCGAAGAGCGCCCCTTTAACGATTGGGAAGTGGAAACCCTCGAAACCGTTGCGATGGTGATCGCCGAGTTGATGGCGGCGAGCCAGATCGTGCGGCGCGAGGAGCTGTTCCAGGCCGAAGGTAACGCGCTGCTCCATGTGCGTCTGACCGGCGTGTCGCTGCACCCGGGCGTCGGCATCGGCGTCGCGGTGATGCACAAGCCGCATATCCGTATCGGCAGGCTCGTCAGCGACGATCCGGTAGTGGAAGAGCAGCGTCTCCAAACCGCGCTCGATACGCTGCGCAAGGAAGTCGATGCGCTGATCGACAGCACACACGGCGACGACTTCGCGGATGGCTACCGCGACATCCTCGAAGTTTACCGCATGTTCGCCGACGACCGCGGCTGGATCAGCCGCATCTCGGAAGTGATCGCCTCGGGCCTGACGGCCGAAGCGGCGGTGCAGAAAGTTCATGACGATACGCGCGTGCGCATGATGCAGGTGAACGACCCGATCCTGCGGGAGCGCCTGCAGGATTTGGATGACCTTGCGAACCGTTTGCTCAGCATTCTCGCCGGCGGCGGGATGCGCGCGGAATTGCCCGACAACGCCATTCTCGTCTGCCGCGCTATTGGGCCGACGGAACTGCTTGATTACGACCGCCGCAAGCTGAAAGGCCTTGTGATGGAAGAGGGCTCGCCGACGATGCACGCGGCTGTCGTGGCCAAGGCGCTCGATCTTCCGGTCGTCGCTCAGGTGCAGGGCGCGCTGAACCGTATCGACGCCTTTGACCAAATCGTCCTTGATGCCAACGCGGGACAGGTCGTTCTGCGCCCGTCGGAAGAAGTGGTCGATCTTTATATGGCCGCCGTGGAGGCGCGCACCAAGCAGAAGGCCGCCTACGCGGCGATCCGCGATCTGCCGGCGGTGACGCGCGACGGCGTGAAGGTGACGCTGAACCTCAACGCGGGCTTCCTTCTCGATATGCACGGGCTGACGGAGACCAATGCCGACGGCATCGGACTGTACCGCACCGAAATGCCGTTCCTGGCGCTGCCGCAACTGCCGGACGTGAAGACGCAGGAAACGCTGTACAAACAAGTATTGGACGGCGCCGGCGGGCGTCCGGTGACGTTCCGCACCTTGGATGTCGGCGGCGACAAGATCGCGGCCTCGTCGGGCCAGGCGCCGGAAGACAATCCCGCGATGGGCTGGCGTTCTATTCGTTTGACCCTCGACCGGCCGTCGTTGCTGCGTCAGCAGTTGCGCGCATTGATCAAAGCGACCGCCGGCCGGCATCTGCGCGTGATGTTCCCGATGATCGCGACGGTCTCGGAATTCCAGGCCGCGCGGCAGATCTTCAGCATGGAACTGGACCGCCACTATAAACAGGGCGGGCGTGCCCCGTTGTCCGTGAAGGTCGGCAGCATGCTCGAGGTGCCGTCGTTGCTGTGGCAGCTCGATAGCCTGGCGAAATACACCGACTTCATCTCCATCGGCACCAACGACCTGATGCAGTTTGTCTTCGCGGCGGATCGCGGCAACACCCGTCTGGCCAACCGCTATGACACGTTGTCGCCGGCCGTGCTCAATATGCTCGCGAGCGTGATCGCGCGCTGCAAGGCCAACGACGTCGAGCTTTCGGTGTGCGGAGAAATGGCGGGCGCGCCGCTCGATGCGCTGGCCTTGATCGCGCTCGGCTTTAGAAATCTGTCGATGTCCGCCGCCGGAATCGGCCCCGTGCGCGCGGCGATTCGCAGCGCCGTGCTGGCCGATCTCGAGCCGTTTGTGCAAAGCCGCCTCACGTCGCCGGAGACGTCTTTACGCGAAAGTCTGCGCGCTTTCGCGCGTGACCGTGGGCTATCGGTTTAAAGTCCGCGGGAAAAGGCAAGGCTTCCAATTCGGGGTCCAGGCCGATAAAATTTGGGATCGCGTGCAACATGACCCCTTACGCGGGGCGAACCAGAGCACGCAAGCTGGGGGATATGACGGGTTCAAACGGGAGCGCTCGCGAAGGTTCGCGGCTGTTCATGGGATTCGGGGCGAAAGACTCGCCGCCGGAAACCCCTGCGCCTGCCGGTCCGACGGAACTGGGCAAGCTGCTCTGCGCAACGCGTATGCGCCTGGGCAAAGACCTGCAGCGCATCGCCGACATCCTGCACATCCGCTACAATTATCTCGTGGCGATCGAAGACGGGCGCTACGAGGACTTGCCCGGCCAGGCGTACGCGATCGGCTTTGTGCGCGCCTATGCCGACCACCTTGGTCTGGACGGCGACGAGATCGTGCGCCGCTACAAGGAAGAGAGCGCGGGCGTCAAACACAAATCCGCTTTCGAATTTCAGATGCCGACGTCGGATTCGGCGTTGCCGTCGGGCACGCTGCTTCTGATCGCCGTCGTTGCGGGCATGCTGATCTATGGCGTGTGGTATTCCATCGCCGGCTCGGACCGCAGCGCCGTCGAGCTCATTCAGGAAGTGCCCGATCGCTTGGCATCGATCGCCGATCCGAATACCATTGAAGCCGCGCTGCCGGTGACGGCACGCGCGCCGGGCTTGGATCCCGCCGCCGACGGCGGAGATCTCGCGCCGGCCCCGGATCAGTCGCTCGTGGGCGCCGATGCGGACGGCGCCGCCGAAACGGCCGTCGCCGGACTTACGCCGTCGCCGGACACGGTATCTCCACCGGCGACCGGGTTGCCGGTCCACACGGATGTGATCGAGCTGCGCGCGAAGGCCGATGTGTGGATCACGCTGCGCGACGCCAAGGCGGTCGAGCGTACGCAGTTTTTGCGCAAGGAAGAGGTCCTGCGTCTTCCGGAACAGGGCGTGACAACGCTCGTGACGGCGAACGCGAACGATCTCGAGATTCTCGTCAATGGAAAGACCATGCCGCCTTTGGATGCGGGGTTGTTTGCCCGCGGCGTGGCGCTTGATCCTCAAAAGTTGAAGGCGTCGTCACCGGCGCCGGTTGCGCCGGCCGCCGCCAAGCCTGCCGGACCCGTCGAGACGCCGGCTTCGGCGCCCGCGGTGAAGCCGGCTCAGGCCGCGCCGCCGGCTTCTCCGGCGGGCGCCAGCCCGTCGCCCACGGCCCCGGCGGCGGCTCCGGCCGCGTCCACGGTTCCAACGCCTTCAATCAATTAAATAATCGGCCCCCGCTTGCCACTTTGGAGGCGGGCCGATTTGCGGTATAAGCCGCTCACCGGGGGCTGAAGGCCCTTTAAAGTGAGTGTCATGAGCCTACGTCCATATCGCGATATCCACCGCCGGAAGTCCCGCCAGATCCACGTTGGTAAAGTGGCTGTGGGCGGCGGCGCGCCGATCAGCGTGCAGACCATGACCAACACCCTGACGCACGACGTCGACGCCACCGTGGCGCAGGTCCGCGCGGCCGAAGCGGCCGGGGCCGATATCGTGCGCATCTCCTGCCCGGACGAAGAATCGACCGCGGCGCTCAAACACATCATCAAGCAGGTGTCGGTGCCGATCGTGGCCGACATCCACTTCCACTATAAGCGCGCCATCGAAGCCGCCCAGGCGGGCGCGGCGTGCCTGCGCATCAACCCGGGGAACATCGGCTCGGCGGCGCGCGTGAAGGACGTGGTGCAAGCCGCGAAGGATCACGGCTGCTCCATGCGCATCGGCGTCAACGCCGGCAGCCTCGAGAAGCATCTTCTGGAACGTTACGGCGAGCCGTGCCCGGACGCGATGGTCGAAAGCGCGCTCGAGCACGCCAAGATCCTCGAAGACAACGACTTCCGCGAATTCAAGATCAGCGTCAAAGCCTCCGACGTGTTCCTCGCGGTCGCCGCGTATAACGCGCTCGCCGAAGCCTGCGATTACCCGCTGCATCTCGGCATCACCGAGGCCGGCGGTCTGCGCTCGGGCACCGTGAAATCGTCCATCGGCATCGGCTCGCTGCTGTGGGCCGGCATCGGCGACACGATCCGCGTCTCTCTGTCCGCCGATCCGGTGGAAGAAGTGCGGGTCGGTTTCGACATGCTGAAATCGCTGGACCTGCGTCATCGCGGGGTCCGCATCGTGTCCTGCCCGAGCTGCGCGCGCCAGGGCTTCAACGTCATCAAGACGGTGGAAATCCTCGAGCAGCGCCTGGCTCACATTGCCCAGCCTGTTTCGCTGTCGATCATCGGGTGTGTGGTGAACGGCCCCGGCGAAGCGCGCGAGACCGACATTGGCCTCACGGGCGGCGGCAACGGCAGCCACAAGATGTACATCGGCGGCTTGGCCGACCATAACATCGACGACGAGAGCAAAATCGAGCACATCGTGAAGCTCGTCGAAAAGAAGGCCGCCGAGATGGAAGCCGCCAAGGCCGCCGCCGGCGCACATAAGCCGCACGCCGCCGAGTAGCGGGCCTTCCGGCCCAGCTGCCCGTTTTTCATCATCAATGGAAAGCCACCCGTGTCCAATCTCCAATCCGTCCGCGGTACCCACGATCTGATGTTCGATGACGTCCTGCGTCATCGTTACGTGGAAGAGCGCGCGTTCGAGGTGGCAAAGCGCTACGGATTTAGCGAAATCGCCACGCCGGTCTTCGAGTTCACCGAGGTGTTCACGCGCACGCTCGGCGGAACCTCCGACATCGTCACGAAGGAAATGTATACCTTCGAGACCAAAGGCGGTGAGCGCATCACCCTGCGCCCGGAAGGGACCGCGGGCGTGGCGCGCGCCTTTATCGAAGGCGGTCTTGCCCAGCAGACGCCGCTGAAATTCTTCTATCGCGGCGCGATGTTCCGTCACGAACGTCCGCAAAAAGGCCGCCAGCGCCAATTCCACCAGATCGGCATCGAACTCCTGGGCGTTCCGGGGCCGCAGGCCGATGTGGAATCGATCGCGCTGGGCCACCACATCCTGACCGAGCTCGGCATCGCCGGCACGATCACCCTCGAATTGAACTCGCTCGGCGATCCGGAAAGCCGCGCCGCCTATCGCGACGTGCTGGTGAATTACCTGACGGCGCGCAAGGACAAGCTGTCGGCGGAAAGCCTCGAACGTCTCGAGCGCAACCCGATGCGCATTCTGGATTCCAAGGATCCGGGCGACCGCGCCGCCGTGGCCGAAGCGCCGCTCCTGTCGGAATATTTGAACGAAACCTCGCGCACCTTTTTCGAGAAGGTGAAAGCGGGGCTGGATGCGCTCGGTATCGCTTACAAGATCAATCCGGCGCTGGTGCGCGGTCTCGACTACTACGGCCACACCGCCTTCGAATTCACGACCGACGCGCTTGGCGCCCAAGGCACCGTGATGGGCGGCGGCCGCTATGACGGGCTTATCGGGCAGATGGGCGGCCCCGCGACACCGGGCGTCGGATGGGCGGCGGGTATCGAACGCCTGTCGATGCTGCTCAAGGAAACGCCCGCCGCGCCGCGGCCGATCGCGTTTATTCCCGTGAGCGAGGCCGAAGAAGCTGCCGTACAGAGCCTGGCGGCGCGCTTGCGCAAAGCCGGGTTTATCGTCGATGTCGGCTATAGCGGCAATATGAAGAAGCGCATGAACCGCGCCGACAAGATCAAGGCCGTGGCCGCCGTGATCATCGGCGGCGACGAGGCGCGTGACGGCAACGCCACGGTCCGCAACCTGACCTCAGGGGAACAGACGACGGTTTCCCAGAACAACTTAGAGGCGGCCCTGGCCGCGTTCAGACAATGAGTTTTGATGAGAATCTGAGCCGGCTGCTCGGCCGCTATGACGAACTTCAGGCGTTGATGATCAACGCCACGGGCCAGAAATTCGCCCAGCTTTCGAAGGAATTCTCCGACATCGGCCCGGTGGTCGAGGAGATTCAGGCGCTGCGCCGCCTGCAGAAGGAATTCGAGGACGCGAAAGCGCTGGTCGAGAGCGGCGATCCCGATATGAAGGAAATGGCGGAGGAAGAGTTCCATCGCCTGAAGCCATTGGTCGCCGAGCAGGAACAGAAGGTCCAGATCTCGCTCATCCCCAAGGATGAAGCGGACGCGAAGAACGCCATCCTCGAAGTGCGCGCCGGCACGGGCGGCGAAGAAGCCGCGCTGTTCGCGGCCGAACTGTTCCGCATGTATGAGCGCTATGCCGGCCAAAAAGGCTGGAAGTTCCAGATCGTCGATCTCAACGAAACCGGCCTCGGCGGCTTCAAGGAAGCCATCGCCAACGTCACGGGCCGCAACGTATTCGCGCGTCTCAAGTTCGAATCGGGCGTGCACCGTGTGCAGCGCGTGCCGGAAACCGAAGGCAGCGGGCGTGTCCACACCTCCGCCGCGACCGTCGCCGTGATGCCTGAAGCCGAGGAAGTCGATATCGAGATCAATCCGGACGATCTGCGCATCGAAACCATGCGTTCGCAGGGCGCCGGCGGTCAGCACGTCAATAAGACCGAGAGCGCGGTGCGTATCACGCACATCCCGACCGGCTTCTTCGTGAAGTGCCAGGAAGAGAAGTCCCAGCATAAGAACCGCGACCGCGCGATGAGTATCCTGCGCGCGCGTCTTTACGACGTGAAGCGCCAGGCGGTGGATGCCGCGCGTGCCGCCGACCGCAAAAGCAAGGTCGGCAGCGGCGACCGTTCGGAGCGCATCCGCACCTATAACTTCCCGCAAGGACGCGTGACCGACCACCGCATCAACCTGACGCTCTACAATATCCATGAAGTCATGGAAGGCGGCGGGCTCGACGGGCTGGTGGACGCGCTGACGGCCGAGGATCAGGCCGAACGTCTCGCCGCGCTCAACTAAAGGCCATGGCGCACGACTGGACCATCGGCGGCGCCGTCAACGACCTCACCAAAGAGTTCACCGGCGCGGGGCTCGATACCCCGCGCCTGGATGCACGCATTCTGGTCGGCGGCGCTGTGAAGCTGGAGCCGTCGGTGCTGTTCGCGCGCGCGGATCAACGGCTTTCGGTCGAGGAAACGGATGCTGTGCGCGGTTTTGCCGCGCGGCGCCTGAAACACGAACCGGTCTCGCGCATCCTCGGCCACCGCGAATTCTGGGGGCTCGATTTCAAATTGAATTCGGCGACCCTCGATCCGCGCCCGGACACGGAGACGCTGGTATCCGCCGCGCTGGCCTTGAAAGCACAGTATCCCGGTCCGTGCCGGATTTTGGATCTGGGCACGGGGACCGGCTGTATCCTGATCGCGATTTTGAATGACTGGCCCGAAGCGACGGGGCTGGGAATCGACCGGGCGCCTCAGGCGGTCGAAGGCGCCGCCGGAAACGCCGCGCGTCTCGGCCTTGCGGCGCGGGCGGCGTTCCGTGAAGGCAACTGGTGCGACGGTCTCGACGAGCGTTTCGATATCATCGTGAGTAACCCGCCTTACATCGCGTTGAGCGAAGCCGCCGCGCTGGCGCCCGATGTCGCGGTTTTCGATCCGCATCTCGCGCTCTTTGGCGGCAAGGATGGCTTGGAGGCCTACCGGGCACTGATTCCCCCCGCGAAAACGCGGCTCAGGGAGGGGGGGCGGATCCTTCTCGAAATCGGCGCGACGCAGGCGGAAGCTGTCGAAAACTTGCTCATAAGGGCGGGATTCGCTCTCGAATCGCGGGTTTCCGACCTGGCCGGCAAAACCCGGGTTCTGACGGCCCGTTCGGGCTGATTTTTGTGGGAATCTAACCCCCTAGAGTCTCAAAAAAGGCTTGGACAACGCCGCCCGGGACACTAGATTTAATCCCGAAGAGCGAAATTACCGTGGCCCCAAGGGGCGAGGCTTCAGCGTTTGGAGCTGTGAATTTCGCAGAAGGCGGCCAAATTTGCCGCTGCGTGCCACCCCCAAAAAAAGCCGTGCTGTCGTGGCTCTCCGCCGCGCCAAACGTTGAGGGCGGACGTCTCGAGTGGGGCTTTTCCTGGGTCTTTAACCAATTGAATGAATATAAGCAGAATCACATGAAGGGTCGTCAGCGCGGACGTAATGGCGGCGGCGGCGGCGGCGGTAAGCCGCGTCCCCCGGGTCGCAATCCTAACTTCGATGGCGGCGGTAATAACCGGCCGCGGGGCAATGCCCAGCAGCTGATGGAAAAGTATCTGGCCCTGGCGCGCGACGCCTCTTCCGCGGGCGACCGCGTGCTGGCCGAGAACTACTTCCAGCATGCCGACCATTATTACCGCGTGCTGAATGCCCGTTTCGAGCAGCAGAACAACAACGGCCAGCGCCGTTTCGAAGGCCAGGGCGGCCAGCATCAGAATTACGACAATCGTCAGGGCGGTTACGGCTATGACGATCAGCAGCCGCAGCACGGTCCGGGCGGCGGTTATCCGCAACACCAGCAGCCGCAGCACCAACAGCCGCAGCAGCCCCCGCAACAGCAACACCACACCCCGGCCCCGGAGCCGGAACCCCAGCAGGCGCATGACGCCGAAATCGCGTTGCCGCCGGGGATCCTGGGCGATGCGCCGCTTGAAGGCGGCGGGGAGCCTCAGGAAGCCGAGGGGCAACCGGAAGGCGGAGAGCCGCCGCGTGAACGTGGGGGCCGCGATCGCGGCCGCCGCCGCCGCGGACGGAGCGATCGCTCCTTCGCGGGCGCCGCGGGCGAATAAGAAAAAACCGCCGGGTGAACAATCCGGCGGTTTTTTTACGGCTTAAGTACCGACAAGCGATGGAAGAGTTGCGGCGACACCCCCTTGCGCGGGTGGCCCGAGGTCCCACATTAACGGTGTGCCGCCGGGGTTAAGCCCGGCCCGGGAAGGACCGAATTATGGATCTTGAGAAATTCACCGATCGTGCCAAAGGCTTTCTGCAGGCCGCGCAAACCATCGCGATTCGCGAAAACCATCAGCAAATCACGCCCGAGCATCTCCTGAAGGCGCTGCTCGACGACAAAGAGGGATTGGCCTCGCAGCTCATCACGGGCGCCGGCGGCGATGCCGCGCGTGCGCTGCGCGAAACGGAAGCCGAAGTCCGCAAACTGCCGAAGGTCGAAGGCCGCGGCGCGCAGATGTATATGGCGCAGGATCTGACGCGAATCCTCGATCAGGCCGAACAGGCCGCCGAGAAGGCGGGTGATTCGTACGTCACCGCGGAATACCTGCTGCTCGCCCTCGCGCTGAG
>JAYRTJ010000016.1:6993-43104 GCA_041919675.1 Rhodospirillaceae bacterium | reverse complement strand
AGGTTCGAGCGCCATGCCGCAGATGGGACAGGCCCCCGGCCCGACCTGACGCACCTCGGGATGCATGGGACACGTATAGATGGCCTTCGTGTCCTCGGACGGCTTTGTGGCGGTCGCACCGAGGTACTTCTGCGGGTCTGCTTCAAACTTCGTCCGGCAACCCGCCGAACAGAAGAAATAGGGCGCGCCGTGAAGGCTTGTACGATGCGCGGTCTTCTGCGGGTCAACGTCCATCCCGCAGACGGGATCTTTTACGGCGTGCGCCGGCGGATCGGCGGGGTGACAGTGTTGGCAGTGCGCGTGATCGCTCATGGCGGCTCCTGGTACCCTCCCGGGGTATCTATTCGCCTTGCGTTGTATACCCCCATAGGGTATACCGTCAACCCATGGCTCACAAATCGAAAGACAGGGTCTTGAAGCGCCTGACCCGCATTGAAGGGCAAGTGCGCGGCCTCGGACGCATGGTCGAGGAAGACCGCTATTGCATCGACGTGATCACGCAGATCTCCGCCGTCCGCGCCGCTTTGCGCAAGGTGGAAGAAGAACTGCTGCACGACCACGTCGGCCATTGCGTGCAGCATGCCATCGATTCCGGCGATAAGTCGGAACAGCGCAAGAAGATCGCGGAGTTGGTGGAAACGCTTAGCCGGACCAGCCGCTAACCTATTTGACGTCGATCTTCACGGCATCGCGCTTCTCCGCCGCCGTGGTAAGGCCCTTCACCCGTAAACAAGCAGGTGCGGGCGGCTCTCCGCGGAGCCGCCCGCCAAGATGACAAAACGAAAAGGCGGCGCTTGGAAGCGCCGCCTTTCCGGCCTCGGTGTCTTGAGGCGCTTATTTCTTCAGTTTCACTTCCTGGCCCATCAGCTTCGCCTTGTCGGCGCCCTTCTTGGGGGTGAACTTCTGGATGCGGTTGTTGTTGGCGTCGGCCACATAGAGGTTGCCGGCATTGTCCACGTCATACTGATGCGGATTGTCCATCAGGCCCGGCTCGTCGCCGAAGATGCCCCAGTAGGACAGAAGCTTGCCGTTGGTGTCGAACTTGGCGAAGCGGTTGTAGCCGGCCGCCGCCACCCAGATGCCGCCGTCGTCGGTCGCGACCACGCGCGTCACGCTGCGCACGTTCGGCCACTGATCCAGGAACTTGCCGTTCTCATCGAAGATCTGGATGCGGTTGTTGACGCGGTCGGCCACGTACAGGCGGCGGTTGGCGTCGATCCCCACCGAGTGCACCAGGTTGAACTGGCTCGGGCCCGAACCCTTGGTGCCCCAGGCGGTGAGGTACTTACCGTTCTTGTCGAACTTCACGACGCGCGAGTTCGTGTAACCGTCCGCGACGAAGAAGGTGCCGTCGGGCAGGAAGTTGACGCTCGCGGGGTCGTTGAAGTGATTCTGATCGTTCCCGCGCACGCCCTTCTCGCCGATCTTCATCACCAGTTGCTTGCCGTCGTTGGTGAACTTCAGGATGCGGTGATTGAAGCGGTCGACCACCCACACATGATGCGCGGGATCGTACGGGTCAATGACGATGTGATGCGGGATCGAGATCTCGGCGTTCCACTGCGACCAGTTCTCGGTCACCTTGCCGTCGGCATTGAGCACCATGATGTTGTTCACGTCGCCCTTGGCGAGATCTTTCTCGTCCTTCACGACAACGGTCTTGCCGATCACCTTGCCGTCGGCCGACAGCAGCGGATGACCGGCGCGCGTATCGTTGCGGTCCACGAAGCCGACGAACACGCGGTTCGGATCTTCGGCGTTGACCGCCACGGCGCGCTGATCGAAGCCTTCGATGCCGGGCTTGAACCAGCCGGCGACAACGTCATAAGGGCCGGTCTCGTCCAATCCGCCCTTTTCCTGCGCGGTCGCCGGCACGGCGGCCGCGCACGCGGCGAACGAAATGCCCACGAGGGCGTATCTGAATTTCATGCTTGATCCTCCCCGAAAAATCGATGCCGAAACGTAACGGCAAATCCGCCTTCGATCTATTACGATCTCCGCGACCGCGAGGTCCCGGGGCGTTTTTTTTTCATGTGGGGTGCGGTTCGTTCACGCCCCTGTGAGCGCCGGCCCTGCTGGACCCTGCCCTGCTGGACGCTGCTCTACTGGACCCTGCTCTACTGGACCCATGACGCGCGCGCCCAAAGCCTATAAAATCGCGCCATGAAATTCGCGCTGTTCGCACTCACGCTGTTCACCGCCGATGCCGCGCACGCACAAGGCATGCCCTCCCTGCCCGCGCCGGGCATGCCGGGCCAATTCAGCAATCCCGCGCAAGGCGCGCCGCCGCCGCCGACCAAGAAACTGCCGAACGGCGAATGCGTGACCACGGCCGCGCGGAACTACGACAGCATCCGTAATTTCATCCCCTTCGTATCCCTGGAAGACTGCCTCAAGAGCGGCGGGCGCCCCGCCGCGCCCGGGCCCGCCATGCCCGCGCGTAAAGCGAGCTAAAACAGGGCTTTGCCGGCTCTTGTACTCCCCGGCGCACCGCCTATATTCCCGTTATCCCGGGCTTTCCCCCATAAGGAACACCAATGACCAATCCCGCTTTTGAGCAGATCCAGAAGGACATCGGCGAGAACGACATCGTTCTTTACATGAAGGGTACGCCGCAGTTCCCGCAGTGCGGCTTCTCGGCCGCCGTCGTCCAGGTGCTCAACCACTTCGGCGTCCCGTACAAGGGCGTCAACGTGCTCGCCGATCAGGGCATCCGCGAAGGCATCAAGGAATTCACCCAGTGGCCGACCATCCCGCAGCTCTATGTGAAGGGTGAATTCGTCGGCGGCTGCGACATCGTGCGCGAGATGGCCGAAAGCGGCGAACTCGAGACGCTGTTCAAGGACAAGCAGATCCCGACCGCCTGACAGGCGTTCATATCTGGAAATGAAAAGGGCTCCCCTCGGTGGAGCCCTTTTTGTTTGGGTGTTTGCCTAGCGGCTCGTCGCCGCGCCCGGCGGGGCGGCGGCCACCTTCGCGTCCGGATGCTGGATGAAGACTTGGGTGAACTTCACCACCAGCGAGGACGAAATCGCGGTGTTCTTGCCGTCCGGCCCCGGGATGCCGTCGGCGTTGCGGAACAGCGCCCGCGCCATGGACGGCTGCGACATATCGCCGTAGCCCGAGTGATGCGTCGAATAGCCGCGCAAGAGGGTTTGGCGGAAGGTGTCGATATCGTTGTAGCCGCCCAGCAATCCCTCGGCGGTTTGACCCGACGGATCGAGCTTCACGCGCAGGCGCGCCTGCTTGAACAGATAGCCGTACGGGTCCGAGTACCAGGACGACCAGGCCCAGTGGATGTCGGCCGGCTCCGTGGTCAGCACGCCGTTCTCGATCTTGCCCTTCAGGCTCGCCGTGTACTTCTTGCTGAAGCGGTCATCGACGCGGTTGGAACCGCCGGGCATCACTTTCTGCCCGTTGACGTCCATGATCAGCTTGTCCTTGCCGCGGTAGAGATTGACGACGACATGGTCGTCATTCGTCAGGCTGTCGACGTCCGCAAGCTCGACGAGGATGCGGTTGTTTTCGAACTCACGCACCCATAATTCAGTGAAGTGCGCGTAGGACGCTTCGCCGCGGAACATGCGGATGCAGCCGATCGCGCGGTAGAACGCGTTGTCGATGCCCTTCTCGCCCTCGGGCGAGGTGAAATCCTTCGCGCCCACGCGGCCGTCGAGGTTCAGGCCGACGCCGATCTTCCCTTCGATCTCATTGTAGGGGAAACGGTCTTCCTTTTCCGTCGGATTGCGCACGGCGATCTCGCGCTCGAGTTGCGTGCCTTCCACGGTGCCGCCTTCGGGATACAGCGCCTTGAACTGGTCGCGCGGTCCGGCGTTGAAACCGTTCGGGCATTCCTGCTTGCCGTCCTTGGTCTCGTAGATGCCCCAGCGCGTGCTGGTCAGTGCGAAACCAAGGGTCTTGTTTTGAAGACCGAGAATCTCAGGAGCGTCCGCGGCGGCCGGCGCGGCGCACATCACCGCGCCCGCGAAACTCGCGGCGACGATGGACGGCAGGGCGATCTTATGGCGCAAGGGGGCGGCTCCTTCGAGAAGACGTAACGCCCCATGTTCGGAAAAAGGTGCCGCCGGCGCAACGGCGGCGTGATCCTATACCCGCGCGGAGGCGAAGAAGCCGAATAAATTTCTCCAACACCGCTCCAACGAATAATTTTATTCCCTCCCCTGAAAGGGGAGGGTCAGGGAGGGGTCGTTTTCTTCCCGCAAATGAATAACGCCCCCTCCTGTCCTCCCCCTTTGTTTCAGGGGAAGGGCATAAACAAAAAGGGCTCCGTTTCCGGAGCCCTTCTTCGTTCTGTGTTCGGCGCCGATGTTAGCGCGAGTAGAACTCAACCACGAGGTTGGGTTCCATCTGGACGGGGTACGGAACGTCCTTCAGGCCCGGGATGCGCTTCAGTTCGCCCACGTACTTGCCGTGGTCGATTTCGATGTAGTCCGGCACGTCGCGTTCCGGAGACTCGGAAGCCTCCTTGATCACCGCGAGTTCCTTGGACTTGCCGCGCACTTCGATCTTGTCGCCGACCTTCACCATGTAGGACGCCACGGTGACGCGGCGGCCGTTGACGGTGAGGTGGCCGTGGCTGACGAGCTGACGCGCCGCGAACGGCGTGATGGCCAGCTTCATGCGGTACACAATCGCATCGAGACGGCTCTCGAGAATGCCGATCAAGTTCTCGCCGTTGTCGCCCTTACGGCGCATGGCTTCTTCGTAGTACTTGCGGAACTGCTTCTCGGAGATGTTGCCGTAGTAGCCCTTCAGCTTCTGTTTCGCCATGAGCTGCACGCCGTAGTCCGACGGCTTCTTGCGGCGCTGGCCGTGCTGGCCCGGGCCGTACTCACGCTTGTTCAGAGGGCTTTTGGCGCGTCCCCACAGATTTACTTGGAGACGACGGTCGATCTTGTACTTCGACTCAGTACGTTTGGTCATTTCGGGTCCATTTATATGTTTGTTGTTGTCCCGGTAGGGCCTCTTGCGAAGCCGGTATCGCCCTCGTTGGAGCGATACACGTTCCCGGAAGTAAAGCGGGCCGGAGTTTAGGGATGGAGGGCGTGAAGTCAACACCCATAAGCGCTTGATTCATTTGATAATTTAATATCGTAATTTTTATATAAATTATCGTATTGCAATAATTTATTTCTGCCTTAATAGTTCCCACACCACACCGCCCTGGGGGAACCCGATGACCGACACACCTGAAACGCCCGAAACCGCGCCCATCCCGGCCCTTTCGCCGGGGTTCGACCGGGCCCGGCGCCTCTCCCGCGCCCTCGTCCTCGCCCTCACGGTGTGCCTGGTGCTCGGCGTGATCGGCCTCATCGCCTTCACCGTCTACATGCTCTCGCCGGACCTGCAGGAGATGATTGCCCGGCACACCACCCACCGCCTGCCGGGCAAAGGCAAATACGTCTTCGCCTTGGCCGCGGCGGTCCCCTACGGCCTCGCGCTCATCTATGCCCGCAAGCTGTTCTCCCGCTTCGCCGCCGGCGAAGTCTTCACGGCTGAGACCATCGGCATCCTGCGCACCGCCGCGATGTGGCTGACGATCTCGGGCTTCCTGCCGTTCCAGCCCCTCACCCTCATCGCCAGCGTCGCCACCTATGTCGCCGCCTACGTCATGGTCGAGGCCTGCCGCCTCGCCGACGACAGCGCGAGTATCGTCTGATGATCGTCGTGCAACTCGACGTGATGCTGGCCAAGCGCAAGATGCGCTCCAAGGAACTCGCCGAGCGCATCGGCATCACCGAAGCCAATCTCTCGCTGCTCAAGTCGGGAAAGGTGAAAGGCGTGCGGTTCGAGACCCTGGAGAAGATCTGCGACGCCCTCGAATGTCAGCCCGGTGATTTGCTGGAATTCCGCAAGGCGTAAAATGCACGCATGATTTGGGGTCAGATTTCACATCGATGCAGCTGAATGCAATCACAGCCGTCGACCCCAGGTGTGGAATCTGACGCCAAATCATGCGCTGATGTGTAGGAACGAACCGCGTGCCGGCGTCACGCCGGACGCCATATCGGTTACACACCGCCAAAATAGCGCGCGAAAAGAAGGAGGGGCCGCTCCCGCGGCTCCTCCTTTCACGTTACACCGTTCTCGGTCCATGATGCGGCCTTCGCGGACCTAAAAAAGAGTATGCAACGCCCGTCATGACCGCCGACCGCAGCCATTTCAACGCCGGTATCGCCGCCCTCGAAGCCCGTAATCTTCCGGGAGCGGCGGCGTCATTCGAACACGCCCTTGAGTCCGACCCCGGCGACCGTGAGGCGCGCTATCGCCTCGCCAATGCCTACCGTGACCTGCATCGGCTCGACGAGGCCGAGCGCGAAATGCGCGCTCTGCTCGCCATGCAGCCACAGGACGCAAAGACGCTCTCGGGGCTTGGCGTCATTCTGACGGAAAGCGGCCGCCCGGCGGAGGCGGTTCAGGCTTTTGCGGACGCGATGACGGCGGATCCCACCTATCGCCAGGCGGCGGTCAACTGGCTGCATACCCAGCAATACGTGCCGGGCGCCACCGATGAGTCGCTCGCGCAAAGTCACGCGCGCTTCGCGGCCCTGCACGCACCGGCGGTTCCGCAGCAGCAGTTTCTAAATTCCCCGGTACGGGACCGGCTCCTCATGGTGGGTTTCGTGACGGGCGAACTGGGGCTGCATCCGGTCGGCCGCCTCAGCGTTCAACTGTTCGAGCATTTGAGATCTCACGGGATCACGGCGTGCGTATTCTCGACAAGGCCCGCCGAATTCGAGGATGAAATCAGCCGCCGGATCGCGCGTGTCACGCGGTGGACTTCGGTGTTCGGTCTTTCCGACGCCTCTCTCGCCCACTTCATCAAGGCGTCGAAGGTTGATGTCCTGGTCGATATGTCGGGCCATACCGGCGCGGGCCGTCCCGGCGTTTTCATGGAACGCGCGGCGCCCGTGCAGGTGAGTTGGCTCGGTTATCCCGGCACGACGGGCATTCCGGCCATGGACTACCTGCTGACGACCGAAACGTTGGCGCCTCCAGGTTTCGAAGCTTTCGCGAACGAGCGCATCTTCCGGCTTCCAAGCACGCACGCCTGCTTCGAAGCCCCTGACGCGCCTCCGGTCATGGAGCGGCCCGCGGCGCGGAACGGATACATAACGTTCGGCTGTTTCAACAATCCGGCGAAGATCAGCGACGAAGCGATCGCGTCCTTCGCGGCGATCCTCAAACGGGTGCCTGGAAGCCGGCTGAAAATCCAGTATCAGGCTCTGCGCGCGCCGGGGCTCGTCGCCCGTCTTTACGCAAAACTGGAGGCTCACGGCATCGCACGCACGCGGGTCGATCTTTCCGCCGAGGCGTCGCGCACCGCGTTCCTGGCGGGATACGACGGCGTCGACATCGCCCTCGACAGCTTCCCCTACTCGGGATGCATGACGACTTGCGAGGCGCTGTGGATGGGATGCCCTGTTGTGGCTCGGACCGGCGACATCATGGCCGGACGCCAGGCGGCCGGCGTTCTCGCCGCCGCCGGTCTCTCTGAATTCATCGCGCGCGACCGCGCCGGCTTTGAAGATCTGGCGGTGTCCCTGGCGCAGGACGCGCACCGGCTCACGCTTCTTCGCACCGGCCTGCGGACAATGCTGTCGCGCTCACCGCTTTGCGACGGCGGATTGTTCGCGCGAGAATTTACGATGGCAATGCGGACAATGTGGGCCGATTGGTGCGAACGCCAGGGCGGTTAATCGGTACCCTCGGTCTCCTCGCCCGCCCCGATCTTGTATCCCGGCTGCCGCTTTGGGCGGTCCGGACGGCGGCCGTAGCGCAATTCCTTCACCATGCCGTGGAAGGTGCGGACCTCCTGCTCGGTCAGCTCCGCGCGCTGCAGCATGTTGCGGATATTGACGATCATGCCCGGCATCTTCTCTTCGTTGCGCAAGAAGCCGCAAATCACGAGCTCGCTCTCCAGGTGCTCGAACAAGCCCTGCAGCATCTCCTTCGACGCCGGCGTGGTGCGGTTGAAGGTCATCATCTCCTGCGGGCCTTCGTAGGCCGCCTGAAACCACTCGTAGCCGACGATCAAGACGGCTTGCGCGAGGTTCATCGAGGAGTGCTCGGGGTTCAGCGGCACCTCGATGATGGTATTGGCCAGCGCCACCTCATCGTTGTGCAGGCCATCCCTCTCCCGGCCGAACAGGATGCCGAGCTTCAACTCCGCCCGGGAATGCATATCCAGCGCCGCGGCCTTCGCGCTCATCAGCGGCTTCACCATTTCGCGCCGGCGCGCCGTGGACGCATAAACCGTGTGCAGGTCGGCGACCGCGTCTGTCACCCTATCATAACGTTTCGCACGCTCGAGAATGCGCTGGGCGCCGGAGGACGCGGCGATCGCCTTGTCCGACAACCAATCCTGCTTGGGATCGACCAGGCGCAGCTCTTCCAGCCCCGTGTTCATCATCGCGCGCGCGGCCGTGCCGATGTTCTCGCCAAGCTGAGGTTCGACCAGGATCACCGCCGGCGGATTCTTCCCGACCCGTGCGATGAGGCGCGCCTTGTCGGCGTAGCCGCGGGCCGGCTTATCGTTAGCTTCGGTCATAGGGCGGACGCGGAATACCTTGGTGGGCGGCCCGGAGGGCGTTGGACCAGCGCGAACGCAGGTCCTCGAAATATGGATCGCCGGCTTCAATGCGCTTGTTGAGCTCCAGGCGCTGGGTGTCGCGGCGCATCACCGCGCAATCGAGCGGCAAGCCCACCGCGAGATTCGAGCGCATGGTGGAATCCATCGAGATAAGACTCAGTTTAAGCGCGTCGTAGATATCCGTGTCGTAGTGCACGGCGCGGTCCAGCACGGGTTTGCCGTATTTGTGCTCGCCGATCTGCAGAAACGGCGTATCGGGCGTGGCTTCGATGAAATTGCCCGCGGCGTAGATCATGAACAGGCGCAGACGGCGGCCCTTGATCTGCCCGCCCAGCAGCATCGCGATGTCGAAGCGCATGTGATGGTCTTCGAGGCTCTCGCCGTCGATGCGGTGAATTTCGCGCACGGCGCGGCCCACGAGTTGCGCCGCCTGAAACATGCTCGGCACGTTGGCGAAAGTTTCCGGCTCATCCGAATTGGGGCTGAGCAGACCTTCGTTGATGAGGCTGAGCACCGACTGTGTGATGGAAAGGTTGCCTGAACTCGCCAGCGCGATCATGCGTTCGCCCGGCCGCTCGTGGATATGAAGTTTGCGATAGGTCGCGATATTGTCGACGCCCGCGTTGGTGCGGGTGTCCGACAGCATCACCAGCCCCTCTTTGAGCAGCACGCCGACGCAATACGTCATTCGGTTTCCTTCTCTAAATCGGCTTATAGCCCACCCCGGAGAACGGCACAAACTTTCGGGTCCCATTGGACACGCGCCCGAGGATAAGCGCCGCGAGGCGGTGAAGGTCTTTTCGCGCACGCCGATTTTCACACGCGACAGCTCACGCGGCGTGCGGCGGCGCGTTCTTCGCGGCAGAGGCGTTGAACAATCCCGGCACGCCCGGAAAGGACGAGCATTTCCCCGCGCCAATATAAACCGTTGATAAAGCTATGTTTTGAAGCAAGCCTTGCGCCCGACTTGCGCTTGCATTTTCCTCCCGCGATGATTGTACCGGTCGCTCTAGGGGAGGCTCCATGCATCGCGCGACACGTCTGCCCGCGCTTGTGTTGCTTCTGGCCGCGCCCGTGCTCGCCCAAAACGCGCCGGCCTTGCCGCGCTGGACCTACGAAAACGAAGTCTCGTTCTACAAGCCGCTCAAGGGTGAGTGTCAGCTCTTCTACCGCGACACGATCGGCTTTGCGGGCGCCAACATGGCGCTGACCACCTGCGCGGACGATTACCGCGCGCTGTGGACGTCAATCGAAGAAACCACCGCCGCCAGCGACAAGTGGATCCTCCTCCAGTCCATCGGCGACAACGAGAACTCCGCCGGCGCGCGCATGCGGCTCATCTATCACGAGCAGGGCAAGGAAGACTGGGCCTTCATCGATCGCGGTGAACCGGGGAAAGATCCGGCCACCCTCACCCCGCGCCGCGCCCGGGCGCCGGCCATGGAGAAGCTGTTCGCCTCCATCGCCAGGGAAAATCAGATCGACGATCCGGAGCTCGCGGTACCGCACGCGGCGGCGACCTACATCACGGTCTTCGACGGCGACGCGGTGCGGCGCAAGGCCTTCATCCGCGCGGCGAAAAGCAAGTTGCCGGCCGCCGACTTCACCAAGCTGAAAGCGCTTGAAGACGCATTGTGGAAGCTCGGGCCGTACTAAGGCGGCTTCCGGAAAAGTGTCTACTTGCTCGCGCCGTCGAACGGCATCCGCTCGATCTTGGCGAGATCGACATCTTCCAGGCAGCGCACGTTGATCGCCGCGGTCGGATTGCCTTTCGGATCCACGCCTTCGCCGAACGGCGCGCAGCCGCAGCGCAGGCAGAAGTGGTGCTGGATCACATGTTTGTTGAACGTATAGGTCGCCAGGTGATGCTCCGGCGTCGCATGCTTGAGCTTGTGGCGCGGCTGGAACCACAGGAGATAGCCCTTGCGCCGGCAGTGCGAGCAATTGCACTCGATCACCGGGCCCTCGATTTCCGCATCCACTTCGAACGTCACGTCCCCGCAGTGGCAGCTCCCCTTCATCATCGATGATCTCCTCTGTCCTTGCGGGGCCTCGCCGGGCCGAAAGTGAGCCGCGCCTCTCACGTTATCGCGTGATCGGCTTGAACTTGATGCGGTGCGGCTCCACGGCGTCGGCGCCCAGGCGGCGTTTCTTGTCTTCTTCGTAGTCCTGGAAGTTGCCCTCGAACCACTCGACATGTGAATCGCCTTCAAAGGCGAGGATGTGGGTGGCGATACGGTCCAGGAACCAGCGGTCGTGGCTGATGACCACGGCGCAGCCCGCGAACTCCAAAAGCGCGACTTCAAGGGCGCGCAGCGTATCGACGTCGAGATCGTTCGTCGGCTCGTCGAGCAGGATGACGTTGGCGCCGGTCTTCAGCATCTTGGCAAGGTGCACGCGGTTGCGCTCGCCACCCGACAGCTGGCCGACTTTCTTCTGCTGATCCGAACCCTTGAAGTTGAAGCGGCCCACATAGGCGCGCGCCGGCACCGTGTGCTTGCCCAGCTTGATTTCCGTCTGGCCGCCCGAGATTTCCTCGTACACGGTCGCGTCGTCCTTCAGGCTGTCGCGGCTCTGGTCCACGTAGCCCAGCTTCACGGTCTCACCGACACGGATCGTACCCTGGTCGGGTTTTTCCTGGCCGGTGATCATGCGGAACAACGTCGTCTTCCCGGCGCCGTTGGGGCCGATGATGCCGACGATGCCGCCGGGCGGCAGATTGAATTCCAGATTTTCGATCAGCAGGCGGTCGCCATAAGCCTTGGTCAGCCCTTTGGCTTCGATCACCGTGCCGCCGAGACGCTGGTCGGTGGGGATGATGATCTGCATCGCTTCCGGCGATTGCTCGGCCGCTCCGGCGACGAGCGCTTCAAACGCCGCGACACGCGCCTTGCTTTTGGTACGGCGGGCTTGCGGGGTCTGGCTCATCCACTCCATTTCGCGGTCGATGGTGCGGGCGCGCGAGGCTTCTTCACGCTCTTCCTGCTCCAGACGCTTCTTCTTCTGCTGCAGCCACGAGGTGTAGTTGCCCTCGTACGGAATGCCTCGCCCACGATCGAGTTCGAGGATCCAACCCGTGACGTTATCGAGGAAGTAGCGGTCGTGGGTCACGGCCACGACGGTGCCCGGATACTCTTCCAGGAAACGTTCGAGCCAACCGACGGACTCCGCGTCCAAATGGTTGGTCGGTTCGTCGAGCAGCAGCATGTCGGGCTTCGACAGAAGCAGACGGCACAGCGCCACGCGGCGGCGCTCGCCGCCCGACAGCTTGGTGACATCCGCGTCTGCCGGCGGACAGCGAAGGGCATCCATGGCGATTTCGCAGGTGCGCTGCAGATCCCAGCCGTTCACGGCGTCGATCTTTTCCTGCAGTTCCGCCTGTTCGGCGATGGCCGCGTTCATCTCATCGTCCGAGAGTTCAGTGGCGAACTTCGCGCTGACCTCCTCGAAGCGGTCGAGCAGCGACTTCACTTCGGCCACGCCGTCCATGACGTTTCCAAGAACGTCCTTGGCAGGGTCGAGCGCCGGTTCCTGCGCGAGGTAACCCACCTTGGCGCCTTCGGCGGCCCAGGCTTCACCGTTAAATTCCTTATCGATGCCCGCCATGATGCGCATGAGGGTCGATTTGCCCGAGCCGTTGGCGCCGAGCACGCCGATCTTGGCGCCCGGCAGGAACGACAGCCACACGTCCTTCACGACTTCGCGGCCGCCCGGATAGGTCTTCGACAGACCCTTCATCACGTAGATGTATTGGTAGGACGCCATGCTATTGATCTTTCAACATAAATTTCACTCTAAAATCGTCGTGTAGGTGTCGTGTAGGTCGGAAATCCGATTTCTCATAGTTTGTTGAGGCTTGCAGCCAGCTTCCGCAGCGCAATCCCCTCGCGAAACGACGCCTAAATGCTCCGATAAAAGGCGCGTTTTTAGCCATAGCATTGCCCGTCATTCCTCACGTCCAAACCTGCTCAAGGTCCGCCGCCAGCACCGCGCGCTCATCCTGGGAGAGCTGGTCGAGCTTCTGCTGACGCCAACGGATGGCGGGCAACTGATCGGCCCCGGCTACGTCGAGAAGCGCCCAATCCGGCTCACCCCGCGCGAAGGAAACGAGAAACTGGCGGTGTGCAACCGGCATGTTGCCAACCACCGTATCAATCATGGCATCGCGCGCATTTGTCAATTCCAGCAGGGGCACCGGCTCGGCCGTCATGCCCTCAAAAGCGCGTAGAAACTCCTTGCTGATATCCTTGCGAGGCGGTGCCAGGAGCTTGGTGATGGGCTCGCCGCTGCTCAGGACATAGACGACAAAAGCCCGCCGGAGCGTATCGTCCACGCCTTCCCCTGCAAGCAATTCCCGCACATCGAAGAAATCGCGCGGGTGCTGACGATCCAGGGCAGCCACCAGTTTGCCACCGTAAAGATCGGCAAACGAGACGACTTGGGTTTCAGCAAACGCGAAGGCTTCTTCGACCCTTGGTGAGACAGGCCGCGACAGAGGTTCAAAGACGCTCCCACGCAGAACTGGCGTCACCTCGATTTTGATTTGAGCGTTGTCGGCCCGCACGAGCAGCCGCGTCACCGCACCTTCATTGCGCGTCTCTCTGATTTGGACGCGCGGTACCCGGTCTTGGATGCGCTGCTTGATCCGCGCCATGGCGTCATCTATGGCGCGAAGTGAATCCGCGCGCGGCCCGACCGGCAGATATGTGAGGTCAATATCGACAGACAGGCGCGGCATATCGCGCAGAAAGAGATTGATGGCCGTGCCGCCTTTCAGCGCGAAACACGCCTCGGCCGCCACATCCGGCAAGACGCGCAAAAGGAGCGCGACTTGCCGGAGATAGACTTCACTGTAAGCCATCCAGATCCTCCGGCACGGTGATCTGGTAGGGCTGTACGAGTTTGCCGCCTTTTACCAACATGCGTTTGCCTTTGCCGAAATCCACATCCGCGAGGCGCTTGCGCCAAGCGTGCGGATGGCGGTCGGCAAAGAAGAAGAAAAGGCGCTTCACCTTTACGCTGTGACAGTCGGCCAGCAGCTTATCCAGGCGCCGCGGACTCAAACCGGACAACCCCTCCATGAGTTTATCAACATGCTCGAAGCTCTCACGCTCGGGCAATTCGTCGAGCAATTCGAGGATGGCGCGCTCTGGCGTCGAAAGCGTCAGCGGCCAATCCCACGGCCCCGGCGGGCCGCTTAATCCGCTGTGGATCGGATCGCTAGGGATCGTCTGCCCGGTTCGCACATTCCATCGCACATGCCCGAGGCCGGTGGTGTTGGGGTCATCGCGAAACAGCCGCTTGTCGTTGTGATAGACAAAGCGGACGCCGACGTTGAGCGTGTGAAGCCACTTGGGCGGCGGCGTGCCGCCGTAGAGATGGACTTCCTGGATGGTGGGGCTCAGGTAGTGGGCGAAGCCCTGCAATTCGAGCGCCGTCCGCCCACCGACAATGAGCGGCGGATAATCGAGCAAGGTTTGGAGCGAGACGATGACCTGTTCCCAACGGAGCGTTCCGCGCGGCCGGCGGTAGACACGCCGCGCCGGCTGCTCCAACCACCCCGCCGCCACATACTGGCTACGGAGCGACGTGGAATAGCCCTGCTTGGAAAGCCAAGCGGCATCCACAATCAGCCCTTCGGGAAGGGCTTTTTCGAGTTGGTTTAGCTTTGGCTCAGTTTGCTTAGGCATACTAAGCAAACTAGCATCTTCTTAAACCAATAGCTAGTTTACGAAAACTGCAAAAAGCTAAGTTAAACTACGTAAAATCAAACATATATAAACCGTTACCATGACCTGCCCTGTTTCTTCGGACCAGTTTTAACTTGAGAGAGCAGCCCTGTATCTGAAGCCAAAGGCGCTGGAGAAGCAGCTCAAGTTTCACATCCTATCAGGCTTCTTCAAATAACGATTTCCTTCGGGTTTTACGGGCAAACCGTGGGCGTCGCGCCGCCCCGGTCGGCGACGCCGAGCCGAACGCCCCCGACTTCCAGATCGTTCCACGGCGACGGCGGCGTTTTAAAGTCGCGGGCGCGCAGGCGTGCGCGCATGTCTTCGCACGATAGGCGCGCGGGCAGCGTCCCAGCGCCCCGCCACTCTTTCCCGTCGTAGCTCAGGATGGCGGATGGCCGGCCGCCGGTTTGCGGGATAAGCACCAGTTCATCCGTTCCATCGGCATTGAGATCTAAGAGGAAACCCTCGCATTTCTCGGACGAAGCCGTGAGGCACGCGGGCGGACCGTTCGGCCCCGGCGCAAGCGCGTGTTGCGAAAGGAGTGCCTCGGGCAACGCCCCACCGCTCACCGTGATGTTCGCGGTCAGATGATCGCGATCCAGCGCAACCGCCTGTGCCCCTTCAACCGCGTCATGGCGTTCCGTGAATGCGAGCGCCGCCGCCGCGCGGTCATTCACGCCCGCGACCTGAATTTCACCCGCCTTCATGCGCTCCAAGGCGCGCAGGCCGTAGCGCCCGCCCTGGAAGCGCAGGTATTTGTAGTCGAAGGCGTCCGGCGAGATGAGCCCTTCTTGCAGCCGCGCGACTTGGCTTGCCACCGCGATGCGCGCGGGGTCCGCGATCGGCGTGAACAACAAGATGAGTATTCCAATCACCACAAACGAAGTGACGATGTTCGTGCGTTCAAGCCCCTTGAGAGGCTCCGTCCGCCGGACCGCCGCCGCGAGATAGCCGAGCGCATAACAGCCGCCGACCGCGATACAGGCCAAGGCGTAGACACGCTCGGCCGTCCATCCATGCTGTTGAACCCGCAGCGTCAGGGCGTAAGCGGCGATTGCAACGAGCGGCGCCGGCAGGATCGCGGCAACCGTCATCGCCCACCGCAGCGCCGTGTGTGCGCGCGTGTCGGGCAAACCATCCTGATAGGCCGCATTGATGAGCACGATCAGCGCGGCCGAAACCCCGAGCAGGAGGCCTGCGGCGAAGTTGGTGTCCCACAGCGGTTCCAGCCCCGTAAACGGCAGGCTCACGACGAAGCCCGCGACGATCACCGTCAGCAGCGGCAGCAGCCAGGAGAGAAGGGTCAGCGCCAGCGTACGGATGCCGCGCACGAGCGAGGCGCGGACATCGGTGAGGTGAATCGCGATTGAAAGCGCCATCGTCGTGACGGGGATTGCGAACCAGGCTTCGTGGATCAACGCCGACAGGAACGTGAGCTTGATCAGGTTGAACAAACCCGCGCCCAGATTCAAAAGAAGCCAGAGAGCGCCGGCGAAGCCGATGCCTGCGGCCGCTTGCACGCCGTGTTTCCACGCCGCGTCGAAGTAAGCGGAATAGCCCGCGATGCGCCGCCCGTCGGCCTGCGCCGCCAAGACCAAGGCTTGCGCGATGAAAAGCCCGGCCGCCGCCGCGAACAGAAGCGGCCCCGGCTCCCAGCGTTCCACATCGAGCGCGCCGCCGTTCTTATAACCGTCAAAGAAGCCGGCCGCGGCGCAGACAGCCGCGATCGCCGCAAGCCAGGCGGCCAAACGCCGGCCCGGCACGTGCGCCTGCGCATGGATCGCGGCGAGGGGCGCGAACAGCAGCGGCAGGAGGAGCGCCTGGAACGCCGCGAGATCGGTCGCCGGCCATACCTTGTGCTCCTTCGCCTGGAACATGAGAAACAGACACAATCCTTGCGCCAGACCCAGGGCGAGGCGCCGCAGGCCTACCGCGCGTGTCACAATTGCCGGGACGTCCGTCATGTCTGCGCCCTTATTCCGAGAAGGCCCCAGAATACCCAACTTTTTGTGTTAATTGGGGCGGTTCGCGCCAATTTGTGACTGGCTTTGGGCATGGGTTCGGGCGAAATTCGCCGCCGGGAACCAAGGAAAAACAATGCCTGCCACAAACCGGCAAGCGCCCTCGCTGATTTCGCTCGTCCTGCCCTTCTATAACGAAGCGGCATCGGTGGACGCGCTCATGACGCGCCTCCTGGGCGTGCTCGACCATCAGCCGGTCCCTTACGAGCTCATCTGCGTGGACGACGGCAGCCGGGACGAGACCTGGCTTCAGCTCTCCGCCTGGCGCGAGAAAAACGAAGCCATCACCCTCATCGGTCTTTCCCGCAACTTCGGGAAGGAAATCGCCATCACCGCCGGCCTCGACGCCGCTGAAGGCGATTGCACCGTCATCATGGATTCCGATCTGCAGCATCCGCCCGAAGTCATCGCGGAGATGCTTGCGAAGTGGAAAGAAGGTTTCGATGTCGTGACCGGCGTGCGCCGCGACCGCGCCACCGACGGACTTGCACGCCGCGCGCTCTCAAAACTGTTCTATCGCGCTTTCAACGCGCTCTCGCCCACGCCCATCACGCCCGATGCCGGCGACTTCCGCCTGCTCGACCGCAAAGTGGTCGACGCCATTTGCCGCATGCGCGAACGCGCGCGCTTCATGAAGGGCATTTACGGCTGGGTTGGTTTCAAGAACACCGCCATTCCCTTTGACGTGGAGGGGCGCGCGCACGGCCGCAGCTCCTTCTCGCCGTTCCGCCTTTTTGCACTGGCCTTCGACGGCATCCTTTCATTTTCCACGGCGCCGCTCCGCCTCGCCATGTATGTCGGCGGCATCATCGCGCTCCTCGCGATTGCCCTCGGCTCGTACTATCTCGTGCGCACCGTGATCTACGGCATCGACGTCCCCGGTTATGCGTCGATCATCGTCTCCACCCTAGCCCTGTCGGGGTTCACTATGCTGCAGATCGGCGTGACGGGTTTGTATCTGGGCCGCATCTACGACGAAGTGAAGGCGCGGCCGCTGTATCTCGTGCGTGAGATGCTCCTGCGCGAAGGCGCCCATGCGGGCGCCGACCGCGCGGCCACCGTGCGCCATCTCAAGACCCTGGTCTGACATTGAGCCAAATTCAGGTGGCGGTCTGCGCGGACGATTACGCGCTCACGCCGCCCATCAGCGCCGCCATCCTCGATCTCGCGCGCCGCGGGCGCATATCCGCGGTCAGCTGCATGACCGCGTCGCCGCTGTGGCCGGAGCTCGGCCCCGCGCTCGAGTCCGTGGCGGACAAGGTCGACATCGGGCTTCACGTCACCCTCGTCGATGAGACGCCGCTGACCGCGATGCCGCGCCTCGCGCCGGCGGGACGCTTGCCGTCCATCGGACAACTGATCGTCAAGAGCTACCTCGGCGCGGTTCCTCTTGCCGAAGCCGCGGCGGAAATCGAGGCGCAAGTCGCCGCCTTTGTCGCGGTCATGGGGCGTGCGCCCGCGCATATCGATGGGCATCTGCATACCCATGTTCTTCCCGGGATTCGCGGCCTTGTCCTCGCGGCGGCGGAGCGGATGACACCGCGCCCCTGGCTGCGCACGACAACCGACCGCGCGGTCTTTTCGCGCCCGGCCGGCTTCAAGGCCTGCGTCCTCGACGCGCTCGGCCGCGCTTTCACGCGCGACGCGCGCGCGCGCGGCTTCGTCACCAATGACGGCTTCAGCGGGTTTTACGATTTCGCCGGCGGGGATTACGCGGCGTCTTTTCCCACGTTCCTGCGCGGCTTGGGTCCGCGCCCGCTCATCCTTTGCCATCCCGGCGCGGCGGACGATTGCGCCGCCTGGGCGCAGGCGCGCGGCCGGGAGTACGATTTTCTGCGCAGCGAAACCTTCGAAGCCATGCTGCCGCCGGGCGGCGTCGTGCGCCTGAGCAAGCTCACACAGTCCTGTTCTCAAGCAGCCGTTTGACCACGGCCAACAACGTCTCGTTGGCGAAAGGCTTGCAGAGCGCGTCGTTGGCGCCCAGTTTCACGGCCATCTTGAGAAAGTCGTAGTTCTTCATCACCCCGCCGCCGGAGTAAGCGACGATCGGCACATGTTCGTCCTTTTCGCGGATGGCGCGGATGGTCTCGATGCCCTCTTTTTCCGGCATGATGAGATCGGTGACGATGAGATCGGGATTTTCGTCCTCGAGCTTTGCCAGCGCGGTCCCGCCGTTCGGGATCGTCACGACCGTGTACCCGGCCTTACGCAGCACGGCCTCCACCACGCCCGCGAGCAGGGCGTCGTCTTCAATCAACAGGATCTTGGCCACCGCACCCCCGCCACGCGCCGATATTAGCCCGACTTTCTCGTAAAATTCGGCCTAAGATACAATCGCCCAGATATTGCATGCGGCCCTTGAAGCCTTCATAAAATTCACCACCAGATTGCGTCAGCGACCCGAGGGAGACCGACGGGATGAAACTTTCCCAATGCCACAACATCGCCGACCTGCGGGCGCTGGCGCAAAAGAAGCTGCCGGCGCCGATGTTTCACTACATCGACGGGGGCGCCGATGACGAAGTGTCCCTGCGCGGCGCGACGGCGGCCTTCGACGGCTATGAACTGATGCCGCGTTATCTCGTGGATGTCGATGCCGTCGACATGCGCACGAAGGTGCTCGGCCAGGATCTGGCCTGGCCGGTCTTCTGCGCGCCGACCGGAATGTCGCGCCTGTTCCATCACGACAAGGAGCTTGCCGTCGTGCGCGCCGCCGAGAAATTCGGCACCCTGTATTCCCTGTCCACCCTCGGGACGACCAGCATCGAGGATATCGCCAAGGCGTCGAAAACGCCGAAGATGTTCCAGATTTACGTTCATAAGGACCGCGGGCTGACGGCGGAGTTCGTGCAGCGCTGCAAGGACGCCGGCTTCGCCGCCATCTGCCTGACCGTCGATGCGCCGGTGGCCGGCAATCGCGAGCGGGACTTCCGCACCGGCATGATCATGCCGCCGCGCTTCGGTCTCAAAGGAATCCTCAATTTCCTTTATCACTTCGAATGGACCTTCAACATCGTTCGCAATCCCGATTTCAGGCTTGCCAACGTCGTTCACCGGATCGACGCCCTCGGCAAGGGCACCATGTCCTTGATCCAGTACGTGAACAGCCAGTTGTCGCGCAGCGTCACCTGGGACGACGCGGCCTGGCTCATCAAGGAATGGGGCGGCCCGTTCGCGATCAAGGGGCTCCAATCCGCCGACGATGCGCGCCGCGCCCGGGACATCGGCGCAAGCGCGGTGATGATCTCGAATCATGGCGGCCGCCAGCTCGACAGCGCGCCGGCGCCGGTTCATTGCATCGCGGCGATGCGCGAGGCCGTCGGCCGGGATCTCGAACTGATCCTCGACGGCGGCATACGGCGCGGCACGCACGTCCTCAAGGCGCTCGCCCTCGGGGCCGACGCCTGCGCGGTGGGCCGCGGCTATCTCTACGGCCTCGCGGCGGGAGGCCAGCCCGGGGTCGAGCGTGCCCTCACCCTCCTTCATCGCGAGGTCGAGCGCGCCATGCGGCTCACCGGATGCGCCAAGATCGCCGACATCACGCCGGACCTGCTTTCAACGGTCCCGCTGCAAAAGCGTTAGGTCAGCGCTCGCGGAAAGCTTCCGACTTCAGCTTGAGCACCGGTTTGACCAGATAGGACATGACCGATTTCGTTCCGGTGTGGATATCCACCGTGGCGCCCATGCCGGGCGTGATGGCCAGGCCCTCGCTCTCGTTCCCGAGATAGGGCTTCTCGGTCCTGACAACGACCTTGAAATAGGGCATCGCGTTTTCCGGCACCGTCGAGTCCGGCGCGACCGAGACCACTTCGCCTTCGATGCCGCCGTAGCGGGCGTAATCGAAAGTATCGATCTTCACGGTCGCCTTCTGGCCCGCGCGCACGAAGCCGCGGTCCACCGGGTTGAGCTTCGCCTCGACGACGAGATCGTCTTCCGACGGCACGATATCCATGATCGCTTCGCCGGGGCGCACCACGCCGCCGATGGTGTGATAGCGCGAATTCTTCACGATCCCGGTGATCGGGCTCTTGATGGTCGAGCGCGTCTCCTGATCGTCCGCCGTGGTCAGCAGTTCCTTCGTGCGCGCGATATTGAGTTCCGCCTCGCCCAGGAATTCCTGCGCTTCGCGGCTGAACTTAAAGGACAATTCCTTCACGCGTTCCTGCGCCTCGCCGAGGGCGGCGCGCGCGCGGGGCGCCGCCTCGCGCATCGAAGCCGCTTCCCCGTTGAGCGCTTCCACCTGGCTCTGGATCTGGCTGTGTTCGAGCTTCGACGTCAGCCCGTCCTTCAGAAGATCCTGCGAGATGGCCAGACGCTCCCGGGCCAGCGTCAGACTGTTCTCCGCCGCCGTCAGGCGTGCGTTGGTTTCGCCCACGTCGCGCTGGCGCTGGACGACCTGGCCTTCGAGCACGGCCCGCGTCGCGGTGAACTCCTCCTGGCGGGCGCGGTAGGTCGCCTCTTCGGCCTGGGCCAATTTCGGCTGCCGGGCCGCGATTTCGGCCGGCGCCGCATAAGGCTTGCCGCCCGCTTCCGCTTCGAGCCGGGCTTTCGCGAGCAGAAGCCCGTCGAGGCGGATCTGAAGCTCGTCGCGGTTGTTGGCGAGCTGGCCGAGATTGATCTGCACCAGCGGCGTGTCGAGGCGCACGATATCGCCGTCGCGCACGTAGATGTCCTCGATGATCCCGCCCTCGAGGTGCTGGATCGTCTTGATGCGCCCCTGCGGCACCACTTCGCCGGCGGCGACGGAGACCTCGTCGAACCGCGCGATCAGCGACCAGATCAGGAACAGGCCGATGAAGCCCATCAGGCCCCAGGAGACCGGCCGCCACGACGGCACGCCGTGGACCGCAACGAGATTTTCAAGACGCGTGTAGGGTTTCATGCGGCGCCGCCTTCGACGACGCGCACCGCCGGCGTGTTTTCGGCGCCCGGTCTCGGCCGGAGCGCGCCCAGCGCTTCCAGCGTCTTCTGCGTCGGGCCCGCCGTTTTGATGCGCCCGCGCTCGACGATCACGACATTCTGGCAGGCGTGCACCATCGGCGGGCTATGCGTGACCAGGATGATGGTCTTGTCCTTGGCCATGCCCATGAGACTCTGACGCAGCTCTTCTTCGCCCGCGCGGTCGAGGCTCGAGGTCGGCTCGTCCATGACCAGGATCGGCGGATCGTGGAGCAGCGCGCGCGCGATCGCGATGCGTTGGCGCAGCCCGCCGGGCAACTGCCCTCCGCCTTCTCCCACCGGCGTGCCGTACCCTTTCGGCATGGTGATGATCAGGGTGTGGGCGCGCGCGGCGGTCGCGGCGCGGATGATCTCTTCGTCCGTCGCCTCGGGTTTGGCGTAGGCGATATTCTCGCGGATGGTGCCCGCGAACAGAACGCACTCCTGCGGCACGTAGCCCATCCAGCGCGCGAGATCCCGCCGCGCGAATTGCGAAAGATCGGCGCCGTCGACGAACACCTTGCCCTGGTCCGGTTTGTAGAGCCCCAGAATGATCTTCGCCAGGGTCGTCTTGCCGCCGCCGTTCGGCCCCATGATCGCGGTCATGCCCGTGGCGGGGATCTCGAGTTTGATCTCCTCCACCGCCGGCGCCGCTTCGGCGGCGTAGCGGAACGTGGCGTTGTCCAGCGTGATCCGGCCCTTCGGGCGGTCCATCTGGATCGGGCTTTCCGGCAGATCCTCCGCCTCGCCGAACACATGCACGAGACGCTGCGCCGACTGCTTGAACGCCGAATAGGTCCTCCACGTGCCCACCAGCTGGTTCATCGGGCTGAGCAAGCGGTTGGAGAGCATGTTGGCGGCGATGAGGCCGCCCATGGTGAGGTTCTGGCCGAGGATCGCCACGGCGCCGACGCTGGTCATCGCCACGGTGGCGATCAATGTCAGGCTCTGTCCCGCGTACATATAAAGGTCGTTCTGAGCGCCGCGGTTGATGCCTTCAACGATGGAATCTTCCTGACGGCGTTCCCACTCGTCCTTCATGCGCTCGCTCAGGGCCAGCGCCTTTACGGTGGTGCGGCCCAGGATGATCTCGGAGATCAGCGAATCCCGCGTCACCACCTTTTGCTTTTCCTTGTCCGCCGCCGCGTCGACGAAACGGCCCGCGTGCCAGGCCAGCGCGACAAACAGCGCGAAGACGACCAGCAGCACCCAGAACACCGGCCATGCGATGATCGCGATCATGACCAGGAACACGCCGCCGAAGAGCAGGTCCGTCGCCAGCACGGCGGTTTGCCCCGAGAACACGTTGCGGACCACGTCGGCGTCGCGGAACAACAGGTGCCAGTAATTGCCGGGGCGGGATTCCAGCGTGCGCAGCGGCAGCGCCAGCAGTTTGTTCACCACCCGGCTCGAAACCTCGACGTCGATCTTCAGCGCCACCGCCTGCAGCATGCGCGCGCGCGCCTTGCGCAGCGCGAAGTCGAAGCCGATGACCACGAGGATCCCGATGACCAGCCCCTGCAGCGTGCTGAAGCCGGCGTGGAAGATCACCCGGTCGTAGACCTGCAGCACGAACACCGGCACGGCGATGGCCAGAAGATTGAGGAAAAACGACACCGCCAGCACCTCCTTGAAGAGGGGCTTCAGCGGCGCGAGGAGGCTTCCGAGCCAGGCCGGAACGGGGTCCTGGGCGGGCGAGTCGGGCATGGTCTGCATGGGCGGGGAATTTAACCTATCCGCGGCCGCTTGTGACCGATTTTTCGTAGAAAAATGAGGGTTTTAGCCCCCGATTGTTGGACCGGCCGCAACCGGTTGGGGTAAACTCCGCCGCTTCAGGGACCGGGGGATTTCGCGTGCGGGACGACATTCACTCTCCAGACGGCGCCAAGGCCCGCGTGGCTGGAAAAGCCGGCGCGAAAATCCGGTCCGTTCCCTGGGCCAATGCGCTGAGCCTGCGCTGGTGGGGCCGCTGGTTCCGCGGCGCGATGATGCAGTCCGGGCGGCTCACCACGCTCCTTGTGCTGCTCGGGTTGCTGTTCGTGCGCATCGACGATCCCGTCGCCCTCCAGGTCCTGCGCGCCCGTGTGTTCGACTTTTACCAGGTTTTGAAACCGCGCGAGACGCCGGCCGAAAGTCCCGTGGTCGTCCTCGATATCGACCAGAAGAGCATCAACGAACTGGGCCAGTTTCCATGGCCGCGCACCGCGGTCGCGGACTTGATTACAAACGCGACGGTGCTCGGCGTGAACGTCATCGGCTTCGACATCGTGTTCTCCGAACCCGACCAGACCTCCGTCGCCAAGATCGTGGAATCCGTTCCGGCCGGGCTGATCGCGGACGATATCCGCGCGCGCCTGCTGGGTGTGCCGACCAACGACGCGATCCTCGCCGCCGCCATCAAACAAAGCGGCAAGGTCGTGCTGGGCCAGACCACCGTCCGGGAAACTCTCGATTACAAGGGCGTTCCGCCGCGAACCTCCTTTGCGGTGATCGGCGACAAGCCCATGCCCTATCTCACGCGCGGGCAAAGCGTCTTGCGCCCCTTGCCGGAACTCGACCAGGCGGCCGCGGGCCGCGGCGTGTTCGCGCTCTCCGACAAGTCCATCGACGGCATCGTCCGCTCGGTCCCGATCGTCGTCACGAACGACGACACGCTGTATCCCTCGCTGACCCTTGAAATGCTGCGGGTGGGCTTGCGCGGGCGTACGATCGGCATCGCCACCGACGCTTCGCTGCTCGGCGTCACGCAAATATTCGTCCGCCCGCCGCGCAGCCGCGAGTCCTATGTCATCAAGACCGACGGCCATGGCGAACTGCGGCCGTACTTCCGCTCGCACGCGTCCTGGAGCAAGCAGTACGTTTCCGCGACCGACGTGATTCACAACCGGCTGGCGCCCGGCGCCCTCACCGGCAAATACGCCCTTGTCGGCATGTCCGCGACGGGCCTGCTCGCCGATCTGCGTGCGTCGCCGCTGGACTCCGTGATGCCGGGGGTCGAAGCCCACGCCAACATCCTTGAGAACGTGCTGTTCGACAACCAGCTCAAGTATCCGAACTACGCGCTCGCGGCCGAGCTGATCGCGGCGACGATCATCGGAACGATCATGATCGTCATCACGCCCATGGTGGGCATCGGCCCCGGATTCGCGGTTTTCGCGGCCGTGTCCGGGGGCTTCGCCTGGTATTCGTGGGACGCCTTTGCCGCGCGGTTGGAACTGATCGACCCGACCTTCCCGATCGCATCGGCGTTCCTGTTTTATGCCTTCCTGGCCTTCGCGGGCTACATGCGCACGGAAGCGCAACGAAAGCAGGTCCGCAGCGCCTTCGGCCAGTATCTCTCGCCGGCCCTCGTGCAAAGACTCGCCGACGACCCCTCCAAGCTCACGCTCGGCGGCGAGAACCGCGAGATGACCTTCATGTTCTCGGATATCCGCGGGTTCACGTCGATCTCCGAGCTGTTCGACGCGCAAGGGCTCACGCGCCTCATCAACCGGCTCCTGACGCCGCTCAGCAACGTCATCCTGTCGACCAACGGAACGATCGACAAATATATGGGCGACTGCGTGATGGCCTTTTGGAACGCGCCGCTCGAAGTCAAGGACCACGGCCCCAGCGCCTGCAAAGCCGCCCTCGGCATGGTGCAGGCGGTGAAGGACGTGAACAAGGCGCTTGAAGCGGAAGCCAAGGCCGAGGGACGCGAACACCGCGTGCTCAACGTCGGCATCGGCATCAATTCCGGCATCGCCTGCGTCGGCAACATGGGCAGCGAGCAGCGCTTCGACTATTCGGTGCTCGGCGACAGCGTCAACCTCGCGTCCCGCCTGGAAGGCCAGTCGAAGTCCTACGGCGTCACCATCGTCGTCGGTGAAAACAGCGCCGCCCTCGCCGGCATGTACCCGCTGCTCGAACTGGATCTTATCAAGGTCAAGGGCAAGAAGCAGGCCGTGCGCATCTTCACCCTGGTCGGCGCGCCCGAGCTGAAAGAACAGTCCTGGTTCGTCGAACTCAAGCGGACGCATGACGCCATATTGAGCGCCTATCGCGCCCAGCAGTGGGACGACGCGGATCGCCATATGGCGGCGGCGCGCGTCCTTGTCCGCGCGCATGCGGGCTTGGTGACGGAACTGCTCGCCTTCTACGACATCATCGCGGAGCGCATCGCCGAATTCCGCCTCGCCCCGCCGGGCGCGGAATGGGACGGTGTCTATGTCGCCACGAGCAAGTAAATCCGCGCCGCCGGCTTACGCCGCCGCCGTGTAGATTTGGATGTCGCCGGCGGCAAGAACCGCACCCGGCGTCGCCGCGACCACGGAATAACCCTCGGCCGCGCCGTTCGCATCGTAATAGAGGGTGCTGTCCGCCAGGCTGAAGATCAGCGCGGCGGCGCCCGCCGCGAAGGCGGCGTTGTCCCCCGCCGCGGCGCCGTCGAACGGTCCTTCCACAACCGAGAAGTTCACGCCCTGCGCCACGGCGCCGAGCCCGAAGTCCGCCAGCGCGATACGGTCCTCGCCGGGCGTGAAGTCGGTGATGGTGTCGCCGCCGTCTTCGGGCTCGCGCAGCACAAAGACGTCCGCGCCCGCGCCGCCGGTGAGCGTATCGGCCCCGCCGCCGCCGGCCAGCATGTTGTCCTTGTCGCTGCCGATCAGGATGTCCGCATGATCCGTGCCGATCAGGTCCTCGATGGAGATCAGGGTGTCGGTTCCGCCAAAGCCGTCCGCGGCCGTGCCGGCGGCGAGATCGATCCGCGCCCCGCCTGCATCCGCGCTGTAGTCCGCGGTATCGGTTCCGAGCCCGCCGATGAGACGGTCCGAGCCCGCGCCGCCGACGAAGCGGTTGCCGCCGTCGCCGCCGAGCAGCAGGTCGTCGCCCGCCCCGCCGTCGAGGACGGTTCCGGTTCCGCGGCCGACGATGGCGTCGTCGCCCGCGCCGCCGAAGAGATCGCCCGCGCCCTCGTGCGTGACGGCGCGCGCCACAAGAGTCAGACCGTGATCGCCGAAGACGGTATCGAGCGCCACGCCGCCGAACTGCGCCAACCCGCTCGCCTCGTGGAACATGCCCTCGCGCGCGCCCCAGGTGAACACGTCGAAGCTGTCGCCGGCCGCCGCGGCGAAAGACAGCCACGGCAGAAGGACGAGCGTTCCGCCGGCGGCGAAGCGCCCGGTGACGGCAAGCGTATCGTAGTCCTTGGGCGCGCGGCCGCCGAGTTCGATCACGGTCCGGCTGCGGGCGCCGAACACGGCATTGCCGTCGATCGTCAGGCGGCCGGGAGACGCGCCGGGGCTGATGCTGGAGGTGCCGTTGTTGGTATACGTTCCACCGCCCATGCTGATGGTGCCCGAGCCGGTGATGGCGCCGCCGTTGGTGAGGGCCCCACCGTTGAGGTTCAAGGTCCCCGCGACATTGAGGGTCGCGCCGCTCTGGTTGTTGAAGTGGGCCGCGCCGCCGCCGGTGACATTCACGGTGACGCCGGAGGATATCGCGAAGACGCCGCTGCTTGCGTTGTCGAAGGCATTGGCCGCCAAATTCAGGGTCGTGGCTCGGTTGGCGCTGACGGTTCCCGTATTGACGACGTGGGCGGAAATGGTCGAGCCGTTGAGGTTGATTTCGCCCTGGTTCGTCACCAGCCCGCTGCCGGCCAGCGTGCCCTTAAAGCCCGTGCCGATGTTGTCGTAATAAAAGGTATCGCCCAGGTTCAAGACGAAGCCCGCGGGCAGGAGCTGCGCGGCGTTCAGTTCGAGAGTGCCGAGGAAGATGTTGATGGCGCCGCCCGACGCCAGCGTCAGGGTGCCCCCCGCCTGGTTGCGCAGGATCCCCGGCGAAGCCCCGGATCCATAGTCCGGCGAACCGTGGATCTCGACGACGTTGCTGCCGATATCGACCACGCCGCCGGAAAGATTGGTGAACGTATGCTCGGAGATGTGCAGAACCGCGTCGTCCGCGCTGCCGCCGCTGCGCGTCAGCGTGACCTCACCGCTGTTATCGACGTCGGTCTGGAATCCAAGAGTGCTGTTTTTCCCGTTGTTGACGTTGTCCTCGACCAGCACGACGGCGCCGCTGTCGAGTGTGACGAGGCCGTTGGAGAACATCAGCATATCGTTGCCCGTCTCCTTGACCTCGATCCGCCCGCCGCTCTCCACGGTGACCGCGGCGCCGACGCCCGACGAGCCGGCGTTGACGGCTTGAATGAAGCCGCCGTTCTTGACCAGGACCGTGTCGTAGACGAGCGAGCCGCGCTTGAAGTCGAGGCCGCCTTCCACGGTGAAGGTCAAGGAGGGCCCGTCGGCGTAGACGTCGCTGACGTAGTTGAAGGCGGTTCCCGACTGGCCGATGACGAGTCTCACGTTCTGCGCAAGCGTGAAGTCGTCCTTGAAGACGAGATGGGACTCGTCGAGATTGGAACTCGCGCCGCCCTGGAGGGCAATGGTCGCGATCCCCGTGCCCGTATAGGTCAATTCCGATCCGGTTTCGAAAACGAAGTCGGTATTGGCGTCGAGAACCAGCGTTTTTCCGCCATGGAGCACGATCTCGCCGAAGTTGAAGCCCCGGCCGTAGAAGCGCGTATCCATCGCGAGCGTCAGCACACCCGCCGCCGCGTTGACGAAATTGCTGGACCCGATGGACGCCGCCCCCGTGCCCGATACGTTGATGGCGCCGTTGTTGGTGAATCCCTGGTTGTTGGGACTTGACGGGTTGAGGTAGTCGTACGAACCGCTGTTATAGAGCCAGACATCGGCGCCGTCCGACGTCATGTTGATCGTGCCGTCGTTCGTGACGTTGTACCAGAGGTCTGCGTTGACGGTCGCGTCGTTGGCGAGAGTGCCGGCGGCGAGAGTCAAGGTTCCGGCGGATCCGATGCGGAAAGCGGTCGTGTTGTTGTAATTCGAGGCCGCGAACAGGCTGGCATGGATATTGTTCGCGCCCGCGACGCCGCCGGTCACGTTCATCGTGCCGTTGACCACGAACTGGGCGTTGGAGCCGTCGACGGTCAGGACGGTGACGTTCACGACGCCGTTGACGGTCGTAAGACCCTCCGCCATCCAGCGGGCGGAGTTGTTGCCGTCGAAGCTGCCGAACCTGAGGGTCGGGCCGCCCGCCTGCAGCGTGAAGCCGTCGTAGGTTCTGAAGTAGGCGTCGGTGCCGCCGTTCTGGGAATCGTCGAAGAACACGGTCCCGGTGCCGGCGAAAGAGCCTTGAAAGGAGCCGGCGTTCTGCATGTGCAGGTAGCCTGAGCCGTAGCTGCTGCCGTAATAGGTCAGCGTCTTGCCGGCGGCGACGTCTATGATGCCCGTATTGAGGATCGAGCTTCCGCCGATGACGGCGTCGGCGTTCACGTCGATCACCGACTCCTGGCCCGGCGAGGCGCTGCCGACGTTCACCATCTGCCCGGTCAGCGCGATGCGGCGCGTGCCGTTGTCGCTGCCGTGGAACCGGACGATGCCGCCCGAGGTGTTGACGAATTGCCCGCTCCCGAGAAGGTGGAGCACGGCGTCGTGATTGCCCGAGAGGCTGTTGAAAAGCCGGATCACGCCGGCATTCTGGAAGGAGTCGGCGTACTCGATCTCGAGCGTTGAATCGTCGTTCGCGACGACGATATCCATGAAACCGGCGTTATAGATGTCGGGCAGGCTGGAGCTGCTCACGCCGCCGATGGAGAAGTCGGCGTCGACGAACTCCATCGCGCCGTCGATCGTGAGGCTCGGCGACGATTCGCCGCTGAAGAGCAGCGCGCCGCCCGTGCCCGCGAAGCCGCCGTCCACGGTCATGTCGCCGCCGACGACAAGGGCGTCGCCGCCGTCCATCGTCAACTGCGCCGAGGTTGCGATATCGACGTTGCCGAGAACGCCGAGGCCCGTATCGGTGCCGTTGCGCGCGATGGTCAGGCGCGCGGAATCCTGGAGATGAATCGAATGGACGGCGTTCGCCCCGCCGTACGGCTGGCCGTTGTCGAACAGCACGTCGTCGCTGCCGTTCAGGACGACGTCGGCGTTCGTGCCGGGAACCGCGCTGATCGACCAGTTCGCGGTGTTGAACCAATCGTCGCCCGAACCGGTGAAGAGCGCCGTGACCGCGCTCTGCGGCACCACCTCGACCGTAAGAGGCGTCGGCGGTCCCATGAGAACGGTCTGGCTTGCGATCTGGGCGCCGACGGTCACGCGGCCGCCGCCGCCGCTCGTCGAGAATGCGCCGGCGTACGCCGAATCCAGCGCGCGCACCAGCAGGGCGGGCGGGGAACCCGGCGGGAAGGACGCCGCGGGCACGAAGCGGAGCTGCGTGCCGGCCGACAGGATCAGGCCGGTTCCGTCGTTGGCGACGGCGCCGATGTCGTACCAGGACGTGCCGCTGTCCGGCGACCATTGCCATATGCCCTCTGTCACGAGGTCGGCTTCGTTGCGCACGACGACGGCCCCGATGAACGAACCATCGGGATCGAGGAACTGGCCTGCGAAAATGTCCGTGAAGGAGACGCCGGCCGGATTGGTCTCGCCCTCCTCGACGTCCGGGATCTCGTTCAAGCCGAGCAGAATGGGCCGGTCGTTCACATAATTGACATGAAAAGTGATGACCTGCGTCACCGGCGGCGCGGTGCCGTCGTCGACGCTGACGGTGATCTGGTCCGGCGTCGGGCTGCTGACGTAGTTGGGGTCCGGGATATAGGTGAATTCGGCCGTGCCGCCGTCGACATAGCGCGGTCCGCTGACGGTGCCGGACACCGGCCCGGAATCCACGGTGAAGGACAGCAGCGCGCCCGGGTCGGGATCGCGGGCCGTCACGCGGAACGTGAACGGCGTATCCTCCAGCACCTCGAAGTCATAACCGCCTCGCCCGATGGGCGGCGCGGGCACGATCCATGCAGGGCTGCCCGAGACGGCGCCGGTATAGACGCTCGTGACGCCGGTCACCGAATCCGCGGCGTAGTACCCCTCGCCGTCGCCGAAGGAATAAAAAGCGACCAGCCCTTCCGAATTCATGTCCGGCCGCGTGGCGACGTGGGTCAGCGCCGCGACCGCGTTGACGTCGAGCGCCGTCTCCCACACGCCGACGCGCGCAACGTCGCCGCTGAACCAGTCGCCGGCGTTCAAATGGCCGATTTTCAGAGTCTCCGAACCGGTATGGCGCGTGGAGACGGTATCGGAACCGCCCGTCGCGGCGCCGTCGACATACAGGCGCATCTCGCCGCTGGAGGCGTCGTAAGTCGCCGCGACCGAGTACCAGAGGTCCTTTTGCAGGGCGATGCCGCTGACGATGTGGCCGAAGCTCGAGGTCCCGTCGCTCACGTCGAACACGAGCGTATTGTCGGTATCGACATAGACGCGGATTTCCCAGTCGGAATACGGCGAGGAACCTCCCGCGGCCTTGCCGAAGATCGTGATGGGGTTGTTCGAGAGATCGCCCGATGCATGGTCGAGACGGATGTCCGCCGACAGCGTGAAACTGCGGTCGAGCGCATGGATATGGGTGTCGACTTGCGTGTAGTAGCCGTTGAACCGGAGCGCGTTGTCCGGGCCGGTGGTGATCGGCATGGGCGCGTCCTGTGCCCCGCCGCTGCCGTCCTGGCCGGTGCCGTCAAGTCCGCTGCCGCCCGTCACCTGGTTCGTGACCGACCCTGTCCCGTTGTTCTCGTCGAACGTGTAATCGGCGAACGTATAGTAGAGCTTGAGGCCCGGTTCGTTGTTGGGCACCGGGCTTGCGTGGAATGTTTCGATCTCGCCGGCGGTGCGCACGTCGTCCCACACCCGGACCTCGCCCATGTCGCCGCGGAAAAAGGCCGTTCCCGCGTCGTAACCGAAAGTGGCGTATCCGTTCACCGTGAACGAGGCGGCGAAGTTGTCGCCGAGGCCGAGGTCGCCGCCGTTCCGCGACAGGCTGTCTTCCTGCGTATCGACATAGACCGCGATCTCGCCCGTCGCCGCGTCGAAGCTGTAGGATACGTGATGCCATTCGCCGTTGGCGACGGCGATCGATGCCGCGACGCTTTTGGTTTCGCCGCCTTGGGTCAGTTGGACCTGGAGATAGCCGTTCTCCATCATGAAGAAGGCTTTGCCGCCGATATCCGAAAGCTTTTGCGCGCCGCTGCCCTGCGTGGTGCGGATCCACATTTCGACGGTGTGGGATTGAAGCGGGACCGTGCCGTTGGTGGCGACGTAGTCGTCCGTGCCGTCGAATTGGATATATGTGTTCCCCACGGCGGTGCCGGCGAACATCGGGGCCTGGTTGCCGCTGCCGAGCGTCCAGGTGATCGAACCCGAAGTCAGGGCGTCGAGGGCGTCGTGCTGCGGCTGGGTGATCGGATCGGTGATCGTCAGATTGACGTCGCCGCTCACGAAATTCAGGTTCGCCGAGATGTGGGCGTAGGTATCCGCGATGTCCTTGTAGCTCGTCGCGATCGGTGAAATCGGCTCGATGTCCAGAAGCTGCTGGATCGTCGCCGAACCTGTCACCATCGGAACGATAGGCAGAAGCGTGCCCGCGAATGTCGGCGTCATGGCGGCGAGATTCGCGGCCGAATTCATGAGGCCGACGGCGCCGTCGACGATCCCCAAAACCTGCTCGACCTGGGCGGTCGTCGCCGTGCCGGTGATGATCGGCGTGATGTTGGGGAAGGCCGTCAGGCGCGCGGTCCCGGCCAGGAGATTCGCGGCCGTGTCGGCCACCGCGCCATAAAACACGGTGCCGGTGCCGTTCAGGGTATCGATTTGCCCGATCTCCGCGAGGCTCGGACTTCCGAGCAGCTGCGTGGAATAGTTGCCGGATATGCCCGCACTGATGATGTTTTGGGCGGTATCTTCAATCACGACAAGGGCCGCGCCCTTGCCGAGCAGCGTCGCGGCGTCGCCGGCGGAGAAGCCGGTGACGCCCGAGGTTACAGTCACCTGGCGCGTGCCGAAATTGTCGGACGCCAGGAGGTTCGCGAGCGTTCCGCGGACAACCACGTTGCCCGGCGGGTTGGCGCCGTTGGCCGCATCGATGTTGTTCAGGTCGGTCCCGATGCCTGCGCCGTCGGCGATCACGATGGCCGGATGCCCCGCGATGATCCCGCCGCCGTTCAGGTAGGTCATGATGTTCGCGGCGGTGTCTTGAACCGCGCCATACGTGACGCCCGGGACCACGGCTTTGATCGTGCTCAGCTCGCCGATGGTCACCGGGCCGATCACGCGCACGTTGTAGCCCGAGGTGATGACCGACGACGTGACCAGGCCGCTCAGCAGCGCCCCGGATCCGACGACCGTCACGTTGCCGGCGCCGTTCGCCGTATCGATGCTGGCGAGCTGGCCGTTCGCGAGGGTCGCCGTCGCCGCCACTTCCACGTTTTTATTGGCGATGTAGGCCGCGCCGGAGCCGAGCAGCGCCGATGCCGTGCCCGAGACCGCCGCCGCCGAGACCGTTCCGTTCGTCTTGATGTCGAAGTCCCGCAGGATCTCGGCGCCGACCACGTCGGTGAACGCGACATTGGTGGCCGTGCCGACATAGCCGGCCGCGCGCATCACGTTGATGCTCGTATCGCCGATCGTTGTGGGCGTGACGGTCCCGCTGCCGTTGGCCGCATCGACGGTCTTGATATCGGCGATGTTCGCCGAATCCGTGACGATGACGTTTTGATTGTTGTAGCTGCCTTGCGTGGACAGCAGCGTGGCGATCGTGGCCGACGTGGACGAGGGATCGGCCGAGATGGTGACGTGCGCGGTGCCGGTCGTCAGCACGCCGCCCGACGCATTCGAGAGCGCCAGCGAGAACGTTTCGGCCGGCTCGTTTGTCCCGAAGGCGTGAATCGGAACGGTGATCGTCAGCGATACCGTTCCGGGCGAGAACGTCAGCGTGCCCGACTGCGGACCGAAGTCGCTGCTGTCCGCCGTACCGGCGAGCGTCGCATAGTCGACCGAGACGGGGACGGATGATGCCGCGGACAGCGTCACGGTGAAAACGACCGATGTCGCGGTGGCGTCGCTCACGGTCGTACCGCCGCTGAGCGCGATATTCGGCACGACGACGTCGCCGGAAATCGTGCCGGTTGCGCTCCCGCCGGCGATAATGGCGCCAAGCGCGCCGGTCAGGCGCATGGTGAAGCTTTCGTCGTCTTCCCCGCTGGAATCGGCGGCGATTGCCACCGATACCGTTTGCGTCGTCTGACCGGCAAGGAACGTCACGGTGCCCGACGTGGCCGTGAAATCGGATCCCGCGGTCGCGCTGCCGTTTTCGGTCGTGTAATCCACCGTGATCGTCGTGGTCGCCGGCGCCGACAGCGTGATCGTGAAACTCAAGGAGCCTGGCGCGGTGTCGCTCGTGGAACCGCCGCTGATCGAAACCGTCGGCAAGGGCGGGTCGGCGGACACCGACACCGTTCCCGTCCCGTTGGCGATTGTCCCGCGGACCGGATTCGAAAGCTGGACGGTGAAGCTTTCGGCCTGCTCTTGGATGTTGTCCCGCACGGTGGCGATGGAGATGGTCGCGCTCGCCTGCCCGGCGGCGAAGGTCAAGGTTCCGCTCGCGCTCTGAAAATCGCCCGGCGAGGTCGCGCTGCCGGCCGCCGTCGCGAAGGAAACCGAACCCGGCAGCGTAAGATCGCCGGCGCGCGTCACCGTCAGAATCGCGGTCGCGCCCTCGGCGACCTGCACGCTGTCGATGGCGTAGCTCGCCACGGGGTCGGCGAGAATGGAGACAGTGGCGCTGCCTTGGCCGATCGTTCCGCCGACGGGGTTTCGCAGCGAGACGGTGAACGATTCCGCCTGCTCCTGAATTGTATCGTTTACGATCGGGAAGCTGATGGTTTGCGTCGTCACGCCGATCCCGAAAACCAGCAGGCCGGCGTCTGCTCCGCCTGTATCCGTGCCGACCGTGGCGCTGCCGCTTTCGGCCGCATATCCGACCGCAACCGTGCGGCTGATGTCTCCGCCGCGCGTCACGGTCACGACCGCGGTTGACCCCTCGAGCGCGGGGGCGTCCGCGCTGATCGAGAAGGTCGCGAGGGGATCTTGCGCGATGACGACCGTCGCGGTGCCGGCGGCCGGATCGATCAGGCCGCCCACGGGATTGATCAGCGCGACCGTGAACGTCTCGGCGGCCTCGCCGCCGACCGTTGCGCTGTCGGGCGCGATGGCGACGCTCACCTGCGCCGAGACTTGTCCGGCGGCGAAGGAAATGGATCCGCTCGTGGGCGAGAAATCCGAACCTTCCACGGCGCTGCCCGGCGCGGTCTGATAGGTGACCGTTGTCGGCACATCCAGGAAGCCGGTGCGGGTCACGATCAGCACGGCCGTGCCGGCCACCGCATCGGTGACCGTGACGCCCGCGATTGACAGCGACGGCAGCGGCGGGTCCGCCGCGATCGTGCCGCTGGCCGAGCCGCCGATGATATTCGCCGGCGTGCCGCTGCCCGCGCTCGCGCCGTTCAGCGAAACCGAGAAGCTTTCTTCCGGTTCCCCGTTCGCATTCGCCAGCACGGTGATGGTCACGGTCTTGGACGTTTCGCCCGGATTGAAAGTGACCGTGCCCGCGTTCGCGGTGAAATCCACGCCCGCGCCCGCGCTGCCGCTGGCGGTCGCGTAGTTGACCGACGCGGACACGCCGACGTTGCCGCTCCGCGTAATCGTGAAGGTGATGGAGCTTTGCGCGGCATCACTCGTCGCGCCGCCCTCGATGCTGAACAGGACCGGCGTGGGCGGCGGCGGCGGCGTAACGACGGGATTGGTGACGGGCGTAACGGTTGTCGTTGTGCCGGCGCCGGTCGTCGCGCCCGCGCCGGTCCCCGTGCCGGTACCGGTCGTTGTGCCCGCGTTTCCGGTTCCCCCCGCGCCCTGGTTACCGGTCGTTCCCGCGTTGGGGTTGCCCGTCGTTGCGAGGTTGCCCGCGACGTTGCCCGTGTTGATGCCCGGGGTCTGCGTCGTTTGCGGAGCCGGCGTCGTCGGCGGTGAGCCGCCGGTCGCGCTTCCGTCGGTGGGCGGCGCCGGCCCGGTGGTGCCGTCGGCCGGAGCCGTATCGGCCGGAGCCGTGCCGCCCGCGTTGGCGTCGGTGCCGCCCGCGTCGCCTGTCGGACCTGCCGGAGGCGGCGCATTCGTGCCGCCGCCTTGCGGTGTCGGGATCAGGTTCGGCTGCTGCTGGATCTGCGTTTGCAGATTGTTGACCGTATCGAGCACCGCGCTTGCGATGTTCTGGATCTGCTGCGGCGTGAACTGCACGGCGGCCGGCTGCGTATTCGGCAGGCCCGTCACCGGATCGGCGTTCCACTGCCATCCGTTGTTGCCGAGAACGGCATCGCCGATCACGGTTCCATTCGGCAGCGTCAGCGTGATGCGGCCCGCGGTTTCGTTGCCGGCGGCGTCGGTCCCCGTCGGACGGTTCACAACGGTTACGTCGCCGGTGACCGGATCGTAGGTCGCCAGCACGCGCGTTCCACGGATGCCGATGGTCGCCACGGGGGTCTGGAACACCATGTTGTCGGCGCCCGACTTGGCGATACCGCCCGAGACGAATTCCGCGGCGCCCGAGACGAGGCGCAGCGTGCCCTTCCCTGCGGCCTTCGACGGATCGTAAACCAGCTCGTCGAGCACAAGCTCGTCGTTCTCGCCCAGCGCCAGCGTTGTGCCGTCGACAAAGACCAGGCCGACTTGCGCGCCGGCGTCGGTTTCGACGATGTCGTCCTGATACAGCGGATCGCCGATCTTCAGCTGGACTTCCGAACCGTCGGAGGCGCGGATAACGCGCACGACGCCCGTCAGCGAGCGCACGACGCCCGCAACCGGACCCGGCGCGCCGGCCGCCGCCGCCGCATATTGTTCGGGTGCGATCGAGCCCGCGAACTGGCCGGCCAGTT
>JAYRTJ010000016.1:0-6983 GCA_041919675.1 Rhodospirillaceae bacterium | reverse complement strand
GCCCCCCCCGTTCGCCGGGGATATGCGTTGAAACACCGTCCGACACTGTCGGCAGGTGCTCATTCAGGAAGAAGCCTTTGACGATGTACTTGATGCCGTTGGGCGCGCTGACGACCAGGTCCACGCCCGCGCGGCTGAACATGCTGGTGAGCAGAAGCTCGCGGTTCGGAATGACCACGACCCCGTCCTCGGCATGGATCTCGCGGACGTCCAGCCACTGCCGTACCGCTTCTGGAGCGGCGGCGGCCGACTGAGATGAGTCCCCGGGTCTAAAATCGGTGCGCAAGTGGCCCGCCAATACTTATGGAGCAAGGAGCGGGTCGGCCGCCCTGCTCGGGGTTCAGGTCTATTTCGCCGCCGCGCCGGCGGAGATGGCCTCGACTTCCAGCCGCCCGATCGCGAGCAGAAGCTGATAGGCCGCAAGCCGCGCATCGTAGAGAGCCGAGGCGTAGTTGATGCGCGCCGAAAACACCTCGTTCTCGGCATCGAGAACGTTGATCACGGTTTCCTTGCCCGCTTCGCGCAGCTTGGTGCGCGAGCCGAACACTTCCGAAGCGATGTTGACGGCGTTCTCGAGAAGGCCGACGCGCTCGTTGGCGGTCTGCAGCGCGTGCCAGGCAAGGCGTGTCTGCTCTTCGATCTTGCGCCGGGCTTGCTGATAGTCCGCGCGCCGCGCATCGGTGTCGGCGGCCGCCTGCGCGGCGCGCGATTGGGTCGAGAGCCCGCTGAACAGCGTCCATGTGGCCTGCACTTTCGCCGACTTGTCCCGCCGGATGCCGGGCGCGCCGTTGAAGTCGCGCTCGTACTTGCTTTGCAGCACGATATCGAGGTTCGGGTAATATTCGGCATTGATCGCGTCGCGCTGCTCTTCGCCGATATCGATGCGCTTGTTGGCGCTTTCGACCTGCGCGTTCTCGGCCAGGGCGATGGCGACCGCGTCTTCGACGGTCTTGGGCAACAGGCGGTCGGGCGGCGGCGGCAGCGCCATGCCCTTCTGCTCGGGCGGATGGCTGAAGACCTGAAGATAGCGCGCGCGGGATTCGTCGAGCGCGCCGCGCGTCGCGACAAAGCGCTCCATCGAGAATTGAAGCCGCGACTTCGCCTGCAGGACGTCGACGCTGATGCCCGACCCGCGGCGCACGCGCTCGTCTTCCAGGTTCAGCTGCTTTCTGATGTTGTCGCCGTTCTGCGAGGTCAATGTCACGAGTTCGGCCTGGCGCAGCACGTTGATATAGGCGGTGGCGCCCTCGTACAGGACATTCTGGCGCGTGTTGGTCAAGGACAGGTCGAGGACGTTGAGCTGCAAGCGGGCGGCGCGGCGGTTCGCGAACTTGCGGCCGCCGTCGAAGATGTTCTCGCGCAAGGTCAGGGCGTAGTTCTCGGCGTCCGTGTCGAACGGGCCGTCGGGCGAAGCGCGGAACGCCGGCGTGTTGATCCGCTCGTAGCCGTTGCCGCCCGCGACATCCAGGGTCGGAAGGAACGGCGACAGCGTCGCCCGCAGGCCCTGTTCGCCGGCGGCGCGCTGCGCTTCGGCGGATTTGATCATCGGATGATCGCTTGCAAGGCCGCGCAGCTCGGTCTCCAGCGACTGGGCAAAAACAGCTGACGTCGGCGCGCTCACAGCGAAAACCGCGCACACGACGAAAAAATACGACCGCATCGAACGAAAAACTCCCGTCAGCCCTCTGGCCGTCTCTATAGGAACGGTTTTGGGGCGTCAACGAACGGCGTGTATCAGCAAACCCCTCTGTAAGATATTGAAAATAAAAGATATTTTTGGACATTCCGGTCGCTAGTCGAAACCGATGCGGGGGCCCGAAACCGCACCTATTAGCGGATGCGCGACAGACTCGCACAACCGGCGGTAAGCGGCCCTCTTAACCGCCGGCAAGGCCCCCTAATTTCGGGGACAGTATTGGAGTGCACCCGTTATCGGCTGAAATCGAACAACGGCCCCCCGTAACCGGCCTCGATCGGCAGGCGCGCGCGCCGTCCCTCCGGCGTGTCCTCGATCACCGGGAGCACGGTGACGATCCGGCGCGCGCGCGCGGTCTCAAGAGCTTCCACAACGGTTCGGGCGCGGCCGAGCTTCTCGAGGTTGCGGCGCGTGACGAACTCCAGCCTGCCGCCGCCCTCGCCGGCCAAGGCCCGCGCCGGCGCGATCCAGCACGAGTCCACGAGTTCCTCGCCGTCATGCGCCGCGGCTTGGCCGGCCGGCGCGGCCGCGAGAAAGAACATCGTATCGAAGCGTTTGGGGAATAGGCCCGCGGGCGTGATCCAGTGCGCGAAGGGGACAAGCAGGTCCGTCGCGAGGACCAGACCCTCTCCCTCCAAAAAATCGGCGAACGCGAGTCCGCGCGCCGCCTTGGCCGGCGCCGCGCCGGCCAGCGCGCCGTTCCTGCGCGCCAGCAGCACACCGCTTTCCTCGAAGGTTTCGCGCAAGGCACCGGCACGGAACGCCAAGGCGGTTTCGTTTTCACCCGCGACCGGCGCGCAAACGCCCCGCCGCGCGGTCGCGCGGTCGGCGTCGTCGATGCGTCCTCCGGGGAAAACAAGCGCGCCGCCGGCGAAGCCCGCCAGAGGATGCCGGCGCCCCATAAAAACTTCGAGGCCGGCGCCGCCGTCCCGCAGCAGCAAGACGGTGGCGGCCGGCCTCGTTTGCGTCACGTAGACCTACTCCGCGGGCGCGCTGTGCGCGGCCAATTTCTTGGCGTCCGCGGCGCGGTGATCGGTCGCCAGCACCATGTACACCGCCGGCACGACGAACAGCGTGAACAGCGTGCCGATGGAAATGCCGGTGAAGATCACGAGGCCGATGTTGAAGCGCGCGCCCGCGCCCGCGCCGCTCGCGATGATCAGCGGCAGCACGCCGAACACCATCGCCGCGGTGGTCATCAGGATGGGGCGCAGACGGATGCTGACGGCTTCTTCCACGGCTTCCAGTTTCGTCTTGCCGGCGAGCTGCAGCTCGTTGGCGAATTCGACGATCAGGATGCCGTGTTTGCTGATGAGGCCCATCAGCGTCACGAGGCCGACCTGCGTGTAGATGTTGATGCTCGTGCCGCCGACCCCCAGGCTGATGAAGATCAAGGCGCCGGCAATGGACATCGGCACCGACACCAGGATGATCACCGGATCGCGGAAGCTTTCGAACAGCGCCGCGAGCGCGAGATAGATGATGATCAGCGCGAAGCCGAAGGTGACGAGGAAGCCCGAGGACTCGTTCATGAACTGACGGCTCGGACCGCCGTAATCCAGATAATAACCGTCCGGCAGGATGGTGCCGGCGATGTCCTGCAGCTTGGCGATGGCGTCGCCCGTGCTCACGCCCGGCATCGGCACGCCCTGCAAGGTCGCCGCGTTCAGCTGCTGGAAGTGCGAGAGGGATTCGGGAACCGTCTTGTTCGAGATGGTCGCGATGGTCGACAGCGGCACCATCTCCCCGGTGCCCGTGCGGATCTGGTAGTTCAGGATCTGCTCGGGATTCAGGCGGTATTCCTGCTGAACCTGCGGGATGACCTTGTACGAGCGGCCTTCGATGCTGAAGTAGTTCACGTAGCCGCCGCCGAGCATGGCCGCCAGCGCGTTCCCGACATCGCTCATGGTCAGGCCGATCTGCGCCGCCTTGTTGCGGTCGATATCGATGCTGATCTGCGGACGCGTGAACTTCAGGTCCGACATCAGGAACATGAACTGGCCGCTCTTCAGCGCTTCCTGAAGGAACTGCTGGCTGACGTCGTTGAGCTGGTTGAAGGACTGGGTCGTGCCGATCGCGATCTGGATGGGCAACCCTTGCGCGCCGGGCAGCGACGGCGGCGCGAACAGCTGCGGCTGGATCCCGGCGATCTGGCCGAGGTCCGTCTGCATCGTCTGCTGCATCTCCTGCGCCGAACGGTCGCGCTGGTCCCAGGTCTTCAAGGGGAAGCCGGCGATCGACTGTCCCGGCAGCTCCATCTGGAAGATGTGCGCGACTTCCGGATACTTCACCGCAAGGGAATAGAGCTGGTCGCCGTACATGCGGCGCTGCTCCAGGGTCGCGTTGGAGGCTGGTGTCGAGAACGCCAGCAGGAAGCCTTCGTCTTCCTGCGGCGCCAGTTCCTTCTGCGACCAGTTGTACAGGAAGAAGATGCCGCCGAGGACCAGCACCGCGAACACGATGGTCACCGGCACGGTCGTCAGGCTCGATTTGATCGCGCGCATATAACGCGAGTGCACCTTTTCGAAGGTGGCGTCGACGTAGTGCAGAAGCTTCTTTTCCCATTCGGGGGCTTCCGCGATGGGGCGCAGCATGCGCGACGCCATCATCGGCGACAGCGTGAGCGCGACGATCGCCGAGATCGTCACCGCGCCGACGAGGGTGAAGGCGAACTCGGTGAACAGGGTGCCGGTGAGGCCGCCCTGGAATCCGATCGGGACATACACGGCCACCAGCACGACGGTCATCGCCAGAATGGGGCCGCCGAGTTCCTGCGCGGCGCGGATCGCGGCGTCGAACGGTTTCATGCCCTCTTCCAGGTGGCGGGTGACGTTCTCGACGACGATGATCGCGTCGTCGACCACGAGACCGATGCCCAGCACGAGCGCCAGAAGGGTCAAGAGGTTGATGGAGAAACCCATGGCGAGCATCACCACCAGCGTCCCGATCAGCGACAGCGGCATGGCGATGGCCGGGATCGCGACCGCGCGCGGACTGCCCATGAAGGCGAATACGACGATGGTCACGATGATCAAGGCCTCGACCAGCGTCCAGATCACTTCGCTGATGGCGGCGTTCACGAAATCGGTCACGTCGTAGACGATCTCGCCCGTCAGGCCTTCCGGCAGCCCGGAGACGATTCCGGGCCACTGCGCCCGGACGCGGTCGACCACCTCCAGGAGGTTCGAGCCCGGCGCCGGCATGATCCCGATAAACACCGACTCCTTGCCGTCGAACGACACCGCCGTTTCATATTCTTCCGAACCCAGGCGAACGTCCGCGACGTCCTTCAGGCGGACGATGGCGTCGCCCTCCTGTTTGACGACCAGTTGCTCGAACTCCTCCGCCGACGAGAGGCTGGTGGAGGCGGTCAGCGTGGTCTGCACCATCTGGCCGCGGGTGTTGCCGATGCCGGCGATATAATCGTTCTGCGCGAGGCGGTTGGTCACATCCGCGGCGGTGAGGCCGACCGCGGCCATGCGCGCCGGATCGAGCCAGGCGCGCAACGCGAAGTTCTTGGCGCCGAGGATTTCGGCGTTCTGCACGCCTTCGACCGCCTGCAGCTTGGGTTGCACGATACGCACGAGGTAATCGGTGATCTGGTTCTGCGCCAGCACCTGGCTGTAGAAGCCGATATACATGGAATGGGTGCCCATCCCGATGCCCAGCGCGATCACCGGCTGCTGCGACTGCGGCGGCAGCGCGTTGCGCGCCGCGTTCACCTTGGCGCTGATTTCGGTCATCGCGCGGTTGGAATCGTAGTTCAGGCGCAGGTTCACCGTGATGGTGGACACGCCGCTCGAGCTGATCGACGTCATGTAGTCGATGCCGTTGGCTTGCGCGATCGCGTTTTCCAGCGGCGTCGTGATGAAGCCGGCCACCACGTCGGGGTCCGCGCCGTAGTAGGCGGTCGTGACAGTGATGATGCTGGTTTCGACCTGCGGATACTGCTGAATCGGCAAGCTGAAGAACGCGCGCAGGCCCAGGACCAGGATCACCAGGCTCACCACCGTCGCGAGGACGGGGCGCTGAACGAAAATATCAGTGAATGATTTTTTCATCGTCCATCCGTTACTGCATCACGGGTTTCGGAGCGGGATTCATCGAAGGCTGCAGCGTGTTGTTGATCACCAGCGGCGATCCCGGCAGCAGCTTCATCTGGCCGGCGGTGACGACGACATCGCCTTCCTTGATCCCCGACGTCACGGCGATCTGGTCGCCGCGCGTGGAGCCTGTGGTCACGAAGGTCTGACGCGCGGTCAGCTTGGGCTGGCCCTTGTCGTCCTTGCCGTCTTCCATGGCGACGTAGACGGTGCTGCCGTACGGATTGAAGGTGATCGCGGTCTGCGGCAGCGTCAGGTACTGCTGCGGCGTGCCGGCCTCGATGGTCAGGTTGGCCGAGGCGCCCGGCAGCAGGTGATGGTTCTTGTTCGTGAAGCGGGCGCGCACGAGCACGTTGCGGCTCTTCAGATCGACTTTGGGGTCGATGGCGGCGATCGTGCCGTCGAAGGTTTCTTCCCCGGTCGCATCGGTGGTCAGGCGCACCTTCTGGTTCACGGCCACGCGCGCGGCGTCTTCGGCCGGCAGGTAGAAGTCCGCGAAGATCGATTCCAGCGACTGCAAGGTCACGACCGTTTCGCCCGGATTGATGTACTGACCCTGGTCCACGCGGCGCACGCCCAGGCGGCCGGCGAACGGCGCGCGCACGACCTTCTTGTTGAGGGTCGCGCGCTGCTGGGCGACGGCGGCTTCGGCGTTCTTGAGGTTCGCGGCGTCGACGTCCAGCGCGGCCTTGCTGATCGCCTTGGCTTCGAACTGGCGCTGGTTGCGCTCGTATTGGGTGCGCGCGAGATCGGCCGAGGTCTGCGCCGCCGCCAGGCGGGCCTGCTCGTCCTCGATGCGCAGTTCGACCAGGACCGTGCCGGCCTTCACTTCGTCGCCCGATTCAAAGTGGATGCCGTCGACGATGCCGGAGACTTCGACCGAGAGATCGGCGCCGCGTTCGGCGCGCAAGCTGCCGACGGCGGAGATCGTCGGCTGCCACGGCTGCATCTTCGCGGTGATGGTGGACACCGTTTGCGGCGGCAGGTTGCCGGGATTCATGAACTTCGCGATCATGATGCCCTTGAAGATCTGGAAGCCGCCCAGCAGGCCGCCGATAACCGCGACCGCGCCCACGACAATGATGGTGCGCTTAGTGGTGACGTTCATGACTTAAGTTCCCTCTCGTGCGGCGCTTGGCGCCTTAAACCGGTTTGGCTTTATTCGGCCTGTGTCGTGCCCGCGT
>JAYRTJ010000015.1:0-43583 GCA_041919675.1 Rhodospirillaceae bacterium | reverse complement strand
CCGGGGCCGATCAATGATCGGCCTCTAACTACATATCTAAGGCCGGCCCTCAGGCCGGCCGGGCGCTTGGGCCAGCAGCGCCTTCAGGGAGGCGTCGTCGAGTTCGATCATGTCCTGGATCTGGCAGCGTTCGGGGATGCCGGGGCCGTTGTCGACGATCACGGAATCCAGGGTGCAGAGGCGGCGCGCGGAACCCGAGCGCGAGAAGAAGCCGATGCCGGTGGCAAAGCGCAGACCCTGGCACGGCGGGGTCAGCCGCACATGATAGGACTGGGTGCGCGAGGCCCAGAGGATGAGATTGGTGTTGTTGATCGGGGTCCAGTCGTACAGGCGCGCGAAGAAGATGCACTGTTCGGACGGTTGATTCTTGGTGATGGCTTCGGGGGTGAGCGCGTCCTGCGCAAAAGACGGAACCGCGAGCCCGCCCATCATGAGCGCGGCCAAAGCCCTTGCGTATAGCGTCGTCAAAACCCGCCTGTTCATACGCCCCTTTATCCCCACGTCCGGTCTGCGCTTTGAATCGGGCGAATGTAGGGCAAGCCCCTTGGTTTCAGAACGAGTAAACTAAAAACGTCTGAAAGGCGAGTTGGTTGGCCGCGCCGCGCTGGCGGACCAGCGGGCTGCCGCTCGCGCCGCCGATGAGGCGCTTGTAGCCGACATTCGTCACGATCGCCCACTGGGAGGCAAAGATGTAGTTGGCGTTCACTTCGGCGCCGACATCCTTGAAGCCCGAACCCGGATCGAAGGCCGGCAGGCCCGAGGCCGCGGACTGCGCCGGCGAGATCCCGAAGTAGGACCGCATGTAATCGCCCGTCGCCCAGGTGGACGAGACGTTGATCCCGAGCGCGACCGGCGCGGCCTGGAACACGGTGTAGGCGGCGTCGAGGCGCAAAGTCCCGCCCCCGTGGCCGTCGATGATGTCGTGCCGCGCGCGCGCGCGAAGACGCATCGGCCCTTGCGTGTAGGCGACGAAGGCGCCGAGCTCCATGCTGGTGCCGACGCTGCCGAGGCCGCGCAGATCGGCGCTGGCGTCCTCGTCGCGGCCGAAGTCGATGGAGACCGTGGGGCCGAAGCGCAAATTGCCGCCGCCGACTTCACCGGCGTCGGCGTTGAGCAACTTCTTGAAGGCGATGATGCGCACTTCGTTGTTGTTCACTTCCACGAGATCGCGCCAGCGCAAGGACACCGCCGGGATGACGCCGATATGGTACCTATCGTCGCCTTCATAATGCGGCGCGATGGAAGGACCGACCCCGAGACGAATGTTGGTGATGTCCTGGGGCAGGAGATCGATGGCCGACTGCAGGGTGTCGGTCATGCCGGTCGCGAATTCGTTGAGGCTGAAGCTCTGGGCCTTGGCGGGACTGGATGCGAACAGCGCGCCCACGGCGAGAGCGAAAGCGGCACGCAACGACGTCTTGTTCATCAGATAACCCCTCTCATGTCCTGCCACTAACGCCTGGTGCGGGTCCGCAGTTCCACCGCCGCGCGAAGTTTTGCGAGGGCGTCGTCCAGGGTCGTGGGCGTTTCGCGGGGCACGACGGCGGGCGGCTCCGGGCGGCGCTTCGGCAGCGGCCCCTGGGCCACCTGCAAGGCGGCGACCGCGCCATAGCCCATGAAACCGTTCACGCGCGCGAGAATGGTCGGTGTTTTCAGATGCAGCAGCGTCGCCGCCGCGCCGTTGGCGATGCGCAGGTGAAGCACGGCGCCGGCATTCCTGCCGCGCGGGAATTTGATCTCGATGGGGCAGGCGAAGGCCGCGAGCTCGGGTCCCACGATGGTGGGCCAGTGCGTGAGGATCTCGGCGGCGGCGAAGCCGCGTTTTCCCAAAGCCGGTTTCGCCGCGCGCGCCGACAGGCTGGCGATATTGATGAAGCCGCGTGCGATGCGCGGCGGCGGCGGGGCGGCGTCTGGAGGCGGCTTGCGGGCGGCGGACATGGGCCCGAGGATGGGCCAGGCGCGCGGGCGCAGCAAGACAGTTGAACAGGGGCGCGCGTCATTTCATGGTGCGGTGATGTCTTCTTCCCGTTCTTCTGGCCGTTCTTCCGGCCGTTCTCCCGGCCGTTCCGTTGCCCGAAAGACGCAGGCCGCGAACGCGGCGGATCTGCTGGCCTGGTACGACCGTCATAGACGGCGTTTGCCGTGGCGCGCGCTTCCGGGCGTGACGCCGGACCCCTACGCGGTGTGGCTGTCGGAAGTCATGCTGCAACAAACCACCGTCACGGCGGTGAAGCCGTATTTCGAGAATTTCCTCGCGCGCTGGCCGACGGTGTCGGACCTGGCGAAGGCGAAGGTCGAAGAGGTGATGGCCGCCTGGGCGGGGCTCGGTTACTACGCGCGGGCGCGCAACCTTTACAAGTGCGCGGGCGTGGTGGCGTTTGAACATGCGGGCGTGTTTCCGGACACGGAAGAGGGGTTGCGCGCGCTGCCGGGCGTCGGGCCCTATACGGCGGCGGCGATTGCCTCCATCGCCTTCGACCGCCGCGCGGTGGTGGTGGACGGCAACGTCGAGCGCGTGATGGCGCGGCTGTTCGCCGTCACGGCCCCTTTGCCGAAGAGCAAGCCGGCCCTGGCCGCGCACGCCGGGAGCCTCACGCCCGATGAACGCGCGGGCGACTACGCCCAGGCCGTGATGGACCTGGGCGCGACGGTCTGCACGCCGAAATCGCCGGCCTGCGTGCTGTGTCCGTGGACCGGGGCATGCCGCGCGCGCGCGCAAGGCATCCATGAAGCGCTGCCGGCCAAACTGAAGAAAGCCGAGACGCCCATACGTTATGGAGTGGCCTTCTGGATGGTGCGCAAGGACGGCGCGGTGCTGCTGCGCCGCCGCGACGCCAAGGGCCTGCTCGGCGGCATGACCGAGGTGCCCTCCACCGACTGGCGCGCGAAAAAGTGGACGAAAGCCGACACGGACGCCGCGCTGCCGTTTTCAAAAGGCTGGCGCGCGCTGCCGGGCACGGTGACGCACACCTTCACGCATTTTCATCTGGAGCTCGCGGTGCTGGCGGCCGATCTCACCGACGCCCAGGCGAAAAAACTGGGCGGCGGCGCGCTCTGGACCCCCTTGGATCGCCTCGGCGCCGCCGGCCTGCCGAGCGTGATGGCGAAGATCGCGAAACATGCGATGAAGCATATCGATGGTGGTGCGTAGGTTTTTTGGTCACCCTGGGCGAATGGATCCTGGGGACAAGCCTAAGGATGACGAGAAAACAAAAACCTTCGCCCCACGATTCCCTTTGCGCCGCAGCCGCGATAGTCTGGCTGATTATTCCTTGGGGGAAGAGATGCCCGATACCGGATCGCCGGGACCTAAGACCGACCTGACTGAAGCCGCGCTGCAGTATCACCGCGAGCCGACACCGGGAAAACTGTCCGTCGTCGCCAAGAAGCCCTTGGTCAACCAGCACGACCTGGCGCTGGCTTATTCGCCGGGCGTGGCGGCGGCCTGCAACGTCATCGTCGAGGACCCGCGCGAGGTCGATACGGTCACGGGGCGCGCGAACCTGGTGGGCGTCATCACCAACGGCACCGCGGTGCTGGGCCTCGGCGCCATCGGCCCGCTCGCCGCCAAGCCGGTGATGGAAGGCAAGGCCGTCCTTTTCAAGAAGTTCGCCAACATCGACGTGTTCGACATCGAGATCGCCGAAAAGGATCCGATGAAGCTGGTGGACATCATCGCCAGCCTGGAACCGACCTTCGGAGCCATCAATCTCGAGGACATCAAGGCGCCGGACTGCTTCATCGTCGAGTCCGAACTGCGCAAGCGCATGAAGATCCCGGTCTTCCACGACGACCAGCACGGCACCGCCATCGTGGTCGCCGCGGCGGTGATCAACGGCCTGTCCCTGCTCGGCAAGGACATCTCGAAGGTGAAGCTGGTGTCCACGGGCGGCGGCGCGGCGGGCATCGCCTGCCTGAACCAGCTCGTCGATCTCGGCCTCAAGCGCGAAAACGTCATCCTCTCGGACCACAAGGGCGTGGTCTACAAGGGCCGCACCGAGGACATGACGGACCAGAAGCGCGCCTACGCCGCCGACACCAATATGCGCACGCTGGGCGAGGCGATCATCGGCGCGGATGTGTTTCTGGGCTTGTCGGCGCCGAAAGTGCTGACGCCGGAGATGGTGCGGTCCATGGCGAAGGGACCGTTCATCCTCGCGCTCGCCAATCCCGAGCCGGAGATCATGCCCGCCCTGGCGCGCGGCGCCGCGCCGGATGCGATCATCGCGACGGGGCGCTCGGACTATCCGAACCAGGTGAACAACGTTCTGTGTTTCCCCTACATCTTCCGCGGCGCGATGGATGTGGGCGCGACGACCATCAACGACGAGATGAAGATCGCCTGCGTGCAGGCCATCGCGCAGCTGGCGCGCGGGGCGTCGAGCGATGTCGTTTCCGCCGCGTACGGCGGCGATCAATTGCGTTTCGGCCCGGACTATCTGATCCCGAAACCCTTCGATCCGCGCCTGGTGTCGGAGATCGCGCCGGCGGTGGCGAAGGCGGCGATGGATTCGGGCGTGGCGACGCGCCCCATCGCGGACCTCGAAGCTTATAAGGAACGCCTGGAGCAGTTTGTTTACCGTTCCGCCTTCGTGATGAAGCCGGTGTTCGAGAAGGCGCGCGCCAACCCGAAGCGCGTGGCGTTTGCCGAAGGCGAGGACGAGCGCACGCTGTTCGCCGCCAAGCAGCTCATCGACGACGGCCTCGCGCGGCCCATCCTGATCGGGCGGCCGGGCGTCATCTCGCACCGCGCGCGCAAACTCGGGTTGGGCCTGGCGCCGGGCAAGGACTTCGAGATCTGCAACCAGGAAGACGATCCGCGGTTCGGCGACTACTGGCGTCACTATCACAACTTGATGGAACGCAAGGGCGTGGCGCCGGATACGGCGCGTACCATCGTGCGCACCAACGGCACCGTGATCGCGGCGCTGATGGTGGCGCGCGGCGACGCCGACGCCATGATCTGCGGGACCTACGGCGAGTATCAGTGGCACCTGCGCTATCTCACCGACATCTTCGGGATGGCGAAGGACGTGCACAAGACCACCGCGCTCAGCCTGCTCATCCTCGACGACGGGCCGGTGTTCTTCTGCGATACCTATGTCGCCGAAGATCCGGACGCGGACGACATCGCCGATCTGACCTTGCGCGCCGCCCAGAAGGTGAGCGATTTCGGGATCGCGCCGAAAGTGGCGCTGATCGCGGCGTCGAACTTCGGCGCGCGTCCGACGGCGGCCTCGCGCAAGATGAAGCGCGCGCTCAAATTGATCCTGGCCGAGAAACCCGACCTCGAGGTCGAAGGCGAAATGCAGGCCAACGTGGCGCTGAACGAGGAACTGCGCATGCGCATCTTCCCGAACTCGCGCCTCAAGGGCCGCGCCAATCTCCTGGTGCTGCCGACGCTGGAAGCCGCCAATACCGGCTTCAACCTGGTGCGCAACCTCGCTCACGGCCTGCATGTGGGACCGATCCTGCTCGGCATCGCCAAGCCCGCGCACATCACCACGAACTCGGTGACGGCGCGCGGCCTGGTCAATCTCGCCGCGCTCGCGGTGCTCGACGCGCAAGTGGCGGGGTAACGTGAACGCCCGCGGGACGTGGACCTACCTGTCACGCGGTACACGACCCGGATGAAGAGGCTTTCCGCTTTTGTTTTTGGGCTTCTCTTGTGCGCGGTCTCCGCCCAGGCGCAAACTCTGAACCGCGCCGGGCGCGGGGAACCGGGCTCGCTCGATCCGCATAAGGCGAGCACGCAGTACGAGCAGGCGCTGGTGCTCGATCTGTTCGAGGGCTTGCTGGCGTTCGATGCGAACGGACAGCCTGTGCCGGGCCTCGCGGACTCCTGGGCGGTGTCGCCGGACAACCGGCGCTATGTGTTCAATCTGCGTCCCAATCTGACCTGGTCCGATGGAACGCCGATCACGCCCGAGCAGGTCGCCGCGTCGTTCCGCCGCCTGCTCGACCCGAAGACCGCCGCGCCGGCGGCGGCGCAGATGTATGTGATCAAGAACGCGCGCGCCGTGAACACCGGCAAGATGGAGGGGTCCGCGCTGGGCGTCAGCGCGGCGGCGGGCACGGTGGCGATCGAACTCGAAGCGCCGGCGCCGTATCTGCCGTCCTTGCTGGCGGCGGCCTTCGCGGTGGCGGTGCCGCCGCAGGCCTTCAACGATCCCGACGGCTGGACGCGTCCGGGCGCGATGGTCGGCAACGGCGCTTTCACGCTGGACGGCTGGGAGCCGCAGAGCCACATCACCCTCGAAAAGAACACGCACTACCGGGATGCGGTGAATGTGAAGCTTGCGCGTGTGGTCTATCACCCGGCGGGCGACACCGGCGCGGCGCTGGCCCGGTACCGGGCGGGCGATTTCGACATGGTGATGGAGTTCCCCTCGGCGCAGACCGAGCAGCTCATCCGCGAGATGAAGACCGAGGCGAAACTGACGCCGTCGCTGCTGACCTATTATCTCGCGCTGAACACGCGCGATCCGAAGCTCAGCGACAGAAGGGTAAGGCGCGCGCTGTCGCTGGCCGTGGACCGGGATACCTTGGTGGGCAAGGTGGTGCGCGGCGGCGCGCTGCCGGCCTCGACCTTCGTGCCGCCGGCGACGGCGAATTACACGCCGCCGGTGCTCGATCTCGACGCGGCGCCTTATGAGACGCGCCTCAAGGAAGCCCGGCGCCTGCTGGCCGAGGCGGGCTATAGCCCGGAGAATCCTTTGCGGCTCGCCTATGCGCACACGGCCAATCAGGAACTGCGGCGCATCGCGGTGGTGATCGCGGCCATGTGGAAACGCGCCGGGGTCGAGCTCTCGCTGCTCAACACCGAGGGGCGGGTGCATTTCTCCAACTTGCGCCAGGGCGTGTTCGAAGTGGCTTTCGTGGCCTGGCTCGCGGACTTCAATGACGCGGCGAACTTTCTCTCGGTGCTTGATTCGGCGAGCACGGCTTCGAACTACGCGAAATATGACAGCGCGGCTTACGACAATCTTTTGCGTCAGGCGGCGCAGACCTCAAATCTCGGTGAACGCGCGAAGGTGCTGAAGGAGGCCGAAGGCGTGATGCTGGCCGATCAGCCGATCATTCCGCTGTACTTCGGGGCGACGCGTAATCTGGTGGCGCACAAGGTGAGCGGGTGGCGCGGCAACGCGACCGACGTGCACCTCAGCCGCTATATGAGCCTGGAACAGGCGGCTAAGTAGGGGTTAGGCCTCGGCCGCTTCGTCCCCGGTTTCCTCCTCGGGCGCGGCCGGTTTGAGCGCGTAGAGGATGATGAGAAGCGGCGGCAGAAGGGCGCCCGCGACCACCCAGCCGAGGACGTTCCTATTCCGGGCGCGGGCCATGTGCCGCGCCAGTCCTGCAAAAACGACAATAGAGATCAGGGTCAGAAGCGGATAAAAAGCCGGCATATGGATTGTCCCCCAAACCGCGTCGTTTATTTACGTCCTAACTCGCCCCTCGGTTGCCGTGCGGGGGCGTCCTTGCCGACTTATCCGTTGTTTTATTTCAAGGCGGCGGGCCTAATGCGCCTCGAGAAAGCGCCGGGACGCGGGGTCGGGGGCCGCAACCGTCCATGAACGCCTTGCTGCATCTGCCGCGCACCGTCCAGCACTGGTTCTCGGACGGTATCCTGCGGCGTACTTTCAAGAATGCCGGAATGCTGCTGACGGGCCGCGCCACCAACGGCCTTTTGAGCCTGGCGACCCTTTCGCTGCTGGCCCATTCGCTCGGCATCGACCGCTTCGGCATCATCGTGCTGGTCCAGACGTATGTATTGGTGCTGATCGCGTTCGCCACCTTCCAGTCCTGGCAGGCGGTGATCCGCTACGGCGCGATCTGCCTCGAGCGCAAGGACATCGCCTCGTTCCAGTCGCTGATCAAATTCACCTTCCTCCTGGACGTGGCGGGCGTGCTGTTCGGCTTCGCGCTGGGCTGGTTCCTCGCGCCCATCGTCGGGCCTTACGTGGACTGGTCGCCGGACGTCATTCGCTACGCGCAGCTCTACAGCTTCCTCATCCTGTTCACGATGATCGCGACGCCGATGGGCATTTTGCGCCTGTGCGACCGCTTCGATCTCCTGGCCTGGCAGACGGTGCTGACGCCGCTGCTGCGTCTCGTGGGCTGCGCGGCGGTGGCTTTGGTCGACGGCCCGTTCTGGGCCTATCTGATGGCGTGGTTCATCGCCGGCGCGGCGGGGGGGACCTTGCTCGTGTTCCTCGGCTGGCGCGAAGCGGTGCGCCAAGGCTTCCTCAAAGGCTGGACCTGGTCCTTGAAGGGCATCACGCACGGGCACCCGGGCCTGTGGAAGTTCTCGATCATCTCGACCTTGCACGCCTCGGTGCAGATGATTCCCTCGCAGCTCTCGACCTTCATTGTCGGCTGGGTGGCTGCGCCTGCGGCGGCGGGCCTGTTCAAGGTGGGCCGCGATGTGGCGACCGCGCTTTCGAAGCCGGCGGAGCTGTTGAACCAGTCGATTTACCCCGAGTTCGCGCGCCTCGGGAGCAAGGGCAGCTGGCACGATTTCGCCAAGCTCATCCTGCGCGGCGGCGCCATGGGCGGCGGCGCGGCCGTCGTGCTGCTGCTGATTGCGCTGGCGTTTGGAACGCCGTTCCTCACCGTGTTTTTCGGCGCCGCGTTCGCCGGGGCTTACTGGCCGCTGGTGATGCTCATTGGATCGGCGGGCCTGACGATCTGCGGCTTTCCGATGGATCCGGCGCTATTCGCCATGGGCCGTCCCGGCATCGCGTTGCGCATCGGCACGGTCGTGATCATCGTCCTGTACCTGCCGCTGCTTGTGGTGATGACCAAGCACTACGGCGCGGTGGGCGCGGCCGCCGCGACCTTGATGGCCGCCGCCATGACCCTCATTTCCATGAGCCTGTTTACAGCGGCCCAGCTCCGCCGCCAGGCCGCGGTCAGCGAAAAGTGTGAAACGGTTTTCGCGGCCGACCGCGGCCTATCTTAAAAACAGCAGGCGCGATTTCATCGCGCCTGTGGCCGCGGCTTGTGTGGCGTCTTCTGAGGATGCAGCACCGCAATCCGTGCTTTCGTGAGCGGCGCGGGATCGAGCTTCCAGTCGCGGTAGCCTTGCGTCACCAGGGTGACGTAGGCGATGTCGGGAGGCGCGAGGCCCTCCTCGTTCATCACGTAAGCCATCGCCTCTTTCATCTCGCCGCCGACATCCACGCGCACGGTGATCTTGCGGTAGAGCGTGGGGAATTCCTCATACTCGTCCAGCGCGCGCTCGCAGGCCGGCGTGATCTCATAGACCGCGCCCCAGACCACGCCTGCTTTATCCGGCACGATATCGATGACGCGGCGGAAGACGAGCTTGTAACCGTCGAGCCGCGCCGCGCCGACGGGGGTCGCGCGCGGCGCGTGACGCTTCATGCGCCGCAGATTCAAATTCGAGCCGTAGGCGAAATAGAGCATCGCTTCTTATGGGCGAGGTTTCGGGAAAGAAAAAGCGGCGGGTCCGGTGATGGACCCGCCGCGAGGTGGCTGGGGTGAGTGTGGGGAGGGGAGGATGTATGCCCCAGCGGATGAGGCGATCCTTGCGCCGGCGCGTTAACGACTGGTGAATCTTGGTTAACGCGCGCACGGAACGCGAGTCCTCACCCCCGCCGCACAACCTGTGGAAAATTATCTCTGATATAATTATTTTGCGAGCTAAGTATTTGCCGCAAAAGAAAAAGGCCCGATCTTGCGACCGGGCCTTCAGCTTCGTGTGGTCCTCGCCGCTTATGCCGCGGCTTTGATGTCCAGCGGCAGTTCGAGCTGCGCTTCGTTGTCCTGTCTGCGCAGGATATTCAGGCGAATCGCCATCAGTTCTTCGGCTTCCTGGAGCGCGGCGCCTTGCGCGCCGGCGCGGTGGGCGCGCTGGAGCGCCGCATGGGTTTCGTCCGCGAGGAACGTCAGAAGCGCGTGGCGATCGGTCATTTCTTGTTGTCCTTCCCTGAGGCGCCGCCTTTCAAGGGCGCTGTGTTGGGCCGGAAGATGCTGCATTGCACTCGTTTCGACAAATAAGAAGGTTTCATTTCAGCCGTGCGTTTCTTGCATGACAATTTTAGGTGCACTGCAGCGACACGCCGCATGTATAGTTTCCCCCATGCGTCAATCATCTAAATCTTGTGGTTGGGTAAGTTTTCCGCGTTGCCCTGCCCGCCGATCGGATGCACCATATCTCGTAGCAAGGCTGCTCCGGGTCCACCGGATCTAGGGCGCCGAGGGGAAATCAGGAAATCCAACGCCGGTCACGGGTGGTTCAACCACCCCCTGCCCAAGTCAGTTAAGTCAACACTTTCAAAGACTTAACGTCAGGGCCCGGAGGACGATTCTCTAACTCTCGGGGACAGCCCTGCGATGGGGGCTTAGGTCGTACGAGGGGTAGTCTCAATGAACGTTGCTGTCGAAGTCGCTTCCAAAGTTTCCGCCCACCAGTCCACCGTCCAGCCGGCCACTCCGGCTCCCGCCCCTAAATCCAGAGATGCAGCCGCCCTCGAGGTGGTGCCGTCGATCCGGATCGACCGGACCCGCGACGCCCTGCTCACAGATTTCGGCAAGGCCACCCTGGAAGACCGTTACCTGCTTGCCGGCGAGTCCTACCAGGACATGTTCGCCCGCGTCGCCACGGCCTACTCGGACAACCTCGAGCACGCCCAGCGCATTTACGATTACATCTCGCGCCTCTGGTTCATGCCGGCGACGCCGGTCCTGTCCAACGGGGGGGCCGGCCGTGGCCTTCCGATCTCCTGCTTCCTGAACACGGTGAACGACAATCTCGACGGCATTGTCGGCACCTGGACCGAGAACGTGTGGCTGGCCTCCAACGGCGGCGGCATCGGCACCTACTGGGGCAAGGTCCGCTCCATCGGCGAGAAGGTGCGTAACTGCGGCGCCACCTCGGGCATCATCCCGTTCGTGCGCGTGATGGACAGCCTGACCCTGGCCATTTCGCAAGGCTCGCTGCGCCGCGGCTCGGCCGCCGTGTACCTCGACGTGCACCATCCGGAAATCGAGGAGTTCCTTGAAATCCGCAAACCCTCGGGCGACTTCAACCGCAAGAGCCTGAACCTGCACCATGGCCTCAACATCACCGACGAGTTCATGCAGTGCGTGCGCGACGACACCCCGTTCGGCCTCAGAAGCCCGAAGAGCAACGAGATCCTGAAGACGGTCAACGCGCGCGAGTTGTGGCAGAAGATCCTCGAGACCCGCCTCAACACCGGCGAGCCGTACCTGATCTTCTCGGACACCGTGAACCGCCAGATGCCCAAGCATCAGCGAGATCTCGGGCTCAAGGTGACCACGTCGAACCTCTGCAGCGAAATCATGCTGCACACCGGTCCCGACCATAAGGGCGTCGACCGCACCGCCGTGTGCTGCCTGTCGTCCTTGAATGTCGAGACCTGGGACGAGTGGAAGGACGACGAGCGGTTCATCCCCGACGTCATGCGCTTCCTCGACAACGTGCTCGAGGACTTCATCAAGCGCGCGCCGGCCTCGATGGAACGCGCCATTTACTCGGCCAAGCGCGAGCGCTCGGTCGGCCTCGGCATCATGGGTTTCCACAGCTTCCTGCAGCAGAAGGGCATCCCCTTCGAGAGCGCCATGGCGAAGTCGTGGAACCTCAAGATGTTCAAGCACATCCGCCGTCATGCCGACGCCGCCTCGGTGGCGCTGGCGGAAGAGCGCGGCCCGTGCCCGGACGCCGCGGAATCGGGCGTCATGGCCCGCTTCTCGCACAAGCTCGCCATCGCGCCGACCGCCTCCATCTCCATCATCTGCGGCGGCACGAGCCCCTGCGTCGAGCCGATCCCGGCGAACATCTACACGCACAAGACCCTCTCGGGCTCGTTCTCGGTGAAGAATCCGTACCTGACGAAGCTGCTGGCGTCGAAGGGCCTGGACAACAGCGGGACCTGGAACTCGATTCTCGAACACGAAGGTTCGATCCAGCACCTCAACGGCCTCACGCAGGATGAGAAGGACGTCTACAAGACCGCCTTCGAAATCGACCAGCGCTGGGTCGTCGAATTCTCCGCCGACCGTTCGCCGTTCGTCTGCCAAGGCCAGTCCATCAACCTGTTCCTGCCGTCGGACATCGACAAGTGGGACCTGATGATGCTGCACTGGCGCGCCTGGGAAACCGGCGTGAAGAGCCTTTACTACCTGCGTTCGAAGTCCGTGCAACGCGCCGCGTTCGCAGGCGTTGAAGCGGACAACACCCGCGCGTGGCCCGAAAAGGCGCTCTCGACCGGTCGTACCGACTACGAAGAGTGCCTGGCCTGCCAGTAGGGCGGGCGAGGGTTCAATTCGCTCATGAGATCTTGGGACTGCCTGCCATGAACATCATCACGCCGAAGACGCTTCCCGGCCTCATGACGCCGTCGCACGGCTATAAGCCGTTCCGCTATCCGTGGGCGCACGACTATTGGAAGCGCCAGCAGCAGATCCACTGGATGCCCGAAGAAGTCCCGCTCGGCGAGGACTGCAAGGACTGGGCCGCGAAGCTGACCGACAACGAGCGCAATCTGCTCACCCAGATCTTCCGCTTCTTCACGCAGTCCGACGTGGAAGTGAACGACAACTACATGGAGCGCTACTCGCGCGTGTTCAAGCCGACCGAGATCAAGATGATGCTCGCGTCGTTCTCGAACATGGAAACCATCCATATCGCCGCCTACGCGCTGCTCCTGGAAACCATCGGCATGCCGGAGGCCGAGTTCTCGGCCTTCATGCAATACAAGGCCATGGCCGACAAACACAGCTATATGCAGAAGTTCGGCGTCGAGACCGATGCGGACATCGCGCGCACCCTGGCCATGTTCGGCGCCTTCACGGAAGGGCTTCAGCTGTTCGCGTCCTTCGCGATGCTGCTCAACTTCCCGCGCCAGAACAAGATGAAGGGCATGGGCCAGATCGTCTCGTGGTCCGTGCGCGATGAATCGCTGCACTGCGAAGCCATCATCAAGCTGTTCCACACCTTCGCGCGCGAAACCAATACGCTGACGCAACCGGTGAAGGACGATATCGTCGACTGCTGCAAGACCGTGGTCGGCCTCGAAGACGCCTTCATCGACCTCGCCTTCGACATGGGCCCGGTCAACGGCATGACTCCGGACGACATCAAGGCCTACATCCGCTACGTCGCCGACTGGCGTTTGGGCCAATTGGGCCTGCCGGCCGTGTTCGAGATCAAGGAACACCCGCTGCCGTGGCTGTCGCAAATTCTTAACGGCGTCGAACACGCCAACTTCTTCGAAGCGCGCGCGACCGAATACTCGAAGGCGGCCACCCAAGGCGTCTGGCACGGCGCCGACGGCGTCTGGTCGCACTTCGACAAGATGATGACCGCGCGTCAAGGAAACGCCGAGATCGTCGCCGCGGAGTAACGCTCCCGCGCCGCTTCCCGGCCCCGAGGCTGTCCTTTAGACTATGCCCCAGCTTGCAACCCAGGCTGGGGCATCTTTCTATGTGCGGCGTCTTGGCGCGGAGACGGGAACCATGATCATCCGGAACATCATCATCGTCGCGGCGCTGCTGGCGGCCACGGGCGCGTCGGCCCAGCGGCCCAGCGACAAGTTTCCCCTGATCATCGGGCACCGGGGCGCGAGCGGGTATCTGCCGGATCACACCATCGAGGCCTATGAGCTCGCGGTGGCGCAGGGCGCCGATTTCATCGAGCCGGATTTCGTGGCGTCGAAGGATGGTTATCTGTTTGCCCGCCACGAGCATGAACTCAGCCGGACCACCAATGTCGCCGAGGTTTTCCCGGAAAAGAAGACCAAGAAGATGGTCGACGGGACGTTCGTCGAGGGCTGGTTCAGCGAGGATCTGACCCACGACGAGTTCAAGAAGCTGCGCGCGCGTCAGCCGTTCCCGTTCCGGGATCAAAGCCACAACGACATGTACGAGATCCCGACCCTGGCCGAGGTCCTCGGCGCGCGCGCCAGCCTGTCGCGGGAGCACAAGCGCCGCATCGGCGTGATGCCCGAGCTGAAACACGCCGACTATTTCCGCGCCATGAACTTCCCGGTCGAGGGCTGGACGGTGCAGATCATGGAAGCCTGGGCGCTGGACCGCGCCGGTTCGCCCTTGATCACGCAGTCCTTCGACAAGGCCAGCGTCGCGAAGCTGAATGAGATGATGCCCAACATCCAGGCCATCCAGCTGCTCGATGACAAAGCCGACGTGTCCGACGCCGCGCTTGCCGGCATCAAGAAATACGCCGACGGCATCGGCGCGCCGAAGGAGCTGATCGTGCCGGTGAAGAACGGCCAGGCCGGAACGCCCACGGACCTCATTGCGCGCGCTCACAAGGCGGGGCTCACGGTCTATCCCTATACCTTGCGCCCGGAAAAGCAGTTCCTGCCCGCGAGCTATGGCGGCGATCCGGCGAAGGAATATTGTCTGTTCGCGAGCCTCAAGGCCGACGGGGTCTTCACCGATACGCCCGATCTGGCGTTGAAAGCCTTCCTCAAATCCTGTCCAATGCCCGGGTAAACCCATCCCGCGCGGTTCCAGTTTCGTATCATGAACATTGCCCTCGAAGTCGTCTGCTATGTGATTCATCGCGCCCGCGAGCTGGTCGCGGACTTGAATCCTCTCGACGACGAACCGGGCAAGCGCTCGGTCGACGACACGGCCGACGATCTGCCCGAAGACGACGACGCGGGCGGCCTCTCCGACTCTCCCGAATACGAGGAGCTGAAGGAGTACATCCAAAATCTGAACGAAGACGAACGGGTCGAGCTGGTGGCGTTGACCTGGATCGGGCGCGGCACCTATACGGCGGACGACTGGGACGAAGCCGTGGACGTCGCGCGTGACGAGCACGCCAAGAACGCGGCGCGTTATCTTCTCGGCCAGCCTCTGCTGGCCGACGAGCTTGAGCAGGGCCTCGATGAGTTCGGCCTGTCTTGCGAAGACGTGGATACTTAAAGCAGCGCGCCCAGCAGCCGATCGAAGTCCGCGTCCTTGGCGCGGCGCGGGAGGCTCGCCACCGTGATTCCTTGCGAGAAGCGTGCGATGGTTTCGGCGGTGTCCTTGAGGGGCACGCTGCTGTTGTCGGTCTCGTTGACGATGATGCAGGCCACATGCAGCGCGCGGCGCAGGACAACGTCGAGGGCGGTCAGGGTATGACTGATGGTGCCGAGGTAGCTGCCGGTCACGAGGATCAAAGGCAATCGCAGCGCGGTCATCCAGTCCGCCACGGTTTCCCGGGCGTTCATGGGTACCATGACGCCGCCGACGCCCTCGATGAACACCGTCTCCTGGGTCGCGATGGCCGCCCGGCAAAAGCCTTCAACATCTTTCATGTCGATGGTGCGGTTCTCGCGCGCGGCCGCCATGTCGGGCGATAGGGGCGCGGCGAATCTCCAAGGCGAGATCCGGTCCAGGCTGGTGACGGGCAGATCGAGCGCTTCCATCAGCGCGTAAGGATCGCTGCTTTCCGGCGAGCGCGGATCGAAGCCGCTGACCACGGGCTTCAAGGCCGTCACGGCGCGGTGCTTGCGGCGGAAGGCGCGGATCAAGCCGGCGGTGACGTAGGTCTTGCCGATATCGGTGCCGGTGGCGGTGACGAAAAACGAAGGCATCAGCGGCGTCCAACGTGGGGCGCGACGGCGTCGGCGAGGCGCTGCACGTCGTCACCGGTGTGAGTGGCGGTGAAGGCGACGCGCAAGCGCGCCGTATCCTTCGGCACCGTCGGCGGGCGGATCGCCACCACGAGGAACCCCTGATCTTCCAGGTCCTGCGAGGCTTTGAGCGCCTTGTCCGCGGGCCCGATGACAATCGGCACGATGGGACTCTGCGCCTCGGGAAGATCGAGGGCGCGGGTGAAGGCGCGCGCGTGATGCAGCGGGCGTTCAATGTACTCAGGGTTGGCGACGATGAAATCGAGCGATGCGATGGCCGCCGCGACCGATGACGGCGGTAAGCCGGTCGAATACACGAAAGATGCGGCTTTTGTTTTCACCAGATCGATGACCGATTGCGATCCGCAGAGATAGCCGCCGTACCCACCGATGGCCTTTGAGAGCGTGCCCATCTGCAAGGGGACGTTCGCAGGTGAACCGTGCGCGAAGCTCGAACCGCGGCCGCCCCCGAGCACGCCGATGCCGTGGGCGTCGTCCGACAGAAGCCAGGCGTCATATTCATCGCTGAGCGCCGCGAGGGCGGGCAGGGGCGCAAGATCGCCGTCCATGGAGAACACGCCGTCGGTGGCGATCATCGCGTGCCGGTGCGCCGCGCGCTGGGCTTTCAAAATCTTTTCGGCGTCTTCGAGATCGTTGTGGCGGAAACTCGCGACGCTCGCGCCGCTCATCTCCGCCCCGGCCCAGATGCAGGAGTGCGCAAGTTCATCGACGAGGATGAGATCGGTCTTGCCCACGAACGTCGGGATGATCCCGATGTTCGCGAGATAACCGGACCCGAACACGCAAGCCGCCTCCGTGCCCTTCAGCGCCGCGAGCCGCGCTTCGAGCTGAGCGAAGAGCGGATGGTTTCCGGTCACCAGGCGTGACGCACCCGCGCCGACCCCATGACTGCGCACCGCGGCAACGGCGGCCTCCTTCACCGCCGGATGCTGCGAGAGATTGAGGTAGTCGTTGCAGGAGAAGGAGAGCAGCCGCCGGCCGCCGCGGGTCACCCAGAGTCCGTCCTCGCGGGCCGTTTCAACAAGGCGCCGGCGCAGGTGCTTATGGTCGAGCCGCGCCAGTTTCTCGGCGGCAAAGGTGTCCAGGGTGGGCATGTACTTTATATATAGCGCGCAAAGCGGGGGCGGCTTCCAACTTGACCTCGCCCGGGTGTAGCTTTACCCCCGGATTCAATAAAGTCCTTAAAAAGAGGCCGCTTGCTTATGTCTACACCGGTTGCCACCTTCGCGTCCCGCCCCGCTCCGGCCTCTGTGGGGGCTTCAAAAGCCGTTCAATATCAATTGGGTGCCGTCCGCAACGATTGGACCCGCGAAGAGGTGAAGGCGGTCTACGATCTGCCGTTCCCGGACCTGATGTTCCAGGCCCAGACCGTGCACCGGATGAACTTCGACCCGACCGAAGTGCAGATCTCGACCCTCCTGTCGATCAAGACCGGCGGCTGCCCGGAAGACTGCGGCTACTGCTCGCAGAGCGCGCACCACGACACCGGCCTCAAGGCGTCCAAACTGATGGAAATCGAGAAGGTGCTGGCCGAGGCCCGCAAGGCCAAGGAGTCCGGCGCGACGCGTTTCTGCATGGGCGCGGCCTGGCGTTCACCGAAGGACCGCGACCTCGACACGGTCTGCGCGATGATCGAAGGGGTCAAAGCCCTCGGCATGGAATCCTGCGTCACTCTCGGCATGCTCTCGCCGCAGCAGGCGATCCGCCTGAAGCAGTCGGGCCTCGACTACTACAATCACAACGTCGACACCTCGCCGGAATACTACGAGAAGGTCATCACCACGCGCACCTTCGCCGACCGCCTTGATACGCTCGCCAGCGTGCGTGAGGCGGGCATCAATGTGTGCTGCGGCGGCATCGTCGGCATGGGCGAGGGCGAGGACGACCGTATCGGCATGATCCATTCCCTGGCGATCCTGCCGGAGCATCCGCAGAGCGTGCCGATCAACATGCTGATGCAGATCGAAGGCACGCCGCTCAAGAACGTGAAGAAACTCGACCATATCGACTTCGTGCGCACCATCGCCGCCGCACGCATCACCATGCCGAAGTCCATGGTGCGCCTGTCGGCAGGCCGCGAACATATGAACGATGAAGCCCAGACCTTGTGTTTCCTGGCCGGCGCCAACTCGATCTTCTACGGCGAGAAGCTGCTGACGACCGCGAACCCGGACCAGAACCACGACATGGGCCTTCTGGACCGGCTCGGCATGCAGCCGATGGAATAACGCGTGACGCGCAGATCTCCGGCCTGGTTTGAGGCAGGTCTGCCGCACATCTGGGCTCCCTATACGCAGATGAAGACCGCCGCGCCGCCGCTTCCGGTGACGCGCACCGACGGTGTGCGGATCACGCTGGCCGACGGCCGCCACCTGATCGACGGCATCGCGTCCTGGTGGACCGCGTGCCACGGCTACAATCACCCTCACATCCGCGGCGCGGTGACGCGTCAGCTCGAAGTGATGCCGCACGTCATGTTCGGCGGCCTCGCGCACGAGCCCGCGCTGTCGCTGGCGCGCCGTCTCGCCGCGCTCGCGCCCGGCGATCTCAACCGCGTGTTTTTCACGGACTCAGGTTCGGTCGCCGTCGAAGTCGCGCTGAAGACGGCGGTACAATACTGGCTGAACAAAGGCGTGCGGGGACGCACCAAGTTCATCGCCTTCAGGGGCGGCTATCACGGCGATACCACCAGCGCGATGGCCGTCAGCGATCCCGGCGAGGGCATGCATAAGATGTTCGCGGGCCTTCTGCCGGAACACCATGTGCTGGACCTGCCGCGTGACGAAGAAAGCGCGAAGGCGCTCGATAGCTTCATCGCCGGTCATGCGGACGAAATCGCCGGGCTGATCGTCGAGCCGCTGGCGCAGGGAGCGGGCGGCATGCTGTTTCATGCGCCGGCGGTCCTTCAGAAGCTGCGGCGCATGGCCGACAAACACGACCTGCTTTTGATCTGCGACGAGATCTTCACCGGTTTTGGGCGCACCGGCGCGATGTTCGCGAGCGAAGCGGCCGGCATCATCCCGGACATCATGTGCCTTTCAAAAGCGCTGACCGGCGGCACCATGGCGTTGGCGGCGACCATCGCGCGCGATCATGTGTTCGAGGCGTTCTGGTCCGATGACGCGTCGCATGCGCTCATGCATGGTCCGACCTTCATGGCCAATCCGCTGGCCTGCGCGGCGGCGAACGCGTCGCTGGACCTTTTTGAAGAAGAACCGCGTCTTGCCCAGGTCGAGATCGTTTCGCGTGCGCTTGCGCAGGGTTTGGAGCCCTGCCACGGGCTTCCCGGTGTGAAAGACGTGCGCGTGCTGGGCGCGATCGGCGTGGTGGAGCTGGCGCGTATCGACGACATGAAAGCGCTGAAAGCGAAGTTCGTCGACGCCGGTGTCTGGGTGCGCCCGTTTGGAAATATCGTCTATCTGACGCCGGCCTTTACGATTTTGCCGGACGATCTCGCGCGGCTCACCAACGCGGTGGTCAAAGTTCTTACGCCTTAATGGTGGTGCCGTAGGCGACGTGGTAGGTCACGGTGATGCCGCGATCGAACTTGCGCAGGAGCTTGCGCATAGTGCCGGGCGTCAGCGGTGGGCGGCCGGCATCGGGCACATGGGTGCCGATTTCCTTCCAGTGGGCGAGGAAGGCGTGCGCGTTGCGATAGGAGCGCGCGACCGCTTCGGCTTCCAGATCGACATAAGCGCTTTTGGGGATCATGCGCGCGAGTTCGCGGACCGTGGGGTAGCCGCGCACGGCCGCGCGCGCGCCCAGTTCATGATGCGCTTCGCGCCACTCCGGGAAGCTCTCCGCCGTCAGCGTCGTGAAGGCGAGCGCGCCGCCGGGCGCCAGGAGGTCCGTGAGCTTGGAGAGCGTCCCGGGCAAATCCTCGAACCATTGGAACACGAGACTGGCGCAAATCAGATCGAAGCCGCCGGAGGCAAACGGCGGCCGCTCGCCGTCCATGACGGTAAAGCGCGCCTTGTTTCCAGTGGGGTTTCCGGTGGGGTTTCCGGCGGGGCCGGATCGCGCGCGGCGCACCATGGCTTCGGAAAGATCGGTCAGCAGCCAGCTCGCGTCCTTCAGGTCGGGGGCAAGCGCCTGGTAGAGAAACCCCGTGCCGCAGCCGATCTCCAAGACGCGCGGCCGGGGCGCGAGGGTGAGGGCGGCGATGCGCCGCGCCAGGCGCGAAGCCACCTCACGCTGCACGTCGGCCGCGCTGTGGTAGGTCTCGGCGGCCGCGCCGAAGGCGCCGGCGAGGGCGCCTTTAAGGTTGAAAACACGCGTCAAAACGGATGTCGCTCCGGCTTAAAAACGGCGGCCAAAGCACCGTTTTTGACCCGCCCTGTCAAGGTACGATACCATTTAGGCAGACACGCGCTGGAGTTCGACCGTCATGTCCGTCAAGGCCGCCGTCCGCACATCGCGCGGGCAAATTCCCGATACCATTTCGGCACTTAAGGCCTTTTTGGGCGACCGGCTGTCGACCTCGCCGTCGGTCCTGGAACGCCACGGCAGCGACCTGTCGTACCACAAGCCCGCGCCGCCCGACGCCGTAGCCTTCGCGAACTCCCTGGACGAGGTCGTGCGCATCGTGAAGGTGTGCGCCGCCAACGGCACGCCGATCATTCCCTACGGCACGGGCACTTCGCTCGAAGGCCATGTGATGGCCGCCGAAGGCGGCATCAGTCTCGACGTGACGCAGATGGACCGCGTCCTTCAGGTGAACGCCGAGGACATGGATGCCGTGGTACAGCCCGGCGTCACGCGCAAGGCGCTGAACGCGCATATCCACGACACCGGTCTTTTCTTCCCGATCGATCCCGGCGCGGACGCGTCTTTAGGCGGCATGGCCGCGACGCGCGCTTCGGGGACCAATGCCGTGCGCTACGGCACGATGCGCGAGAACGTTCTCGCGCTTCAAGTGGTCACGGCCGACGGCAACGTTATCCGCACCGGCGGGCGGGCGCGCAAGTCCGCCGCCGGCTACGATCTCACGCGCCTGTTCGTGGGTTCCGAAGGCACGCTCGGCGTGATCACCGAGGTCACCGTGCGCCTGCACGGCATCCCGGAGAAGATTGCGGCCGCCGTCTGTTCGTTCGACACGCTGGCGGGCGCCGTGAACACGGTGATCCAGACGATCCAGTCCGGCATCCCCATCGCACGCATCGAGCTGCTCGACGATATGCAAATGAAGTGCGTCAACGACTATTCGAAGCTGACGTATGCCAACAAAGACACGCTGTTCATGGAGTTCCATGGCACCACGGCCGGCGTGAAGGAACAGGCCGAACTGGTGCAGGCAATCGCGGCGGAGAACGGCGGCGGCAATTTCTTCTGGACCGCCCAGACCGAGGACCGCGCCAAGCTGTGGCAAGCGCGCCATGACGTGGTGTGGTCGGTGAAAGCCGCGCGTCCGGGCTGGGAGCTGTTCATCACCGACGTCTGCGTGCCGATCTCGCATCTGACGGATGTGATTGTCGCGACCAAAGCCGACATCGATAAGGAAGGCTTCCTCGCGCCCATCGTCGGTCACGTGGGCGACGGCAACTTCCATCTGGCGGTCGCGGTCGATCCAAAAGACCCGTCCTATCTCGCGCGTGTCGAGGCGATGAGCGACCGCATGGTCGAACGTACGCTGGCGGCCGGGGGCACCTGCACCGGCGAGCACGGCGTCGGCCTCGGCAAGACCAAGTTCCTCGCCGCCGAACACGGGCCCGAAGCGGTCGCGGTGATGCACGCCGTTAAGAAGGCGCTGGACCCGCACAACCTGATGAACCCGGGGAAGATTTTCCCGGAGAGTTGAGTTCGCGGCGTCACCCTCGCGCTTGCCGCAAGGGGCCAGGGTTCGAAGTCGAGCTGACGCGGGAAAACCGGCACTTGCCGCAGACCATGAGCCAGAAACTCCGGGTCCTCGCGTCAAGCGCGAGGACGGCGATTTTGTTCATATGCGATAGCCCTCCCGTGCTCCCGGCGTAACCATTTGGAAAGCAGTTGGAAATATTTTCCAATCGGGGCCGTGGCTTTTTCGCGGACTCGTTTCTGTATGAGTTGGGGGCGGTGTGAAACGCATTATCGTGACCGGGGGCGCGGGATTCATCGGCTCCCATCTGTGTGAGAAGCTGATCGCGGCGGGCCACGAAGTGCTGTGCGTCGACAACTTTTTCACCGGCCGGCGCCAGAACATCGTGCCGCTGATTTCGAACCCGTATTTCGAGTTGGTCCGCCATGACGTGACCTTCCCGCTCTATGTGGAAACCGACGAGATCTACAACCTCGCTTGCCCGGCCTCGCCGGTGCACTACCAATTCGACCCCGTGCAGACGACCAAGACCAGCGTGCACGGCGCGATCAATATGCTGGGTCTTGCGAAGCGTACGAAGGCCAAGATCTTCCAGGCTTCGACGAGCGAAGTGTACGGCGACCCGAGCGTGCATCCCCAAGTGGAAAGCTATTGGGGCAACGTCAATCCCATTGGCATCCGCGCGTGTTACGACGAAGGCAAACGCTGCGCCGAAACCCTGTTCTTCGATTATCACCGTCAGCATAAATTGCGCATCAAGGTCGCGCGCATCTTCAACACCTACGGGCCGCGCATGCTGCCGAACGACGGCCGCGTGGTGTCGAATTTCATCGTCCAGGCCTTGAAGGGCGAGCCCATCACCATCTACGGCAAGGGCGAGCAAACTCGTTCGTTCTGCTTCGTCAGCGACCTGGTCGAAGCCTTTGTGCGCCTGATGGCGACCGGCGACGACATCACCGGCCCGATGAACCTCGGAAACCCCGTGGAATCGACCATTCTCGAGCTCGCCGAAAAGATCATCGCGCTTTCGAAATCCAAATCGACCATCGTCCATAAGCCCTTGCCGCAGGACGATCCCGTGCGCCGCAAGCCCGACATCTCGTTCGCCCGCTCGGCCTTGAAATGGGAACCGAAGGTGCCGCTCGAGGACGGGTTGTTGCAGACGATCGCTTATTTCAAATCCGCTCTCGACGCGTAAGGTTCCGCACATGAACGCCCTCAAGACCCAGCCGCCCAAGACGTTCAAGCCGTCCGCGCCGGCCAAGACCGCGACGGCCGTTCCCGCCGCCGCGGGAACGGCGACGGCGGGCAAGAACCGCGCCGAACGCCGGGCTGAAACGGCCAATAAGATGCCGCCTGAGGTGCAGGAGTTCGTAAGGCTCTTCAACGCGGGGCTTGAGGCGCAGCGCGCCGGCCAACTCGCGGCCGCCGAAGCGCACTATCTCAAGGCCCAGGAGATGAATCCTAACGACGCCATGTTGCTGAACAACCTGGGCGTCTGCCTTTACGAGCAGAAGAAAACCGCGGAGGCGATCGAGGTCCATAAACGGGCGATCAAACTCGATCCCACGCGGCCCATGGCCTACAACAACCTCGGCGTTGAATTGAATGCGCTGGAGCGCCACGAAGAGGCGCTCGCGGCGTTCAAAAAAGCGGTCGAAATCCAGCCGATCAATCCCAAAGCCATCAACAACTACGGCGACTCGCTCACCAAGCTGGGGCGGTTCGACGAAGGTCTCGCGATGCTCGACCGGTCCATCGAGCAGGAACCGGATTATGTCGACGCTCACAGCAACCGCGGCATGGCGCTGTGGGGACTCGCGCGCTTCGACGAGGCGATTCAATCCTTTCGCCGTGCGCTGTCGTTCAAGATCGATCATGCCTCCGTGCGCAAGAACCTCGGCCTCGTCTCGCTGTTGATGCAGGAGTTCGCAACCGCATGGGAAGACTACGAATGGCGCTGGCTGGCCGACAACCTATTCCAACGCAGCAAGAAGACGCGCTGGTGCGGCGAAAACGTGCGCGGCAAGACGATGCTGGTGTGGAGCGAGCAGGGGGTCGGCGACGAAATCCTGCACATGAGCATGGCCGAGGATCTCTTGAAGCGCGGCTGCAACGTGGTGTGGGAGTGCGACTACCGTCTCGTCCCGCTGCTGCAACGTTCCTATCCGACGATGAAGGTGGTTCCGCGTGTCTCGGTCCAGCCGCCCCGTCCGGAAACCATGACGGACGACATCACGGTGCAAAGTCCCTCCGCGAGCCTGGGGCGCTTCCTGCGCAACGATATCTCGAAATTCCCAAAAAACCGTTCGCGCTACCTTTTCGTCAATCCCGCGAAGTCGAAATTCTTCCGCAACCATATGAATCTCGCGCCCGGCGAAAAGCTGGTCGGGATATCATGGGTCAGTAAGAACCAGACCATCGGCAGCAACAAGACCATCAACCTCGCCGACTGGATCGATATTTTCCGCACGCCAGGGATCAAGTTCGTCGACCTGCAGTACGGCAATACGCAGGCGGAACGCGACGACTTCGAGAAGCGCTTCGGCATCACCCTTCACCACATCGAAGGGCTCGATCTGAAGGAGGACATCGACGGCCTCGCCTCGCTGATCGGCGCGTGCGATCTCGTCATCTCGGTGTCCAACACCACCGCCCATATCGCCGGCGCCGTCGGCGTCGAAACCTGGGTGCTGCTGCCCGCCAAACTCGGGAAATTCTGGTACTGGGGTTACGAGGGCGAGCGCACGCTTTGGTACGACAGCCCGCGAATCATCCGTCAGTCCCACACCGAGACCCACGACTGGGGGCCGACGTTGCGCACCACGGCGGAGCGACTCAGGGCGAAATTCGCCGCCGGTTGAGCATCCTTAATGAAACCTTAACGGCAAAATTCTCAAGCGTTTCAACAGGCCATGGCCCCGTTCTTTTCGCGTGCGTTTGCCGCTTGCTATAACCGCTGCGGTTTGGCGGGTTCTTAACCTTTGCAAACCATAAACGCAGAATGAACCATATTCCGGATGTTCAAATGGCGCCGCACCTGACGGCGCTTCGGTGCCTGTTCCTGGTGGCACTGCATCATGGCGTCCAGGTTCCGCCGGAAAAATTGGCCGAAGCGGACGAGTCCGACACCGTGGGCTCCGTGCTGAGGCTCATGTCCGACCTCAGTATCTCGGCGAAGGTTCTCAAGAAGCGCTCGTGGGAAGACCTGCTCGCGCTCGGCAGCGCGTTCCCGGTCATGGCGGAGCAGAAGAGCGGCGGCTGGGTGATCGTCGCCAGCACGTTGCCCACCAATGACGGCGGCAACCAGGTTGCGGTGCTCAATCCCGCGACCGAGGCAACCGGCGTGCAGCTTCAGCGCCGCGACCGCTTCGAGGAGACCTGGGCGGGACGCCTGATCCTCTGCAAGAAAAAATACAAGCTAGTCGATGAAACACAGAAGTTCGGCTTGCTCTGGTTCATGCCGGAGATCATCAAGCACGGAAAATACTTCCGCGACATCGCCATTGCCGCGGTGATGACCAGCCTGATCGCCTTGGCGACGCCGCTGCTTTTCCAAATCATGATCGACAAGGTCATCCCGCATCACAGCTATCAAACGCTGCTGGCCGTGATCGTCGCCTTCGTCGTCGCGCTGATCTTCGACAGCGTCTTCCAATATATGCGCATGTACCTGACGGTCTTCGCGACCAACAAGGTCGACGCGCGCCTGGCCTCGCGCACCTTCGCGCACCTGCTGCGCCTGCCGATGAACTTCTTCGAAAGCACGTCCGCAGGCGTGCTGCTGCGGCACATGCAGCAGACCGAAGGTATTCGCAACTTTCTCACCGGCCGGCTGTTCCAGACGCTGCTCGATACCGTCACGATGCCGATCATGCTGGTCGGCCTGTTCATGTATTCGGGCACGTTGACGTTCGTGGTGCTGGCCTTCACCGCCGCCATGGCCGGCGTGATCGCGGGCCTGCTGCCGCTTTACCGGCGTTACCTGGGCGAGCTTTACACCGCCGAAGGCGCGCGCCAGGCCGACCTGGTTGAAACCATCCATGGCATGCGCACCGTCAAATCCCTGGCGCTGGAAACGCCGCGTCTGCGTTCCTGGGACAACAAGGTTGTCGTCTCGGTGCGCCGCCGCGCGGCTGTCGGTTACTTCGGCGCCGCCGCCGGGGTGTTCACCAACGGCCTGCAGCAGGTCATGCAAATGACCATCCTCGGTCTCGGCGCGTTCCAGGTCTTCGAAGGCAACATGAGCATGGGCGCGCTGGTCGCGTTCAACATGCTGTCGGGCCGCGTCACGGGCCCGCTTTTACAGATCGTGTCGCTGGTGAACGAGTATCAGCAGACCGCGCTGTCGGTGAAGATGCTGGGCAAGGTGATGGATCACGCCGAGGAGCGCGATCCGAATTTCCGCGGCATCCGCCCGCTCATCACCGGCAAGCTCGAGCTTTCCAACGTCACGTTCAAATATCCCAACACCGTCACACCCGCGCTCGACCGGGTCTCATTCACGGTGGAAGAGGGTCAGTACATCGGCATCGTCGGCCGCTCGGGCTCGGGCAAGACGACGATCACGCGCCTGATCCAGGGCATTCACGCCGCCCAGGACGGTTTGATCCGCCTGAACGGCACCGACATCCGTCATGTGGATCTTACCCACCTGCGCCGTTCGATCGGCGTCGTGCTGCAAGACAACATGCTGTTCCGCGGCACCATCCGCGAAAACATCGCCGCCGGCAAACCGGACGCATCGCTGCACGAGGTGATGGAAGCGGCGCGCATGGCCGGCGCCGACGAATTCATCGATCGCCTGCCGCTGTCCTATGAAACGCTGGTCGAGGAAAGCGCCACTAATTTCTCGGGCGGCCAAAGGCAACGTATCGCGATTGCGCGGGCCCTTCTGATGCGCCCGCGCCTGCTTCTGTTCGACGAAGCCACCAGCGCGCTCGATCCGGAAAGCGAAGCGATCGTGCAGCGCAATCTCGCCGAGATCGCCCGCGGACGCACGCTCATCGTGGTTTCGCACCGGCTTTCGTCCCTGGTGAAAGCCGATGCGATCCTGGTGCTGGAACGCGGCGCGGTCGTGGACTACGCGCCCCACAGCGTGCTGCTCGAACGCTGTGCGATCTATAAACACTTGTGGGACCAGCAGATGGGGCATCTCGAAAATGCTTAAGATGCTCGCCCCGCCCATCAAGAACCTAACGGACCGCGCGCGCGAGTTGCGCCGCCGCGCCCTCGATCAGGCCGGACTTCTGATCGAAACGCCGGCCGTGCTGCCGGACGCCATCCCCTATCAGGAACCCGTCGACGAAATCGCCGAGGAGCTTCCTCCCAGGGCGATGCGCTCGATCCACTACATCATGGTGGGCCTGTTCCTGCTGACGATCTTCCTCGCCGCCGTCATCAAGGTGGATATCGTCGTGGTTGGCACCGGGCGCCTGCTCACCGAAGCGCCGCCCATCGTCATGCAGCCGATGGACCGCACCATCTTGCGCGAACTGAAAGTCCGCCCCGGCGACACGGTGAAAAAGGGCCAGCTTCTGGCGACCTTGGATCCCACTTTCGCGCAGGCCGACCTCGGCGCGCTGACGGCGCAGCAACGCACCCTGGTCGCCCAAGTCCGCCGGCTCGAAGCCGAACTCAACAATCAACCTTTCACCGCGTCGGGTAATTTCACCCAGGAAGATCAGCTGCAATTGACGCTGTATAACCAGCGCCAATCGCAATATGCCGCTCAGTTGAAGGTCTACGACGAGGAAGTCTCGCGCCGCGAAGCCAACATCCGCACGACCGAGGACCAGCGCGAATCGCAGGCCAAGCAGCTCGTGATCGCCAAGGAAGTCGAATCGATGCGCTCACAGATGTTCGCCAAGGAGGTGGGCTCGCGCCTCAACTTCCTGAACGCTCAGTCCGCGCGCATGCAGATCGAACAGGCGGTCCAGGATGCCGCCAACCGCCTGACCGAACAAAAACACGACCTTCAGTCCAAGCGCGCCGAACGCCAGGCCTATGTCGACGGCTGGCGCCAGAAGATACTTGAAGACCTTGTGACCGCCCGCACGAATGCCGAGCAGGTGGGCGAGGGCATCTCCAAAGCCGGTCTGCTCAATGACCTCGTGACCGTGACGGCGCCCGACGACGGCGTGATCGTGGATATCCCCAAGCGCTCGGTGGGCTCCATCATGCGCGAAGGCGAGCCCTTGATCACCATCGTGCCGAGCAATTCCAAGATGATCGGCGAGATCATGGTGAATTCAAAAGACGTCGGTTACGCCAAGCCGGGCGACCATGTGGTCATCAAGGTCGACAGCTTCTCCTACCAGCGGCACGGGATGCTGGAAGGCAAACTGGTGTCGGTGAGCGAGGAATCCTATATCGGCGGCATGGCCAGCGGTTCCAACGCCGTCGTCCCGCCGTCGACGTCCGATGCGGCTGGCGCTTTTCACAAAGGCTTCGTCGAACTGACCAAGACAGAGCTCGAGGGCTTGCCCGAAGGTGCGCGCCTGATTCCCGGCATGACCATGAGCGCGGAAATCAAGGTGGGTTCGCGCAGCGTGCTTGGCTACTTCTTGAATCCGATCACGCGCGGCCTCAGCGAGAGCATCCGCGAGCCGTAGGCAACGCGTCATTGATGAGGTGTGACCGAGTCGCACGGACGACACCGGTCACTGAAGTTGAGACCGCCGAATCGTCTGCGCGAGGGGTGAGTGCGCGATTCGGTTTCGAAAGCGGGGATTTTTCGCTCGTTTTGGTGCGGCTTGGACTGCCCATGTATTCGCGCAATAGGGCGACTACATATGTGCTCCAAGCCCGGACGATCCCCCAACGTATTGAGTCAGAGATGTTTTTCGACAGGGTTGAAAACAACGTCCAATGGAACAAAAACGCGTTCAACTTTTGCTTGTCGATGTTTGCCGTCTGAGCTAAAACACCTACGGGTGACAGAAGGGTGAAATGCCCTTCATTAGGTTTGAAGCGTCTCTAGAACGGAGATTGGGGTATGTCTGACGTCACGCATTCCGCGTTCGCGCGGAGCAGCCTTTGCGCGCTGCATTTCCCGCAATTTGGTGCCGTTCTCTCACACGCTTCGCAACGGAGTGACGTGTAATGGCTATTCTTGCGATGAACTCAACGCAGATTGCTGCGTTGACGACGACGGACATCACCGCCCTCACCACCGTCTTCATGGCGGGCCGCACGTCGACTGAGCTGGGGTACTTCTCCACGCTGCAGTTCGCGCATTTTACGTCAACGCAGCTCAGCGTGATCGATCCGGCGGAAATCGTCGGGTTCACCACCACGCAGCTCGGGGGTCTTTCGACCACGCAGCTTTCGGGCCTTTCTTCGACCCAGCTGACGGCCTTCACCGCGACGCAGATCGGCGCGCTGAGCACGACCGTCATCGGCCACATCTCGACCGGCCAGATCAGCGGGTTCACCGGCACCGAGATCGGCAACCTCACCACCGTTCAGTTCACGGCCCTGAGCACCACGGTTCTCGCCTCGCTGACCAACACGCAGCTCGACGGCGTCAAAACCAGCCAGATCGCCGCGCTGTCCACGACCGCGTTCCGCTCGTTCACGTCGGCCCAGCTCGCCGGCCTGACGACCTCGCAGATCAACGCTTTCTCCTCGACCACCTTCAGTCACATCTCGACGACGCAGCTTTCGGGCCTGTCGTCGACGCAGATCGGCGCTCTCGCCACCGGGACGGTGAACGCGCTGTCGACCACGACCTTCGCGCACCTGACCACGACGCAGATCAAGGGCTTCACGACCGCCCAGATCTCCAACTGGTCCACGACGGCCTTCGGTTCGCTGTCGTCCACGCAACTCGGCAGCCTGACGGCCACGCAATTCGCCGCCATCGGCACCAATAACTTCGCCGGCCTGACCACCAGCCAGTTCTCCGGCGTCACCGCCACGCAGCTTGGCGCGATGAACGCCTCGCAGCTCAACGCGCTGACGACCTCGATCATCTCGGGCCTGACCACCTCGCAGCTCAGCGGTTTCGCTTCGGGCGATATCGCCGCGCTGTCGACCGCACAAATCAATGCGCTGACGACAGTTCTGATCTCGAACCTGTCGACCACGCAGATCGACGGTCTGTCGACGGCACAGATCGCCTCGCTCTCGACCCAGAACTTCGGCGCGCTGCGCTCCTCGCAGCTTGGCGGCATGACGGCGACCCAGTTCGCCGCGTTCTCGACCGCCGCGCTCGCCGGTCTTTCGACCAGTCAGCTTTCCGGCGTCACCAGTTCGCAGCTCGGCGCCCTTTCGACCGCGCAGATCAATTCGCTGACGACCACGATCATCTCGCACATCACGACCACGCAGCTCGACGGCCTGAAGACGACGCAGATCGGCAACCTGACCACGACGGCCTTCGGCGCCCTCACGTCGGCCCAGCTGAACGCGATGACGGTCACGCAGATCGCGGCGATCGCGACCAGCAACATCGCCGGTCTGACCACCAGCCAGTTCAGCGGCATCTCCTCGACCCAGCTCGCCGGCCTGACCACCAGCCAGCAGCAGTCGATCGCGACCAACCTGATCGCGGGCATGACCACCGGTCAGCTTTCGGGCCTCAGGTCCAGCGACATCGGCGCGCTGACAACGGCGCAGTTCAACGCTTTGACGACCACGCTGGTCGCGCATCTGTCGACCACGCAGCTCGACGGCATGACGACTTCGCAGGCCGCGTCCATCACGACCAACCTGTTCGGCGCGCTGACGTCCTCGCAATTCGCGGGCATGAGCTCGACGCAGCTCAACAACTTCGTCAGCACCACGATCTCGGGCCTGACCACGGCGCAGTTCTCGGGCCTCTCGCAGACTCAGATCAGCGGCCTGTCGACCACCTTCGTCAACGCGTTCTCGACCCTCATCTGGCGCAGTTTCACGACCTCGCAGCTCGATGGCCTCACGGCTTCGCAGATCGCGGGCCTGACGACGACCGCCTTTGCCGCTCTCTCTTCGACGCAACTCGGCAGCTTGTCGAACACGCAGCTGAACGCCATCAGCACGATGAACATCGGCGGGCTGACGACCAGCCAGTTCTCGGGCCTGTCGTCGACGCAGATGTCGGCGCTGACCAACACGCAGCAGGCGCACCTGTCGACCACGGTGCTCGCGGGCATGACCACCGGTCAGCTCTCGGGCCTGAAGGCGACCGATATCGGCGCCTTCACGTCGCTGCAGCTCAACGCGCTGACCACGACGCTGATCGCGCACCTGTCCTCGACGCAGCTTGACGGCCTGACGACGGCCCAGGCCGCGTCGCTGTCGACCACGCTGTTCGGCGCGCTGACGTCGACCCAGTTCGGCAGTCTCACCGCGACGCAGATCTCGGCGTTCTCGACCACGGCGATGTCGGGTCTGACCACTTCGCAGTTCTCGGGCATCACGGGCACGCAGCTCGCGGGCCTGTCGACCACGACGATCAACGCGTTCTCGACCACGATCTTCTCGAACATGACGAGCACGCAGCTCCGTGGCCTGACCACGGCGCAGGTCAACAATCTGACGACCACCGCGTTCGGCGCGCTTTCGTCGACGCAGCTCGGCAGCCTGACCACCGCGCAGCTCACCGCGATCAACGCCACCAACATCGCGGGTCTGACGACCAGCCAGTTCTCGGGCTTCAGCTCGGTGATGCTGGCCGGCCTGACGAACACGCAGCAGCAGGCACTGTCTTCGACGGTGCTTGCGGGCATGACCACGGGTCAGCTCTCGGGCCTGAAGGCGACGGACATCTCGGCGTTCACCACGTCGCAGATGAACTACCTGACGACCACGCTGATCGCGCACCTCTCGACCACGCAGCTCGACGGCCTGACCACGACCCAAGCGGGCTCGCTGGCGACCAACCTGTTCGGGGCCCTGTCGTCGACGCAACTCGGCGCTCTCAGCGCCGTGCAGCTCTCCGCGTTCGCCACGGCGGCGCTGTCCGGCATGACCACCTCGCAGGCCAGCGGCCTCGTCTCGACGCAGATCGGCGGCCTGACCACGACGGCCATCAACGCGCTGTCGACGACGGTGTGGGCGAACCTGACGACCAGCCAGATCGACAGCCTGACGGCCGTGCAATTGGCGGCTCTGTCGACGACGGCCTTCTCGGCCCTCTCGTCGTCGCAGCTCAACAGCCTGACCTACACGCAGATCCAGGCGCTCACGGCGACCGCCATCGCGCAGATGACGACGTCGCAGTTCTCGGGCATCACGTCGACGCACCTCGAGCGTATGCAGCTGACGCAGCTGCAGGCGATCTCGACGACGAACATCGCCCACCTGACCACGGTTCAGCTCAGCGGCCTGTCCTCGGCCGACCTCGGCTTGCTCACGTCGACGCAGTTCAACGCGTTGACCACGGCGCTGATCGCGAACCTGACGACCACGCAGCTCGACGGCCTCACCACGCAGCAGGCCGGCGGCCTGTCGACCACGCTGTTCGGAGCCCTGACGTCCACGCAGCTCGGCAGCCTGACGGCGACCCAGCTCAGCGCGTTCACGACCACCGCGCTGGCGGCGATGACGACCGCACAGTTCAGCGGCCTCTCGTCGACACAGATCGCGGGTATGACCGCCACCGCGATCGGCGCGCTGTCGACCCTGAACTGGTCGAACATGACCACCAGCCAGATGGACAGCCTGACCGCCGCTCAACTCGGCGCCATCAGCTCGACCGTCTTCTCGTCCTTGAGCTCGGCGCAGATCAACAGCCTGACGAATACGCAGATCGCGGCCATCGCCGAAAATGTGATCGGCGGCATCACGACCAGCCAGTTCTCGGGCGTGACCTCGACCCAGTTCGCGGCGTTGACCAACGCTCAGCAGGCGGCGATCTCGACCGCGGTGCTCGCGGGCATGTCCACGGCTCAGCTCTCGGGTCTCAAGGCCGCCGATATCGGCGCGCTGACGACCGCGCAGCTCAACGCCTTCACCACGACGTTGATCGCGCACTTGTCGACCACGCAGCTTGACGGTCTGACGACGGCGCAAGCCGCCTCGCTCTCGACCACGGCCTTCGGCGCCCTGACCTCGTCGCAGATCGGCAGCCTGACGGTAGTTCAGCTCTCGGCGTTCTCGACCACGACGCTGGGCTCCATGACCACGCCGCAGCTCTCGGGCCTGACCGGCACGCAGCTCGGCGGCCTGTCGACCACGGCGATCAATGCCCTGTCGACCCTGGCGTGGGCGAACCTGACCACCAGCCAGTTGGATGGCCTGACCGCCGTCCAGATGACCGCGCTGACCACGCTCAACTTCCGCTCGCTGTCCTCGACGCAGCTCAACAGCCTGACGGTGACGCAGATCGTCGCGATGTCGACGGTCAACTTCACCAACATGACGACCAGCCAGTTCTCGGGTCTCACCTCGACCCATCTGAACGCGCTGGGCGGCACGCAGCTATCGGCGCTGTCGACGCAGATCATGGCGGGCCTGACCACGTCGCAAATGTCCGGCCTGACCTCGGCGGACATCGCGGCCCTGACCACGGCGCAGATCAACGCGCTGACGACCACGGTGCTCTCGAACCTCTCGACGTCGCAGCTCGACGGCCTCACGACCGCGCAGGCCGGTTCGCTCACGACGCTCGCGTTCGGTTCGCTCAGCTCCAGCCAGATCAACGGCCTGTCGGCGGTGCAGCTCAATGCCCTCGGCACGGCGCTGCTCGGCGGCATGACCACCAGCCAGGCCAGCGGCCTGACGTCGGTTCAGATCGGTCAGTTGAGCACGACCTCGGTCAACGCGCTGTCGACCCTGGTGTTCTCGAACCTGGCGACCACGCAGCTCGACGGCCTGACCGCCACGCAGATCGCGGCGATCGTCACCTCCAAGTTCTCGACGTTCACCTCGGCGCAGCTCGGCAGCCTGACGAACACCCAGATCATGGCGATCGGCACGGCCAACCTCGCGGGCCTGACCACGAACCAGTTCTCGGGTCTGTCCTCGGCGCAGCTCTCGGCTCTCACCAACACCCAGTGGACGGCTCTGACGACCACCGTGCTGGCGGGCATGAGCACGGCGCAGCTCTCGGGCCTGAAGTCCAGCGACATCGCGGCCTTCAGCACCTCGCAGATCAACGCGCTGACGACGACGCTGATCGCGCACCTGTCGACCACGCAGCTTGACGGCCTGACCACGACCCAGGTCGCCGCGCTGTCGACGACGGCCTTCGGCGCGCTCACTTCGTCGCAGCTCGGCGGTCTGACCACGCTGCAGCTCAACGCGCTCAGCTCGATCAACCTCGGTGCGATGACGACCGTTCAGCTCAGCGGTATCTCGTCCACGCAACTGGGCGGCCTGACCACGACGACCCTCAACAACCTGTCCACGCTCTCGTGGCGCAGCTTGACGACCTCGCAACTCGCGGGTCTCAAGTCCACCCAGATCTCGGCCATCAGCACGCTGAACTTCAGCGTCCTGAGCTCGAGCCAGCTGGGTGCCCTGAGCGCGACGCAGATCGCGGGCCTGTCGGTGACGAACATCCAGGGCCTGACGACCAGCCAGTTCTCGGGCCTGTCGTCCACCACGCTGTCGGGTCTGACCACGACCCAGCAGCAGGCGATCTCGACGACGGTTCTGTTCGGCATGACGACCGGTCAGCTGTCGGGCCTCACCCGCACGGATATCGGCGGGCTGACGACCTCGCAGTTCAACTCGCTCGGTACGACGCTGATCTCGAACCTGACGACGGTCCAGCTTGTAGGCCTGACCAGCACGCAGGCGGGCTCGCTCACGACCAATGCGTTCGCGGCCTTCTCGTCGACGCAGTTGGGCAGCTTGAACTCGACCCAGGTGAAGGCTCTGGCCACGAACGTTCTGGCCGGCATCACCACTTCGCAGTTCAGCGGCATCACCTCGACGCAGATCGGCTTCCTGACGGCGCCGCAGGTGGCAAGCCTGTCGACGACGTCCATCGCCGACCTGACGACGCTGCAGTTCCGCGGCTTCACCTCGACGCAGATCGGCGCGCTGGGCACCACCCAGTTCGCCAACCTGACGACGGTGGTCCTGGGCGCCCTGACGATCACGCAGGTCGACGGCATCACCGCCACGCAGATCCAGGCGCTGTCGACAGTGCAGATCACCGGTCTGTCCACCACGGCCCTCGCGTCGATGAACCAGACGCAGGCCCTGGCGTTCACCGGTCCGCAGGTCGACGCGATGACCATCCAGCAGACCATGGCGCTCTTCGGCGGGTAGCCGCTAAGATCAACGTGATCCGATCGAAGGATCGGATCACGGGGACCTGCTAACCAAATCTTAAAAGGAAAGGGCCAAACCTTCACCGGTTTGGCCCTTTCTCTTTTTGGACTCCCGCGCGCCATGATCGCCGACGTATTTGCCAATGCGCTGAAACGCGCGATGGAAAAGAAACTCTCGGTCATGGAGCTCCTGCGGACCGTGGGCGAGCTGCAGGGCGTCGGTGAAAACGCGCTGGCGGTGGCGCTTTACCGCGAATGGATCAGTCACAATCACGACAGCCCGCTGATCTATGCCGTGTATTTCAATTACGGCGTGCTGCTGACGGGCGCGGGCGAGCTCGAAAGCGCCAAGGCGGCCATGCTGGACGCCATCCGCGTCAATCCCGACTTCTATCCGGCCTACATCAACCTCGGCCATGTTTGCGAGCGCATGGGCGCGGCCGGCGAGGGGGTCAACCACTGGTTCACCCTCGTGAACCGCCTTGGCCAGGTGACCGGCGAGAATGTGGACTTCAAGACGGCCGCGCTCAAGCAGGTCGCGCGGGTCCTGGAACGCTACCAAGTGGATCCCAAGGCCGAAGAGGCGCTCCACATGAGCCTCTCGCTCAACGCCAATCAAAACGACGCGCTGCAGCACTATGTCAGCTTGCGCCAGCGCCAGTGCCGCTGGCCGGTGATCAAGCCCTGGGCAAACGTGACGCGCGCGCAGCTCCTGAACGGAATCTCGGCCCTGTCGCTGGCCGCGCAGACGGACGACCCGATGCTTCAGCTCGGCAACGCGTTCCGCTACTGCAAGACTCAGATCGGGCAGGCCAAGATCTCGTTCGTGGACCGTCACGCGGCGCTGAAGAGCGAGAAGGGCCCGCTGCGCATCGGGTATCTGTCATCGGACCTGCGCGAGCACGCCATCGGGTTCCTGACGGCCGAGATGTACGGCCTGCACGACCGCAAAAACGTCGAGGTGTTCGCCTACTACTGCGGCCCCGCGCTGACCGACAGCACCATGGACCGCATCAAGGCCGGTGTCGATCACTGGATCGATCTCACGGGAATGAACGACGAGCAGGCGGCGCGCCGCATCGCCGACGACAAGATTCAGATCCTCATCGACGTCAACGGCTACACCAACAGCGCGCGCACCAAGGTTCTCGCCATGCGCCCCGCGCCGATTTTGGTGAATTGGCTGGGTTTCCCGGGCACCATGGGAAGCCCGTATCACCACTACATCGTGTCGGACGAATACATCATTCCGAAGGGCTCCGAGCGCTATTACACGGAAAAAGTCCTGCGCTTGCCGTGTTACCAGCCGAACGACCGCAAGCGCGCGATCGCCGCGCACACGCCGGCGCGCGCCGAGGCGGGGCTGCCGGAGGACGCCTTTGTGTTCTGCTGCTTCAACGGCATCCACAAAATCACGCCGTTCACGTGGCGCCGCTGGATGGACATTCTGAAAGCGGTTCCGAACAGCGTGCTTTGGCTTCTGGACGGCATGCCGCCGACCAATGCGCGCCTGCAGGAACTCGCGGCCGAGCAGGGCGTTGCGGCCGAGCGCATCCTGTTCGCGAAAAAGAAGCACAATCCCGATCACCTCGCGCGTTATCCGCTGGCGGACCTGTTCCTCGATACGTCGCCTTACGGGGCCCACACGACCTCGTCCGACGCGCTATGGATGGGCGTACCGGTGCTTACGTTCCCGGGGCGCAGCTTCGCCTCGCGCGTCTGCGGCAGCCTCGTGACGTCGGCCGGCGTGCCGGAACTCGTATGCTCCGGTCCCGACGAATTCGTCGCCCGCGCCGTTGAACTGGCCACCGACAAGACGAAACTCGCCGCGGTGCGCGCGAAACTGGCGGCGAACAGAAGTACGTGCGTGCTGTTCGACACGCCGCTTCTGGCCGCGAAGTTCGAAGGGCTCTACCGCGAAATGTGGTCCGACTACATGGCGGGACGCCTGCCGAAACCGAACCTCGCCAACCTCGAGATCTACAACGACATCGGCGTCGAGCTCGATCACGATGAGGTCGAGATGCTGAGCGTAGCGAACTTCGAGGACCTCTACAGGGAGAAGCTTCTGCATAAGGCGGACTTCTACCACCTGTGCGACGACAACAGATTTTGGCCGGTGGCGCCATGAGCGACGCAGCCGCTCTCACATTCCAGTTCACTCAAGACTGGTTCGTCCAGAATGTCGTGATCTGGGACAAGATCGTTCCGCGCTATAAGCCGCAGCGGATCCTCGAGATCGGCTCCTACGAGGGGCGCTCGGCCTGTTATTTCATCGAGAAGTTCGCCGCCCAGCATCCGATCGAGCTGCACTGCGTCGACAGCTGGCAGGGCGGGGTCGAGCACAATGCGAACGCCATGTCGGCGGTCGAGAAAAGGTTCGACTACAACGTCGCGCTCGCGCAGCGCCGCGCGGCCCATCCGGTGAAGCTGATCAAGCACAAGAGCCTGTCGCATCCGGCGCTGGCCAAGCTGATCGTGGTGAACCCCGCGCCGGTGTTCGACGTCATTTACATCGACGGCTCTCACCAGGCGCCGGACGTGCTGACCGACGCGGTGATGGCGTTCCAATTGCTGCGTGTGGGCGGCCTTATGGTTTTCGACGACTATCTCTGGAGCATGGAAGACCTGGGCAAGCAGGATTCCTTCAACATGCCCAAACCGGCTGTGGACGCCTTCATCAACATCTTCCAGCGCAAGATGTTCGTGGTGCGCGGCGCGCCGGTGTATCAGCTGTTCGCGACCAAGGCGTTCGCCTAGACCGCGGGGAACGCCTCATTGCCCGCGAGGCGCGCGCGCAGCTGCGTGCGGTCCAGTTCCTTTTCCCAGTGCGAAACCACGACCGTGGCGACGCCGTTGCCGATGAAATTGGTCAGCGCGCGGCACTCGCTCATGAAGCGGTCGATCCCAAGGATCAGCGCCATGCCTTCGATGGGAATGGTGGGGACCACCGCGATGGTGGCGGCGAGGGTCACAAAACCCGAACCGGTGACTCCCGTGGCGCCTTTCGAGGTGATCATCGCCACGCCGAGCAACGTGAGTTCCTGGGTCAGCGTCAGGTCGGTATTCGTCGCCTGGGCGATGAACAGCGCCGCCATCGTGATGTAGATGTTGGTGCCGTCGAGATTGAAGGAATACCCGGCCGGGACGACCAGCCCGACCACCGACTTCGAACAGCCGAGTTTTTCGAGTTTGTCCATCAGCGACGGTAAAGCGCTTTCGGACGAGCTGGTGCCGAGCACGATCAGCAGCTCTTCCTTGATGTGGTTCACGAACCTGAAGATGCTGAAGCCCACCGCGCGGGCGATAAGCCCGAGCACGATGACCACGAACAGGACGGCCGTGAGATAGAAGGCGCCGATCAGCTTCACCAGCGGCAGGAGGGCATCGAGGCCGTAGCGGCCGATGGTGAACGCCATGGCGCCGAACGCGCCGATGGGCGCGATACGCATGATGAAATTGAGGATGCGGAAGATCACCGCCGCAACGGAATCGATGCCGTCGCGCACGCCCGCGCCGCGCTCGCCGAGCGCCGACAGCGCGAAGCCGAACAGGATGGCGAAGAGGAGGACCTGAAGAATGTCGCCCTTGGCAAACGCATCGACCACGGTGGTCGGAATGATGTTGAGGATGAAGTCCATGATGGACTGGTCGTGCGCGCGGGCGGAGTAACCGGCGATTTCCTTGGTGTTGACATGGGTGAGATCCGTCTCGAACCCGGCGCCGGGGCGCAGGGTGTTGGCGACGATGAGGCCGATGACGAGCGCGAAGGTCGAGACGACCTCGAAATAGAGGATGGCCTTGCCGCCGACGCGGCCGACTTTTTTGGTGTCGTTCATCCCGGCAATGCCGGAGACCACGGTGCAGAAGATCACCAAGGGGATGATCATCTTCACCAGTTTGATGAAGCCGTCGCCGAGCGGCCGCATGGCCACGGCCCAATCCGGGTTGGCGACGCCGAGAAAGATCCCGATGGCGATCGCTATAAGGACCTGGACATACAGAATGCGGTAGAATGGCCGGCGCAACGTCGTTTCCCCCCAATATTCCCCCCGAAACCGTAGCAGGATTCGAGGCGGTTCTGGCTAAGATACTTATAGACGCACGATGACCCCGGTTCCCGACACGTTCCTGCGCAGGTTATTCGACGCCGCTGTCAGCGCAGCCGGCGCCGGCGCGGCGGTTCCGCGCCATCTGCCCGCGCCCCCCAAAGGGCGGACCGTCGTGATCGGCGCGGGAAAAGCCGCCGCCGCCATGGCCGCCAGTGTCGAGGCGTACTGGCAAGGCCCGCTGACCGGTCTGGTGGTTGTGCCGTACAGTCACGGGGCGCCGACCCGCCGCATCGAGGCCGTCGAGGCCGCCCATCCGGTCCCTGACGCCGCCGGGACGCGCGCGGCGGAGCGGATTTTCGAGGCTGTGCGCGGGTTGTCCGCGGACGATCTGGTGCTGGCCCTGATGTCGGGCGGGGCGTCGGCGCTCCTGGCCCTGCCGGCTCCGGGCCTGACGCTGGACGACAAACGCCGGGTGACGAAAAGCTTGCTGCGCTCGGGCGCGGCGATCTCCGAGATGAACTGCGTGCGCAAGCACCTGTCGGCGATCAAGGGCGGGCGACTGGCTCTGGCGGCCGCGCCGGCATCCGTCGTCACCCTCGTGATCTCCGACGTGCCGGGGGACGATCCCGCGACGGTCGGCTCGGGTCCGACCATCGCCGATCTCACGACCTTCGCCGACGCCCGCGCGATCCTTGCGAAATACCGGATCGACCTGCCGCCGGCCGTGGCCCGCCATATGGACGCCGGCGCCGATGAAACGCCGAAGCCGGGGGACGCGCGCTTGGGCGCGGCCCGTTCGGTCATCGTCGCCGACGCCAAAGGCGCGCTTGACGCCGCGGCGGCGGCGGCGCGCGCGCATGGGATCGACGCAATTGTTCTCGGCGACGATATCGAAGGTGAATCGCGCGAGGTCGCGGCGGCTCACGCCGCGCTGGTGCGGGGCGAAAAGCGGGCGAAGCCGTTTGTGGTGATCTCCGGCGGTGAGACGACAGTCACCGTGCGCGGCAACGGGCGCGGGGGGCGGAATAGCGAGTATCTGCTGGCGCTGGCTGTCGCTCTCGACGGCGCACGCGGCGTCTATGCGCTGGCGGCAGACACGGACGGTATTGACGGCGTGGAGACCAACGCGGGCGCCGTCATTGCGCCGGACACGCTGTCGCGCGCGAAGGCCCTGGGCCTCGATCCGGCCGCGCGCCTCGCGGACAACGACGCGTTTGGATTTTTCGAAGCGCTCGGCGATCTTGTGACCACCGGCCCGACGCGCACCAACGTCAACGATTTCCGCGCGATTCTGGTGACCTAGAACGCCGACCTAGAAATCCGCGGCGAGGCGCATGATGTAGCGCCGCGCGGGCGAGGGGTTGAACTGGCCGGACGCGCCGTTGACGGTCCAGATATATTCATCGGTCAGGTTCTGCACGTCGAAACGCACCGAAGCGAGCGTGTCCGAGAGCCGGAAGTTATAGCGCGCGCCGAGATCGACGGTGGTGAGGCTTTTCACACGCAGCGTGTTCAGGCGATTGGCGAACTGGCCGTCCTCGAAGGTGACTTGGCCGCTCACGGAGAAGCCGTTCCACGCCTTCGGGCCGTAATTGGCGTTGAAGCGCACCGTGCCGGGCGTGCGGCCCGGCGGGACTTCGGCAATGAGGCCCTGGTTGACCGTGAAGCCCGACACGCGCGCTTTCAGGAGCATCGAGCCCGCGACGATCTTGAGGCCTTCGACGGGTTCTCCCGACAGCGAGATTTCCACGCCCCGGTGCGACAAGGCGCCGACTTCGGTGAACACGTTGACGGCGTCGCGGTCGAAGTAGGGTTTCTTCACCTCAAACACGCCAAGCACCAGCGTGGCTTTCGTGCCGATCTTATAGCGAAGTCCGGCGTCGATCTGTTTCGTGAGGCTGGCGTTCAGCGCTTCGCCGGGATTGGCGGCGTTCTCGGGCGCGATGCCGGAATCCTCGAGGCCGCGCGTGTAACCCGCATAAAACGTGAGCGCAGGCGTCGCGTATGCGGCGAGGGTCGCGTTGTAGAGCCAGGGATTGGTGCGCGTCTCCACGCGGCCGCGCACCGGATAATCCACCTCGCGGCGATAGAAGGCCTTTTGCACACCGGCGCTGACTTCGCCCACGCCCGCCCACAGGCCCACATAGCTCGCCCCGGCGGTCCCATGGCGCACATCGTCGCGGCTTTGCGGCCCGAAGGTGAAGACGGGCTTCGGGAATTCATAGCTTATACCAAGCGCGGCCCGCCCGCCGCTCGCGTTCTGGTCGGCGCCGAACAAGCGCTCGCCCATGCGGCCCCTGAAGGAGAAATGGACCGTGTGGCGGCGCTCGCCTTCGGTGAAGACCCCCGACGCGCGCAGCTCGCCGGAGGTCGACGCCAGCAGTGGCGCGGGACGCGAACGGATCACCACATCGCCGATCCCGTTCGGCTGCACATCGCGGTAAAAAACCTGCCAGTCGTTCTCGAGATAATTGACCGAGTGGAAAAGCCCCGCCTGAAGCCGCCAGGCGTCCGTGATGAGGCTGCGTGCGATGAGACCGTAGTTGTTCTGCTTGCGGTGACGCGCCTGATCGAAGCGCGGCCCGAAAATTTCCGTGCGGTCGTAAAGCGGCGGCAGGAAAGCGCCGGCGGTGAAGATGGCGGGACCGGACTCGCCCTTGCTCGCATTGCTGCGCTGCGCGAAGGCGATGACCTCAGTGCGGTCCGCCGGCGTGAAGCGCACCAGGCCCGCGTAGTCGACATAATAAAAGACGCTGTGGAAATCGAGTTCCTTCTGGCCGCCGGCGACGCTGAGAAAGCCGCTGAGCTTGCCGGCCACGATGGGGCTCTCGACGTCGGCTTGCGCGCCGTAGGCCGCATAGGGGCCGTAGTAGGCCGAGACGCTTTTCACGGTCTTGTCGCCCGGGAGGCGCAGGCGGAAATCGGCGATCCCGGTCGGGGCCGGGAACGGGTAGGACTGGGCCGTGAGACCCACGCGCATGGTGGTCGAGCGCGTGATCTGATTGGTGAAGCCGAAGCTGCCCTGCTGATCGTAGTACAGTCCTTCGATGCGCATGTTGCCCGCGTCCTTCGGGCTGAAGCCGCGCGCGTCGGTGGAGCTGTAAAGGCCGATGCTTTCGTTGCCGATGGAGGAGCCGAAGGCGTCCTCGGCGTTGGCCACGACGTTCTCGGAGGCGCGCTGGGCAAAGGCCGGTCCGGCAAGCAGGCAGGCGGCGGCAAAGGCCGGGTAAAAACTGAATGATCGGGTCAAGTGGACGGATGTCCTCGCGCCGGCCCGAACATCCCCCCATGAGCGTTACCACCGGCTGGCTGGAAGAATACCTAACTCCCCGCCTCCAAACCACAGGGCTTCAAACCAGCCCAGGTTACCTTGGTCACGGCGGGCAGGCGCTTGACCTGGGCGGCGAAGCTCTCGGCGGATGTCGCGGACAGACCGCCCAATACAAGATCGAGCTTAAAGGCCGACCGCTCGCTTCCGCGCGTGAATTCCCACGCCGGTTCTGCCCGCGCATAGAAGGCGGTTTTCAGAATCCGGCCCAGGGTCTGGAATTCAGAGCAGTGAACCGTGAAGCGATGAAAGTGGGACGAACGGGAGACGGCGACCATGGAAAACCCCGAGTGCGGTATGCGTGCGCAGGCAGATGCGAACAATCCGGCCCGTAATTCGGGCCGGCTTGGTAACTCGCACGCTCGTAATTCGCACGCTCATGATTCGCAGTGGGGTCATGGTCGGGTTCGTCGTTTGCGCCGCCGAGAAGACGGGCGCGGGGGAACCTGCGTGATTCCCCGCCGGCGGGCAAGGGGACCCGCCAAAAAAAGAAACTTTATTAGCCGGCCGCGTTAGGGCGTCTGTTTTTCGCGGGCTTTTTTCATGACGTCGGCCGCCACCCGGCTGCCATAGGCGTTCGCCCGGGCCAGGCGGGCATAATAATCGAAGGCGGCCGCCGACGCCGCGCGTACGGTGTCTTCGTTGGCCGTCCCGAAGCTGGTCATGATGACGAAGATGTACGGACGGTCCGGAAGATTGACGATGCCCCAAGCGTTGGAAACGCCTTCAAGACCGCCCCACTTGAAAGCGATGGGAATGTTCGCCGGGATCGGGTCTTTGCCGGGGTGCGGCGGCTGCGGGATCTCCATGATGGCGCGCAGGCGCGCGCAGGACTCCTTGCTCACCGGAAGGTCGCACGTCGCAATGCGCAGCATCAGCGCCGCGCCGTCGGCGGCGCTGGCGATGTTCTCGCGGCCCATCGCTTGTTTGTCGCGGTCGAGCATCTTCCTTTGCAGGCGCATGGTCTTAAGGCCCATGCCCGCCGTGAGCTTGTTGACGCTGTCCATCCCCACTTCATCGATAAGGATGTTGGTCGCGTTGTTCTCCGAGAGATTGATCATCAGCTTGGCGGTGTCTTCGAGCGACAGCATCGAGTCCTTGCCGATCAAATTCGCCATTCCGCCGCGCCCCAGGCCGTCGGCGGCATCGTAGGAACGCCGCTGCTTCAGGAAGCCGGGGCTGGCGTCTTCGCGCCGGAAGAGCTCGACGAGGACCGCGACCTTGATGGTGCTCGCAGTCGCCAGCACCATATGAGGGTTCACCTCCACTCTCGTTCCGTCGGTGAGATCGATGAACACTGCACTGAAGGCGCCGCCGAAGCCCTTATCGATCGCGCCGAGCCTGGCTTCGAACTTTGCCTGAATATCCTTGTGCGGATCGGTTTGCGTCTGCGCGAAACCGGGCGCCGACATCATAAGCAGAAGCATTCCGGCGGCGATGGACCGCATGTTTCAACTCCGTTTCAACGGGCGCGTGGGGGAAGGGTATTGCGCTCGGCCGCGCAAGACCAGCGATTCCAAGCAAAGGACAGCGATTCCAAAACCG
>JAYRTJ010000014.1:15404-48292 GCA_041919675.1 Rhodospirillaceae bacterium | reverse complement strand
GGTGCCGGCGGCGCGCGCGCCGTCGATGATCGACGAGTACCCGATCCTCGCCGTCGCGGCCGCCTTTGCCTCCGGCGAAACGCGCATGGAAGGTCTCGCCGAGCTGAAAGTGAAGGAAAGCGACCGTCTCACGGCCATGGCCAACGGCTTGCAGTCCTGCGGCATTACGGCCCGGGTTGAAGGCGACACTTTAACCGTGACCGGCGGCAAGGCGCGGCCCAGCAATGCCGCCCCCATCGCCGTCAACCTCGACCACCGCATCGCCATGTCCTTCCTGGTGCTCGGCATGGTCTCGGACGGGGCCATCACGGTCGACGACGCCACCGCCATCGCCACGAGCTTCCCGGGTTTCCTGTCTCTGATGAACGGTCTCGGGGCCGATATGCGGGAAATCCCCATAAAATAAGCGCGAAAATTATATCTGATATAATTTCTGGAGCTTTTGCATGATTATCGCCATCGACGGCCCGGCCGCGTCCGGAAAGGGCACCATGGCCCGCCGGATCGCCAAGGACCTCGGCGTTCCGTACCTCGACACCGGCTCGCTCTATAGAGCCGTGGGCGTCTTCACCTTGCGCCGAGGCGGCAATCCGGCCGACGCGACCGATGCGATCGCGGCGGCTAATGCACTGAATATAAACGACTTTACGCCCGCCGACTTGCGCAGCGAGGAGGCCGGGAACGCCGCCTCCAAGGTCGCGGCCATCGCCGGGGTCCGCACGGCGCTCCTGGCCTATCAGCGCACCTTCGCCGCCCAGCCGGCCGGGGCGGTCATGGACGGCCGGGACGTCGGCACGGTGGTCTGCCCCGAGGCCCATGCGAAGGTCTTCGTCACCGCCAGTCTGGAGGTCCGGGTTCAGCGCCGGATCAAGGAGTTGCGGGACAAGGGCGAATCCGTTAATGAGCAGCGCGTCTGGGACGACATGGTGGCCCGTGATGCGCGCGATTCCGGTCGCAGCGTCGCACCCCTGAAGCCCGCGGACGACGCGTTCGTGCTTGATACCTCATCGATGAACGCTGATGAGGCCTTTGCACAAGCGAAGGCTTTTATTGTTTCAAAGAAGAAGACTTAAAAAGGCCCGCGTAGCTCGGGATTGTCCCGAAGCGCGGCCATGACCACGGAAGACCTCCGGAACCAACCGGTGGCCTGGATCAAAAGACGACGAAAGGACTTTTAATGGCTCAAGCCCAAGCGGCGATGAAGGAAGATTTTGCCGCCCTTCTCGATGAATCCTTCAAGAAAAGCGCAAGCATTGAAGGCAGCGTGCTCAAGGGTCACGTTGTGCGCATCGACGACGACTTCGTGCTCGTCGACGTCGGCCTGAAATCCGAAGGCCGTATCCCTCTGAAAGAATTTGCGCGCGGCGGCCGCGACATCGAATTGTCGGCCGGCGACCGCATCGACGTTTACGTCGAACGCTACGAAGACCGCGACGGTCTCATCATGCTCTCGCGCGACAAGGCGCGCCGCGAAGAAGCGTGGAACGTCCTCGAAGAGCAGTACACCAAGAACACCCGCGTCGAAGGCATCATCTTCGGCCGCGTGAAGGGCGGCTTCACCGTCGATCTCAACGGCGCCGTGGCGTTCCTGCCGGGCAGCCAGGTCGATATCCGCCCGGTGCGCGACATCACCCCGCTCATGGGTTCGCCGCAGGCGTTCCAGATTCTGAAGATGGACCGCGCCCGCGGCAACATCGTCGTCTCGCGCCGCGCGGTCATGGAAGAAACCCGCGCGCACGAACGTTCGAAGCTGATGGAAGATCTGCGCGAAGGCCAGGTCCTCGACGGCGTCGTGAAGAACATCACCGACTACGGCGCGTTCGTCGATCTCGGCGGCGTCGACGGCCTCTTGCACGTCACCGACATCTCCTGGAAGCGCGTCAATCATCCGTCCGAAGCGCTCTCGGTCGGCCAGCAGCTCAAGGTGCAGGTCATCCGCTTCAACCCGGAAACCCAGCGCATCTCGCTCGGCATGAAGCAGCTCGAAGCCGATCCGTGGGAAGGCGTCGCCTCCAAGTACCCGGTGGGTGCGAAGTTCACCGGCCGCGTCACCAACATCACGGACTACGGCGCGTTCGTTGAACTCGAGCCGGGCGTCGAAGGTCTCGTCCACGTCTCCGAAATGAGCTGGACGAAGAAGAATATCCATCCGGGCAAGATCGTCTCCACTTCGCAGGAAGTGGAAGTGATGGTGCTCGACGTGGATCAGGAAAAGCGCCGCATCTCGCTCGGCCTCAAGCAGTGCCTGAACAATCCTTGGATCGCGTTCAAGGACAAGTATCCGGTGGGCGCGTCGGTCGAAGGCGAAGTCAAGAACATCACCGAATTCGGTCTGTTCGTCGGCCTCGACGGCGAAATCGACGGCATGGTGCACCTCTCGGACATCTCCTACGCCACCGAAGGCGAAGCGGCCCTCAAGGAATTCACCAAGGGTCAAATCGTCAAGGCGAAGGTTCTCGATGTCGACGTCGAGAAGGAGCGCATCTCGCTCGGCATCAAGCAGCTCGGTGAAGATCCGTACGCGGCCGCCGCGGGCGATCTCAAGAAGGGCCAGGTCGTGACCTGCGTCGTGAAGTCGATCACCGACAACGGTATCGAAGTCACCGTGAACGACAACCTTCAGGGCTTCATCAAGCGTAACGAACTCGCCAAGGAACGCTCTGAACAGCGTCCGGACCGCTTCGCGGTCGGTGAGAAGGTCGACGCGCGCATCATCCAGATCGATCCGAAGAGCCACAAGCTCACGCTGTCGATCAAGGCGCGTGAAGTCGAGGAAGAGAAGCAGGCCATGGCCGAATTCGGCTCGGCCGACTCGGGGGCGTCGCTCGGCGACATCCTGGGCGCTGCTCTGAAGAAGAAGCAGGAAAGCGCGAAGAAGGACGACGAAGCTTAAAACCAACTCCCTGCCGTCACAGGAAGCGTTTTAGGTACGCCGTTTTCGTTCGCGTCCCTTACCAAGAAGAGCCCGCCAGCCTCGCTGGCGGGCTTTTTCTCTGCTTGGCGCAGGCGGAAATTATATCAGAGATAATTTTCCATCTCGTTTTCGCCCGGAAATTATCTCTGATATAATTTCCGCATCTCGGGCCGGCCGGGGAGACCTTCTAAAAACGCCTGTCTTTTGAGTGGCTTATCCTTGACTTCGGGGCGGGCGGCCCTCATCCTCTCTATACCTAAGATAGTCCTTTGGGGGCTGGAGAGGCGCATGACCAAATCGGAACTGATTGCTCAGATCGCGGCGCGCAACCCGCATCTGTATCAGCGCGACGTCGAGCGCATCGTGACCTCGATTTTCGATGAAATCTCAAAGGCCTTGGGCCGCGGGGATCGCGTCGAACTGCGTGGTTTCGGCGCATTCTCGGTCAAACACCGCGACTCTCGCGTTGGCCGCAACCCGCGCACCGGCGCCTCGGTGTCCGTGGCGGAAAAAGCCGTGCCGTACTTCAAGACGGGCAAGCAGCTGCGCGATCAGCTCAACGTCTGAGCCGGCGCTAAACCCGGCCCCACCTGACACTCCGGCCGACCCTTGCGCATCCTCAATACCTTCCTCGCCGTCGTCGTCGCCGTTCTGGTGGTGCTTTTTGCCGTCTCCAACCGGGCGCCCGTCGTGGTGGAGATCTGGCCGTTCCCCTACCGGCTTGCGCTCAGCCTCTACGCCCTCATTCTGCTTGCCGTCTTCCTCGGTTTCCTCGCGGGCATGATCACGTCCTGGCTCACGGGCGGCAAACGCCGGCGCGAGCTGAAAGCCCTGCGTAAGGAAACGCGCGATCTGCAGGCCAGCTTGGCCCGCGCCGCCGCCCTGTCGGGGCTGAAAGACCCCGGGACCAAAGACCTTCCCCGCTAGTTCCCCGGCTGTGATACAACCGCGCCCGTCCTGAAAAGCCCGCGAGCGACATGACCGCCAAACTCCGCAACCCGATCTTCTGCGCCATCGACACGACGGAAGTGTCCGTCGCCACGAATCTGGCGGCCAAGGTCGGCGATTGCGTCGGCGGCCTGAAGCTCGGCCTGGAGTTCTTCACCGCCAACGGCATCAAGGGCGTGCAGCAGGTTCAGAAGGCGTCGGGCCTTCCGATCTTCCTCGACCAGAAATTCCACGACATTCCCAACACCGTCGCCGGCGCCGTGCGTGCCGCCTGTCAGCTCGGCATCGCCATGCTGACCATCCACACCTCCGGCGGGCGCGCGATGATGGAAGCCGCCGCCAAGGCCGCGACCGACGCGGCGCACGAGTTCCCGAAGCCCCGCCCGATGATCATCGGCGTCACCGTGCTCACCAGCATGGATGACGGCGATCTCGCCGCGACCGGCGTGAACAGCCCGGTCGGCGACCAGGTGCGCCGCTTGGCCGAACTCGCGAAAACCTCAGGGCTCGACGGCATTGTCTGCTCGCCGCTCGAAGCGCAGATGCTGCGCGCCGATCTTGGCCCCGGATTCAAGTTAGTCACGCCCGGCGTGCGTCCCCTGTGGGCCGCCGCCAACGACCAGAAACGTTTCATGAGCCCGGCCGACGCGCTGAAAGCCGGCGCCGATTACCTCGTCATCGGCCGGCCCATCACCGCCGCCGCCGATCCCGCCGCCGCCGCCACGCGGATCGCCGCCGAAATCGCGCCGCTCATCGCTGCGCCGTCTGCGTAAGGCATGAAGTTCAGCGTCAAGATTTGCGGCCTCAAGGATGCGCGCAACGTCGCCGCCGCCGTCGAGGGCGGCGCCGCCTACACCGGCTTCGTGTTCTTCCGCCGCTCGCCGCGTTTCATCACCGCCGAAGCCGCCGGTACGCTCATCAATGAGATCCCGCGCAGCGTGACGTCCGTCGGCCTCTTCGTGAACCCGACCGACGCCGAGCTCGAGACCGTGCTCGCCCATGCGCGCCTCGGCATGATCCAGCTGCACGGCAATGAGACGCCCGCGCGCGTGGACAAGGTGCGTCGTTTGTCGGGTCTGCCCGTCATCAAGGCCGTCGGGGTCGCCACCGCGCGCGATGTGCACGCCGCGAAGATTTACGAAGACCATGCCGACTGGCTGCTGTTCGACGCCAAGCCCCCGAAGGACGCGGCGCGCCCGGGCGGCAATGCGCTGGCCTTCGATTGGCCGCTCCTTAAGACCTACGCCGGCAAGACCTCCTGGATGCTGGCCGGCGGGTTGACGCGCGGCAATGTCGCCGCGGCCATCAAGGCCTCCGGCGCGCGCGCGCTCGACGTGTCCTCGGGCGTGGAGACCGCTCCGGGGGTCAAAAGCCCCGCGAAAATCAGGGCCTTCCTGAAAACCGCTCTCGCAGCTTCGAGCCGGAAATAAGGCGGTTATGGCTTTTTCCCCGGTACGGATAGGGGTATAAAACGCCCGCCCCGCACTTGGTTTGGTTGCGGGGTCATTTTTTAGACGTTGAGTTGAGACACCCCTTGGCGGAAGCGCGTAATACCTACAGGACCGGCGCGGACGAGAACGGCCACTTTGGCCTGTTCGGCGGCCGCTATGTGGCCGAGACCCTGATGCCTCTGATCCTCGACGTGGAACGGGCCTACAACGCCTGCCGCGAAGATCCGAAGTTCGCGGCGCAGCTGAAAGACCTCAACACCCACTACGCCGGCCGTCCGAGCCCGCTCTATTACGCCGAGCGCATGACCGCCCATCTCGGCGGCGCGAAGATCTATTTCAAGCGCGAAGAGCTCAATCACACCGGCTCGCACAAGATCAACAACTGCCTCGGCCAGATCCTGGTCGCCATGCGCATGGGCAAGAAGCGCATCATCGCCGAGACCGGCGCCGGCCAGCATGGCGTGGCGACGGCAACCGTCTGCGCGCGCTTCGGCCTGCAGTGCGTCATCTACATGGGCGCGAAGGATATCGAGCGTCAGAAGCCCAACGTGTTCCGCATGCGCATGCTCGGCGCCGAAGTGCGCGCGGTCGAGAAGGGCGCGGCGACCTTGAAGGACGCCATGAACGAGGCCCTGCGCGACTGGGTCGCCAACGTGCGCGACACTTACTACCTGATCGGCACCGCCGCCGGTCCGCATCCGTACCCGACCATGGTGCGCGACTTTCAGTCGATCATCGGCGACGAAGTGCGTACGCAACTTCACGACGCCGAAGGCCGCCTGCCGGATTCGATCGTCGCGCCCGTCGGCGGCGGCTCGAACGCCATCGGCCTCTTCCATCCGTTCCTCGACGACGCCGACGTGAAGATCTACGGCGTCGAAGCCGCGGGCCGCGGGATCGCCACCGGCGAACATGCCGCGTCGATCACGGGCGGTTCTCCCGGCGTGCTGCACGGCAACCGCACCTATCTGCTTCAGGACGAGGGCGGCCAGATCCAGGATGCGCACTCGATTTCCGCGGGCCTCGATTATCCCGGGATCGGCCCCGAGCACGCCTGGCTGCATTTCCAGGGCCGCGTGAACTATGTGCTCGCCACCGACGACGAAGCGCTCGCCGCGTTCCAGCTTTGCTCGAAGCTCGAAGGTATTTTGCCCGCGCTCGAATCCGCGCATGCCCTGGCGTACGTGATGCGCGCCGCGCCGTCGCTGCCGGCCGAGCACCTCATGGTCATGAACATGTCCGGCCGCGGCGACAAAGATGTGTTCACCGTCGCCCACGCGCTCGGAGAAAACCTGTGAGCGGCGCCGTGAGTTCCGATGATCGTATCGCCACGCGCTTCGCTCTTCTCAAGAAGAAGAATCGCCCGGGCCTCGTGACCTTCATCACCGCGAACGATCCGACGCCGGAGGTCTTCCGCGAAATCCTGGAAGGCATGCCGTCGGTCGGTGCGGATTTGATCGAGATCGGCATCCCCTTCTCCGATCCCATGGCCGATGGCCCCGCGATCCAGCTCTCGAGCCAGCGCGCCCTCAAGCACAAGACTAAGATCGCCGATGTGCTCGCGGCCGTGAAAACGTTCCGCGAGACCGAGATCGACACGCCCATCATCCTCATGGGTTACTACAACCCGATCTATCACTACGGTGCGCAGGAATTCGCGCAGGATGCCGCCGTGGCCGGGGTCGACGGCGTGATCGTCGTCGATCTTCCGCCCGAGGAAGCCGGCGAGCTGACCGTGCATCTTCGCGCCAACGACATGCACATGATCTTCCTGACGGCGCCGACCTCTTCGGACCAGCGCCTGCCGGTGATCCTGAAAGAGGCCTCGGGCTTCGTCTATTATGTGTCCATCACCGGCGTCACCGGAACGGCCACCGCCGACGAGAACGCCGTGAAGGACGCCGTGGCGCGCCTGCGCCGCCATACCGGTCTGCCGGTTGCCGTCGGTTTCGGCATCCGCACGCCCGAACAGGCGCGGGCGATCGGCGCGCATTGCGACGCCGCGGTTGTGGGTTCGGCCATTGTCGATATCATCGCCCAGGGCGTGGGTAAGGACGGCGCGCTCGACCGCCGGCTGTCCGTTAAGGTTCTGGAATTCGTCAAAAGCCTGGCCGCAGGTGTTCACGGCGCCTGGCCCTGACGTTTCCTCTCAACTTCTGTTAGAATACGCCCATTCGCGGGTAGGAATATCTCCATGAACTGGTTGACGAATTTCGTCCGTCCGAAGATCCAGAAGCTTCGCAACAAGAAGGGCGCGAGCGCGGCTGCCGCCGCCATGAAGGAGGTTCCCGACAACCTCTGGCTCCAGTGCACCAAGTGCGGCGAGATGATGTTCCACCGCGAGCTGGAAAAGAATCTCCGCGTCTGCACCCACTGCGGCCATCACCTGCGCATGCCCGTGCGCGACCGTCTGCGCATGCTTTTCGACAACGGCGTCTGGACCGAGATCGAACTTCAGCCCGTCACCGTCGATCCGCTCAAGTTCAAGGACACCAAGCGCTATGCCGACCGTCTCAAGGCCGCGCAGGCCAAGACCGGCCTGAAAGACGCCGTGGTCGTCGGTCACGGCGCCATGGGCGGCCTCGGCGTCGTCATCGCCGCGTTTGAATTCGACTTCATGGGCGGCTCCATGGGCGCCGCCGTCGGCGAGGCCATCGTCGCCGCCGCCGAACTCGCCGTGCTTCAGGAAGCCCCGCTCATCGTGATCCCGTCCTCGGGCGGCGCGCGCATGCAGGAAGGCATCCTCTCGCTGATGCAAATGGCGCGTACGACCGTCGCGGTGAACAAGGTGCGCGAGAAGGGACTCCCCTATATCGTTATTCTCACCGACCCGACCACGGGCGGCGTGACCGCCTCCTTCGCCATGCTCGGCGATATCGCGGTCGCCGAACCGGGCGCCATCATCGGCTTCGCCGGCGCGCGCGTGATCGAACAGACCATCCGCGAGAAACTGCCCGAAGGTTTCCAGCGCTCCGAATATCTGATGGAGCACGGCATGGTGGACCTCGTGGTGCCGCGCCATGAATTGCGCGCGCAGCTCGTCCAGTTGCTCGGCCTGCTTCTGCACACCAATCCGGCGGCGGACGTCGTCAATTTGCCGCCCAGCGCGCGCCGCAAGAAGCGCCGCGACGAGGAAGGCGGCCGTTTCGCGCCGCCCGATCCGACCGTGCCGGACGCCGATCACTATGATTCGGACACGCCGCCGGCGGAATAGTCCGGCTTTGCCGCACCTCGCCAATCTCGCAACCCCGGATCTCCGGCTTTCGCCGGGGATGACGGCCGGCGTGTGAGGCGCCGGCCGTGATCGCCTCCGATGTGACCGTCTCCAGCGATGTCGATGCCGCGCTCGAACGGCTGACACATCTATTCCCGAAGCTCATCGACCTGTCGCTCGACCGCATGCACCGGCTGCTCGGCGATCTCGGTCATCCCGAACAGCGCATGCCGCCGGTCATTCACGTCGCCGGCACCAACGGCAAGGGCTCGACCGTGGCGACCATGCGCGCGGTGCTCGAAGCCGCCGGCTACAAGGTCCACGTCTATACCTCACCGCATCTCGTGCGCTTCGCCGAACGCATTCGGCTCGTGGGTGGCCTCATTGATGAAACGCTGTTGCTCGCCCTCCTCGAGAAGGTCGAGGAGGTGAATGCGGGCCGCCCCATCACCTTCTTTGAAGTCACCACCGCCGTGGCCTTCATGGCCTTCGCGCGGATCCCGGCCGACGTGACGCTGCTGGAAGTCGGTCTCGGCGGGCGCTTCGATGCGACCAACGTGGTCGCCAATCCGCTGGTTACGGTGCTCGCCTCCATCTCCATGGACCACATGCAGTACCTGGGCGATACCCTTGGCGCCATCGCGGGCGAGAAGGCGGCCATCATGAAGCCCGGCGTGCCTTGCGTGAGTGTTGCGCAGCAGCCCGAGGCGCTTGCGGTGATCGAGCAGTATTGCCGCGCCATCGGTGCGCCCTTGAAACTCCAGAACCGCGATTGGCGTATTTCGAACCCGCGCGCGGGCGCGCTCTTTTTTGAAGGCGAGGGCGCGCAATGGTCCGCGCCGACGCCCGCGCTCCCGGGCCGCCATCAATACGACAATGCCGGCCTTGCGCTGGCTGCCCTTGAACAGACGCGCCTGCCCATCCCGCCGTTCGCGGTCAGAAGCGGCTTCCGCGATATCGAATGGCCCGCCCGCGCCCAGCGTCTGAAAGAAGGCCCGCTCGCGCGCCTTCTTCCCGTAGGCTGGGAAGTCTGGCTCGACGGCGGTCACAATGCCGGCGCCGGCGAGGTGGTTGCCGCGCTCGCCGATGAACAATGGCCGGACGCGCCGCTGCATCTCATCTGCGGCATGCTCTCCACCAAGGCCGCGGTCGACTACTTGCGTCCCTTGAGCCGCCGCGCCGCCAGTTTCACGGCCGTGCCCATCGCCAACGATATGGCCTACACGCCCAACGATCTCGCCGCCGCGGCCCTTGCGGCGGGCTTCGACGCGCCGGGCACGGCCGAGACGCCCGAGCAGGCGCTGCAAGCGATCGTCGCGGGCGGCAAGAAGCGCGCGCGCGTGCTTATCTGCGGCTCGCTTTATCTCGCGGGCGAAATTCTAAGAGAAAACAGCTAAAGCCTGACGAAGAAGGCGATCGTCACGACGGTGCTGATGAAGATGATCAGCGCCCGCAGGTATTTCGGGTTCAGCTTGCGGCCATAGTGCGCGCCGAAATAGCCGCCGATAATGGCGAAGACCATCATGAACAGGGTCTGCTTCCACACCACATTGCCGGTGAAGACGAACACGAAGACCGACACGCCGTTGATGAAACCGGCCATCATGGCCTTCATCGCGTTCATGGCGTTGAGGTTGGTGAGGCCGAATAGGCTGTAGACGGCCAGCATGACGATGCCCATCGCCCCGCCGAAATAGCCGCCGTAAATCCCGACGCAGAACTGCAGGAAGAGAAGGGTATTGGGACCGATGTGGAAGCGTTCGCGCAGCTTCGGGATGAACTTCGGACCGAACGCGAAAACCAGCGTCGCCGCCAGCAGCAGCCACGGCACCAGGGCGTCGAAGGTGGTTTCAGGCGTGGACACCAGCAGGACCGCGCCGATGACGCCGCCGGCCAGGCTCACGGCCACCATCGACTTGAAAGACAGGTTCTCGACGTTCTGGAAGTCGCGCCGGTAGGCCCAGGCGCTTGCGAAGGAGGCCGGCACGAGGGCGACGGCGTTCGACGCATTGGCGATCACCGAGGGAACACCCGTGAACACCAGCGCCGGAAAGGTGATGAACGTGCCCCCGCCGGCCAGCGCGTTCATCACGCCCGCCAGGAAAGCCGCGCCCGCGAGCAGCAGATATTCCGTTCCCATGAACCCTGCCTACGTCATATTCCGCGCCCCCGCAAATTCTTTGACTGGCCTCGCGATTTATTGACAATGACGGCGTCGGGCCGCCGGGGAGAGGGCGACCCCGATGGCTATTCGAGCGTTTGTGTGGGGGGTTCGATGACCGATGTTGCGGCTCAGCCGATGTCCGACGATGCGCACCAGAAGCATCTGCGCCGCGCCGTGATCGCGAGCACGGTGGGCACCGCCATCGAATGGTATGATTTCTTCCTCTACGGCATCGCCGCGGGGTTGGTCCTGCCAAAATTGTTTTTCCCGCAGGCCGATCCCTTCTCCGCCACCATCGGCGCGTTGATCACTTTTGCGGTGGGGTTTGTCGCCCGGCCCGTGGGCGCGGCCATCTTCGGCCACTACGGCGACCGCATCGGGCGCAAAGCCAGCCTTGTTGCGACCCTGATGCTCATGGGCATCGCCACATTTGCCGTCGCCCTCGTCCCCACCTACGACAGCATCGGCGTGTGGGGCGCGGTGATCCTTGCGCTCCTGCGCATCATTCAGGGTATCGGCGTCGGCGGTGAATGGGGCGGCGCGGTGCTCATGTCCATGGAATGGACGCGCACCAATAAACATCGCGGCTTCGCGGCCTCCTGGCCGCAGTTCGGCGTGCCGCTCGGCCTCGCGCTCGCCAACCTCGTCGTGCTCGGCGTCAGTCTCGCGACCGGCGACGACTTCTTTACCTACGGCTGGCGGATTCCCTTCTTCCTCAGCCTCTTTCTCGTCGGCGTGGGGATGTACATCCGGTTAGGCGTGGTCGAGACGCCGACCTTCCGCAAGCTCCAGGAAAAGAACGAGATCGCCGAGGCGCCGATGCTGGAAGTCATCAAGCGCCATCCGCGCGAAATCCTGCTCTCGGCCCTGGCCCGCGTGGGTGAAAACGCCTCCTTTTATATCTTCACCACCTTCGTGCTCACCTATGGCACACAGACTCTGAAGTACGAACGCGAAGTGCTTCTCGAAGCGCTGCTCGCCGCCGCGCTGCTCGGTTTCATCTGGATTCCGCTGGCGGGCTATCTCTCCGACCGCATCGGCCGCCGTAAGGTTTATCTGGCGGGCGTGGTCAGCACCGCGATTGTCGGTTTCATCTATTTCGCCGTCATGGGGACGTCACCGGCGGCCACTTATCTCGCCATCGCGCTGTCGTTGCTGGTTTGGGGCATGATGTACGGCCCGCAAGCCGCGCTCATCGCCGAAAGCTTCACCGGCAAGCTGCGCTATTCGGGCTCATCCATCGGCTACCAGTTGACCGCCATCGTCGCCGGCGGTCCGGCGCCGATCGTTGCGGCTTATTTGTTGCGCGAGACGGGCAGCGGTTATTCGATCGCCGTTTATCTCGCGGTTTGTTGCGCCGTCAGCGTCATCGCCACGCTGATGCTGAAGGATCGGACCGGCCAGGACATCGATTAGGACCGGTTCCGGCAAAGTGTGTGCGGTTTTGAAGGAGTATCGCCGATGATCGATGCCGCGCTTTCCGAGCTGTCCGAGGCGGACCACCGAAAACAGCTCAACCGCGCGGTCGTCGCCAGCGCCATCGGCAGTACCATCGAATGGTACGACTTCTTCCTCTACTCGACGGTGACGGGCCTGGTTTTCGGCAAACTCTTTTTCCCGCAGTCCGAGCCTGTGACGGCGACCCTGCAAGCCTTCTCCGTCTATTTCGTCGGCTTCCTCTCGCGTCCCCTCGGCGCCGCGATCTTCGGCCACTACGGCGATCGCATCGGCCGCAAGGGCACGCTGGTCGCGACGCTCCTTCTCATGGGACTTGCGACCTTCGCGGTAGGGCTCGTCCCGACTTATGAAAGCATCGGCATCTGGGGCGCCGTCATTCTCACGCTGCTGCGCTTCATCCAGGGGATCGGCGTCGGCGGCGAATGGGGCGGCGCCGTTCTCTTGGCCATGGAGTGGGCGAAGAGCGACAAGCACCGCGGTTTCATCACGTCATGGCCCCAGTGGGGCGTGCCCATGGGCGTGTTTACCGCGAACCTCGCGGTGCTTGCTTTCAGCGCCTACTCGGCGGACGCCTTCTTCGACTGGGGCTGGCGCATCCCGTTCCTGATCAGCATCCTTCTCGTGGGTGTCGGGCTCTATATCCGCCTGGGGATCCTGGAGACGCCAACCTTCCGCAAGCTCGCCGCCGAGAACAAGATCGAGCGTCAACCCTTTATCCAGGCCATGAAAGAGCATCCGCGCGAAATTCTGTTGTCGGCTTTCGCGCGGACCGGTCAGCAGGCGCCGTTCTATATCTTCACGGCTTTCATCTTCTCCTACGGCACCGGCCAACTCGGCATGGAGCGCGACTTCCTTCTGCAGGCCGTCATGGTCTGCGCGGCGCTTTCATGTTTCACCATTCCGCTGTTCGGCTGGCTGTCCGACCGCTGGGGCCGCAAGCGGACCTATCTGATCGGCTGTGTCGTGAACGGCGCCTTTGGTTTCCTCTATTTTGCGGCGCTCGACACCCTGATTCCGTCCTGGGCGTTCCTCGCCATCGCGGTCTCGCTCATTCCGCACGACATCATGTTCGGCCCGCAAGCCGCGCTCATCGCCGAAAGCTTCAAAGGACGCCTACGCTACTCAGGCTCGTCCATGGGCTATCAACTCGCCTCGGTCTTCGCCGGCGGCCCGGCGCCGCTTATTGCCACCGCCCTCCTGGCTCAGTACAAGACCGGCTACGCCATCGCCTTCTATATGGCGGTGTGCTGCGCCATCAGCTTCGTCGCGACCCTGCTGATGACCGACCGCACGAATAAAGCCCTGATGGACGACTGAACCCGTACCTGCCCCTACATGCCCGGCCTCGATTTCAAAGATCTTTGCGCGCAGCTCGCGCGTTCGCCTCACGATCCCGATTTGCTCTACACCTGCTGCGCGGCCGCGGGCGAGGCGTTCGAGAGCGAGATGCTCGCCCTGATCGAGGAGCGCCTGCGCACACTTCCGGCTGACGCGGCGATACGTCTGCACGACAGGCACATGCTCGCGCGCTATCACGACAAGCGGCGCCGGATCGCGGCGGGGCTTTCCATCACCAATGCCGATAGTCTCGCCGATCTCGATGTGCGGTTCGCGAAGGACGAAGTCGCCGCGCTGATCCGTGAAGCGACGGCGATTTTGCAGCGGGACCGGCAGTCCTTCCCCGCCGCTGTGCTGCTCGCCGATGCCTATACGGCGCTGGGGGCTACGGGGGAGGCTGAAAAAGTCTTCGCGCAATTGCGGCGGGCGAGCGGGGACCATCCGTCCTCCGTCGCCAATCTGGATCCGGCGTTTCATGCCGCCATTCCCGGAAAAATCCATGACGCGGCCATGAGACTCCCGCCTGTGCTGGTGACGCGCGATGTTCCTATCGGCATCGAACGTGTCATCCTCACCTGCGCGGATTATTTCTACTTCCAGAAATTCGGCTGGGATCTTGTGGATTCCTTCGCGGCGCATAACGGATCCGATGTTTGCCTTGCGCTGCATATCTTCGACATGACGCCCGAGGAGCGCGCCGAGGTGACCCGGCGTCTCGCGGCTTATCCCAATCTCACCTGGAGCCTTTCCGGCGAGTGGACCGGCCTGCGCGGCGGCGAATCGTCGAAGGCCAGGGGTTACTATCACGCGGTCCGTTTCGTTCGGTACTGGCAGCTGCTCTTAAGTTCGCCGGCGTCCATATGGATGGTCGATGCCGATACGATCTACAAGGCGGACGCCGCCTTCATGTTCGAGGTCCTCAAAGGATATGACGTCGCGCTCTACTTGCTGCCGGGGCGCTTCGATGTCCGCAACAAGGTGGTGGCGTCCTGTATCGGCGCCGCGAATACGCCGGCGGCGCGCGATTATTTGCGCGGCGTCGCGGGCTATATCGCGCACTATCACGCGGAGGGCCGGCTTTCCTGGGGGATCGATCAGATCGCCCTGTATGCGGTGACCATGATGCACAATCAGCCGCTGCGCATCGTGGGCGTGCCGGAGAGGATCATCAACGGCAGCCGCGGGCCGGATCAGATTATTTGGATCGCCAAGTAGGTTAATTTTTTCATCTAGGCTATTTCGTCTTCTCGATGAAGGTGAACTCACAGCTGCGCGCGGCGGGGCCGTTCGCCGCAAGCTTCAGGAACGTCAGCTTGCTGACCCTTGCACAGCGGTAATAACCGCCGAAACGCCAGCCGCCCTGGCATTGGCGCACCACGGCATGCGGCTCCCCAAGCAGTTCCGCCGTCGCCGACCATTCGTTCGAGATCTTCTCGCTCGTTCGTAAAAGATCGCGCAGCTCGCCCGCATTGGTGTCGAACGGCAAGTCCGATTTCGGTCCCGGATGGAACTGATAACGGTCCTCAAAAGTGATGAGACCCGGCGGCGTGTCAAACAGCTTCTTAAGGTGCGTGCTGTCGACCTTCCACGTTTCCACCAGGCGCGGCGTCATGTCGCCGCGATAGCGCTGCAAATAAAGGATGGTGTAGGCCGCCGAGGACCGCGCCGGCGCCAGGGCGACTTCCGTGTATCCGTATTGATCGCTCGCCACCGGGCGGAATTTCAGCGCGTCCGGGCGCGGGCAGGCGGCCTCGTCAAAGGCGCGGCACGGCGGTTCGGCCGCGATGCTTTCCGCGGCCGCGGCGCAGAGCTTCTCATCGGCGGCAAAGGTGAGGATCAACGGCGGCACCTGCATTTCGGCTTCCGCCGAAAGCACCGGTGCGGACAGCAGCAGGGCAAAGAACAGGATCGTTTGCCGCATCATCGCGAGGTTTCCGCCCCTCCCGCTTGAAAGCGATACTCCTTAAACAAATCCTCAATCGGCGACGGCGTCAATGTCTTACCGATCGTGATGGCGCCGGCGCGCCTTCCCATTTAGCCGGCTTTTTTGACGTTTGGTGACGCCGGGATGCAGGTCCGTGCGTAGTATTTTTTGAAGGGCTCATTTCTTTGGACCGAGGCCGTCCCGGCTGATCGCCGGCCGTGGGAAAAGGCGCCTGGAGGCATTGGGGGCAAATCAACAGACGGGACCGGGCCGCGGGCGTTCGTCCGTGGCCATAACTTTTCATCAAAAAGGGGATCGTTATGAATTTCAGGAAGAAAGCACGCGCGCGGTTGGCGTCCAGAACCAGTCTGGTGGGGCTCGCGATCGCCCTCCAACACGCAGCCGCGCCCGGCGCGTTCGCGCAAACGCCGGCCGTAGCGGAAGCGGAAGAGGTTGTCATTACCGGCACCCGCCTTCAGACCGGCTTCGATACCCCGACCCCGGTGACGATGATGACGGCCGAATCGCTTGCGCAGTCGGCCCCGGGCAACGTCATTGACGCCCTGCGCCAGCTGCCGGCGCTCGCGAACAGCAACAGCAACAACACGACGTCCCCCGGCACGACGACCGCGGGCAACCACGGTCAGTCCAACATCAATATGCGCAACCTCGGCATTGTCCGTAACCTGGTGTTGTTGGACGGCCGCCGCAGCGTCGCTTCGAACGTCGGCGGCGCCGTCGATTTGAACGTCCTTCCGCAGAACCTCGTCAGCCGCATTGATATCGTGACGGGCGGCGCCTCCGCCGCTTATGGCTCCGATGCCGTGAGCGGCGTGACGAACCTCATTCTCGATACCGACTTCGTCGGCCTGAAGGGCGAGATCGGCGGCGGTATCTCCGATTACGGCGATTTGCCGCTTTATAAAGGTTCGCTGGCGTGGGGCGGCGCCTTCGCCGGCGAGCGCTTGCATATCATTGCCAGCACACAGTACTTCAAACAGAAAGGCACGTTCGTCGGCGAAACGAGCGGGCGCGCGTGGTGGGATAAACCGTGCGGCCTGATCAACAACCGCACGGGCAGCGGTCCGGGCTTCATTACGGTGTGCGATCTCACGCGCGCGAATGCGACCAACGGCGGCTTGATCACCAACGGTCCTTTGAAAGGAACGCAGTTCCTCAAGGGCGGTGCGCCGGGACCTTTCCAGCTCGGATATAGCGCGGTCCTCGGCGACAACAACATGGGCGGCGGCGACGGCGGGTTCAGCGGGTTCAACTTCTTCCCGGATACGTGGCGCACGGTTAATTTCGCGCACGCCGAATACGATGTGAACGACAGCACGACGGTTTTCGCCGAATTGAGTTTCTCTTACGCGCGGGTTCTCGATCCTACCCAGTTTGGTTTGCAGCTGGGCCCGTTCAACTACACCATCTACAGCGGCAATCCGTTCCTCCCCGCTAGCATCCAGAGCGCGATGACGGCGAACAACATCACGTCGTTCACGATGGGGCGCGTGCTGACCGAGGCGCAAGCGGGCCTCCTTTCGAACACGCGGCTGTTCCGCCAGGCCGTGGGCATCGAGGGCAAGTTTGGAAGCGGCGAGTGGGGCTATGACGCCTACTATTCGCATGGCCGTACGAACCAGCTCCTCAATCAGTATGGTCTGACCAAGAAGCGCGAATCCTTTGCCGCGGCTGACGCGGTGGTTCACCCGACCACGGGCCAAATCGTCTGCCGGTCAAACTGGTACAACGGCAATACCTTTGTGCCCGGCGGAACCGGCCTCGACCCGGGCTGTAAGCCGATGAACCTGTTCGGTGTCGGATCCGTCGCGCCCGAAACCGTTCCTTGGATCGTCGGCGATTCTTGGAGAAAGGTCACGCTCGACCAGGACGTTGTGCAGTTCAACATCAACGGAACGCTGGGCGAGAACTTTTCCTTCGAGGCCGGCCCGATCGCGGTGGCGACGGGTTTGGAATACCGCTCTGAAAAGGGCGTTGCGGTCACCGATCTGTACTCTACGCAGAACGCTACCGGCGCCGGTCTCCGCGGCTTTCCGGCGTCCCTCGAAGGCACATTGGGCGGTTATCGCTTCTTCAATCCGCAGCCGTTCGGCGGAAAGTACAACGTGAAAGAAGGTTACGTCGAAATCGGCGTTCCGTTGTTGCGGGACGTGCCGCTGGCGCAAGCGCTCAACTTCAACGGCGCCGTACGCTACACCGACTACAGCACCTCGGGCGGTGTGACGACGTGGAAAGTGGGTGCGGATTATCAGGTCAATCCGGATCTCCGCTTCCGCGGTACGGTGTCGCGCGACATTCGCGCGCCCAATCTGCTGGAACTCTATAACGCGGCGAGCCAGAACACGAATAACCAGATCTATCCCAGAAGCACGAGCGGCGTCAGCACATCGAACATCACGATCGTTTCGGGCAATCCGAACTTGAAGCCCGAACGTGCCTTGACGCAGACCTACGGCGCCGTCTTTACGCCGACATTCCTGGATGGTTTTTCGTTCTCGGTCGACTACTACGCGATCAAGCTGAAAGACGCGATTGGAACGGTCGGCGCCCAGCAAACGATTGACAATTGCTTTGACGGCATTGCGGGATTCTGTAGTCTCGTCACCTATCTTCCCGCGGTCCCCGGCGTCTCCGCGGCGCTGATCACGACGCGCACGCCGTACCTCAACCTCTCCGTGCTGAACAGCAACGGCTTCGATATCGAGACGACGTACAATACCGCGCTGTTCGACAATCCGCTGCGTTTGAACCTGCTCGTCAATACCATCACCAAACAGAACAGCCAGGCCGTCAACGGCCCGCTTCTGTCGACGAAAGGTGAAGGCAGCAACCCGAAATGGCGCGCAAATCTGCGGATCAACTACGCGATCGGCGACGCTTGGTCGGTCCTCGTTCAGGAACGCTTCATTTCCAAGAAACTCAAGGACATTCAGCGTGTCGAAGGCGTGAGCATCGACGACAACGATGTTCCGGCGGTTTTCTACACGGATCTGACGATCAACTACGAGTTCGAGGCGCTCAACGCCGCGAACGAATTGTATTTCACCGTCAACAACGTGTTTAACCGCGCCCCGCCGATGGATGTCGGTATCCCGTCGTCCTTCGCGGCGCCGCCGAACCGCATCTATGATGCGATCGGCCGCTACTACAACTTGGGCGTACGCTTTAAATTCTAAAACTCTGGCGCGGCCGCTTGTCTCTTTTACGGACGGCGGCTGCGTCAGCTTTCCACGCTGATGACGCCGATCTCGGCAAGCTTGTCGAGCATCGTCGTCTCAAGGGCGGCGAAACGTTGCGTCAGCAAGTCCTCGGTCTCGCGCGGCGTCAGCGTCTTATTGCCGATCACGATGTCGCCGACGTCACCGCCCAGCACCTTGGCGGCGTGTTTGACGGCTCCGTCCCGGCCCTTTTCGCAGCGCGCGAGCAAGAGGATCGCGTCGATATTGCCGATTTCCACGCCGGTTCCCGCGTAGGGAGCGGCAAGGGCGACTTTCGGCATCGACAGGCCCAGTTCCTTGATCATGCCCCTGTTGATGGCGGGCATGGACAAGCGGGCGTCCTTGGCCACTTTCACCGGCTTCGTGGAGGCCGGGAACGAGTGTACCTGGCCGCCGGCGGCCAGCAGCCGTGCGGCTTCGAAGCGCGTCCACGGCGAAAGGCCGGCCATGTCGCGGTGATTTTCCATCTCGCGGATGGAGAGCCCGCGTTCGGCCACCAGCTTCAGAAGCGCCGCGAACGGCTCGTTCTCGTAGCTGAGTTGAATGTCCCCGAACGCCACGGTGCGGTCGATCTTCGCCAGCGGGTCGATGGTGCCGAACACCTGATCCTGGTTGACCGCCAGCCACTCCTCTTCGCTCTTCAGGGGCTCGCCCTTGATCCAGACATCGCGGCGGAAGGTTTCGTTGCGGATGAAGTCGCGTTTGGCTTCCAGTTCGCCGCGCGTCTTCACCGCGCGGAATTCGTCTTGCAGCGCCTGCGGGACCGACAGGTCCACCATGTTCAGGAACAGGCGCGCGCAGCCCGCGAACCGCAGTCCCTTGGCTTCCATCATCACCTTCAGTTCTGCGAAGTAGAAGGCGCGCAGATGTTCGTTGAAATACTCATGCGCCATGTAGCGCAAATCGAGCCGTTCAAGCTCTTCGACCGCTTCGGCGAGCGCGGGGTTGTCGCGGAAATATTTGACCTTCGCGTTTTTCAGCTTCTTCAGCCAGTCGAGGCCGGTCTGCGCGCGTTCCAGCGAGTTCTGTCCATCGCGCGACAGGGAGTAGACCATGTTGCGCATCGGCAGCTTCGCGGCCCAGCCCGGCATCGCGTTGGTGCCGGTGAGCAGAAGGCCGCCCGGCTTCAGGCGCCGCGCGGCATCGTCGAGCACCGCGTTGCGCGTCGGATCGTCGATCCACGACAGAACGCCGTGCATCACCGCGAAGTCGAGCGGCGGAATTTCATCGGGGCCGAGGTCGGTGAAGCTCTTCTGGATGAAGGTCGTGTTCTGAAGGCCGCCCCGCAACGACAGGAGTTCGGCCGTGCGCGTGTGCGCCGGCAGGAAATCGACGCCGTAGAATTTCGCCTCCGGGAAACAGCCCGCGAGCACGTTGGCGGTAACGCCGTTGCCGCAGCCGTAATCGCACCAGGTGAAGCCGCCGTCCAAGGGGCGCGGGCGATAGCCGTTCGAGGCCGCGATCAGGTTCATATGGGCAGGCGCGTGATCCCCATAGAACTCGGCCACGTAGGCCGTGTCGGTCACATAGCCGCCGGTCGTTGATGTCATGAGGCCCCTCTTCGCGGTCTTTTGTACGGGCCGGTCCTTAAAAAGGCAAAGGCCCCAGCCGTTTGTCGGCTGGGGCCCTTAATTTTTCGCGAATATTAAGAAGTGTTACAGCGACTGCTGGATCCACTCTTTCAGCTTGCTCTCCGGCAGGGCACCCACTTTGGTCGCCGCAACCTGGCCGTTCTTGAAGATCATCAGGGTCGGGATGCCGCGCACGCCGAACTGGGTCGGGGTGTTCGGATTGTTGTCGATGTTGATCTTGGTGAACGTCAGCTTGTCCGACAGTTCCTTGTCCAGCTTCTCCAGGGACGGGGCGATCTGCTTGCACGGGCCGCACCATTCCGCCCAGAAGTCCACCAGCACCGGGCCTTCGGCCTTCAGCACGTCGGTCTCAAAAGAGGTATCGGAAACGTCTTTCATTAATGGGAAATCCTTGGATTGGAGCGTGAGCCCGAAGGGGGAGATGGCTGAATCTAGGCAGGGGTCCGGAAGGCGTCAAGGACGCGAATCCGTTAGCTCCGCCAGCGCAGCATCACGGGCATGAGAGGGTTGCGCGCCGCGCGGCCCTCGGCCTGCGCGGTCAGAAATTCGCGTTTCAAGCGAAGATACCAGCGGGTCTGCGTATCGGCGTCCTGGATCAGCATGGTCGATGGATTGAAGGCCAAACCTTCCTGCATCGCCATGACCGCGCGGCGGTCCTGCTCCAGGAATCGCTTCGCCAGCGCGCGGACCACGGGGCGCAGCAAAGACCCGCCCGGCACGTCCCAGTACATCACGTGATGCACTTCCGTGCGGTCCGCCGTGATCGGCGTGCAGGCCGTGAGGCCGCAGTAATTGTACTTTGCGGTTTGCGCATGTTCGATGCGTGTCGCGGGGATTCTGTAACTGATGTCCGTCTGCGGCGTGCCGCCGAGGAAAATGCGGTAGGCGCGTGAATTGCGCGACGCGGTGTGGCGGTCCATGCGCCAGCCAAGGCCGTCCTCTTCCGCCAGCGGCGAGAAGGCCTTTTGCTTTTCATGGATGCTGTGCTCGCCGCGCCAGAACGCCGAGCGGTGCACGAAGGGTCCGTGCGCGGGGTCCATCAAACCCGAAACCGCCACGTCGATATTGCAGGCGAAGATCGAGGATTCATGCAGTTGGAACTTTGCCCCCACCGCCGGCACCCCGGGCACAGGCGGAAGGTTGTCTTTCTGCGTGCCGATATAGATCCAGATATTCCCGTCGCGTTCAGCCACACGGAAAGCCGGCGTGCGGATGTCCTTGGCTTGGGGTTTCTGATCGGCGAGCTGTGAAGGGATCGCCGTGCACTGGCCATCGGTGCGGAAGCGCCAGCCGTGATAGGGGCACTGCACTTCACGCCCGTCGAACGCGCCTTTCGACAACAACGTTCCTCGGTGCGGGCAGGTGTCCCGGAAGGCAAAAACCTTCCCGTCGGCGTCGCGGCCCAGCAGGACCGGTTCACCGACGATGGTGCGGTGCAGAGTCGCGCGCGCCTTCAAGGCCTGCGAGGGCAGGGCGTAGTACCAGCACTCGCGCAAGAGCACGCCGTCGACGTTACGAACCTGGTTGGTGTCATCCATGGCGCTAGATTAGGCCGGATGAGCCGAGCAGGTCATCCATTTGCTGCGAGGGCAGCTCCAGGATGAAGGGGCCATCCGTCCACAAAATCAGGCAGTGGACCGTATGTTTCGGGTAGATCGTCTGCAAGGCGCGCCGGTAGGCCGCCATCTGGTAGACATAGGCCTTATCGACATTCACCGCTTCATGCGGCGGCGGGCGGTTGGTCTTGTAATCGACGATCCAGACCTCGTCCTCGGTCACCGCCAGCCGGTCCACCTGGCCCGACAGCGCGAAGCGGCCCAAAAGGCCCGTCACCGGCACTTCGGCGCGCGAGGTCTCGGGCGCGAACAGCGGCACGAAGTCCGGCGTCTCCAGCACCGCCATGGTTTCGCTCACCAGGGCCGCGCGCTCGGCCTCGGCGAGCTGCCACGCGGGCCGCGCGACGAAGGCTTCCGCGGCCTTGCGCCGTTTCGCCGGCGGCAGATCGGGCAGACTTTGCAGCAGACGGTGAATGATGATGCCGCGCTGGAAGCGCGTCCGCGTATCGTTCAGCGGCGAGTTCACCGGCGGATCGTCCAGGACCGCGCGCGACGGCGCGAGCGGCCGCGGCGGGATCGCTTCCGGCGGCGCATCCTTGCGGGTCCAGTCCGGCAAAGCGGAAGAAGCGGCAACGGCCGCGGCTTTCTTGTCTTCCTTCGGCGGTTTGTCTTGACGCGAGCTTAAGCGCACGACCTCGGCGCCGCTCAGCGTTCCATCGCTCTCAAGGAACGGATCGGTCGTCGTCTCCGACATCGAGGCCGCAAGGCCGGCCCGGATCAGGTCGTACCAGCTCGAAGCCCCATCGCCGGCGCGCTTGTTCCGCCAGCCGCAGACATACAAACGGTCCTCTGCGCGCGTCATCGCCACATAAAGAAGGCGGCGATATTCGCGGGCCTGCGCGTCGGCGAGGGATTGACGCAGGGCCTTCGTCGCCGGATCGATCTCCTTTGCCGCCGCGCACCACAGCATCAAGGGCCTCTCGCCGTCGGTCCACAACAAGCGGTCCTGGAACGTCGGTGTCTGCATCGTATCGGGCAGGAACACGATCGGGGCCTGCAAGCCTTTCGCGCCGTGCACCGTGATCACGCGCACCGCGTCGCTGCCCGTGCTGTCGAGGTCGCGCTTGATCTCGGCGTCGCCCGCCGACAGCCAATGCAGGAAGCCTTGCAGCGACGGCGCATGATCGTCCTGGTAGGACAGCGCCAGGGTCATGAATTCGTCGATGGGATCTTCCGCGTCGAGGCCGAGGCGCGCCAGCAGCTTTTTGCGCCCCTCGCAGGCCACCAGCACATGGCCGTACAATTCCACCGGCGTCAGATAATCCGTCTTCGCCAGAAGATCGGCGAGCACCGCACGCGCCGCGCCAAGCCGCGACGTGCTTCCCGCGTGCGCGGTCAGCACATCCCACAGGCGCTTGTCGCCGCGCCCATGCGCCAGGACGAACAGCTCTTCTTCCGTCAGGCCCACCAGCGGGCCCTTCAGCACCGTGGCCAGCGTCAGGTCGTCTTCCGGCAGCAAGAGGAACGCGCCCAGCGCCATCAGGTCCATCACCGCCATCTGGTCGGTGAGCACCATGCGGTCCACACCGGCCACGGGCACCTTCAGCGTTTTCAAATGGCGCACCAGGTCTTCGACAAACCCCGTCCGCCGGCGCACCAGCACCATGATGTCCCCGGCGCGGATGGCGCGGCCTTTGGACTCCAGCGCTTCACCGGACCGCAGCATCTTGTCGATGCGCTTGGCCACGAGCGCCGCCAGCCGTGCGGGCGGCGAATCTCCGCGCTTGCGCTCCACCGGCGGCATCCAGGGCTGAACCTCGTCGGTCGCCTCGGGTTCGACGGGCGCCCACAGCTCCACCAGCCCTGCGTTGCCTTCGCGCGCGGCGCGGTGGGTGATGTCCTCATCGCCGACCGCGACCCCGTCGCGCGCGCCGGGTTGGAGAAACACGTGATCCACCGCGTCCAGCACCGCCTTCACCGAGCGGAACGACACGAACAGGTCTTCGCTGCCCCAGGCTTGGTTCGCGCCGGTCACGCGGTTCTCCAGCACTTTCCGCATCCGGTCGAACTCGTCAGGCGCCGCGCCCTGGAAGCCGTAGATCGACTGCTTGCGGTCGCCCACCGCGAACACCGTGCGCGGGTTCAGTGAAATCTGCTCATGCGCGCCTTCGCCCGCGAAGAATTCGCGTGTCAGCGCATCCACGATGGCCCATTGGTCCGGATTCGTATCCTGCGCTTCGTCGATCAGGATGTGATCGAGCCCGCCGTCGAGCTTGTACAACACCCAGGCGGCGGCGCCGTCGCGCTCCACCAGGCGGCGCGCGGTCTGGATCAGATCGTCATAATCCAGCAGCCCGCGCCGCGACTTCTCGGCGGAATAGATCTCCAGCATGCGCGCGCCAAGACGCAGGAGAGCCTCCGTATTCGCGGCCACCCGCGCGGCCTTGCACAGCAAACGGATTTCTCTGACCCGCCGCGCTTCGGTTTCCAAAATCGCGATCGCGTCGGGCAGGGCGGTGACGACGGCTTTCGTCGCCAGCCGCGCGCGCTGTTCGTCTTCCAGGGTCAGGAACGCGCCGGCATAGGTCTCGAACCCGGCGATACGTGTGTCTTCCGCCGACAGCCAGGCGCGCAGCAACGCCGCGCGGTCCTTATCCGTCGCCGAGCCGCTGTCGAGCGCGCCGCACACGCGCCTCAAGGACGCGCCGTCGAAGGCGGCCTCCTTGCAGGCGTCCGTCAGCAGCGAGAGTTCCGTCGCGTCTTCCGGCAGGCTCAACTTGCGCCGCAGCGCCTGCGCGACATTTGCGAGCCCGCCGTGAGCTTCGAACATGCGCGCGAGCTTGGTCCGGCAGCCCGCCAGCGAGTCCATCAGGTCGGCGAAATGCGTCTCATGGACCCGCGCCGTGATCAGCTTCAAGGCCTCGGCGAGGTCCGCGTCATCACCCCGGTGCGCATGCGCGATGCAAAGCTCCTGTGCCGCCGCCAAGGCTTCCCGCGCGTCGCGTTCGTCCATCACCGTGAAATGCGGCGTCACGCCCGCTTCCAACGGGAAGCGCTTTAATAACGACTGGCAAAAGCCGTGAATGGTCGAGATCGACAGCCCGCCCGGCGCATCCAGAACCTGGGCGAACAGGCGCCGCGCGCGGTCCAGCAGCAGGCGATCCGGTGTCTCCGGATGCAGCGCCGCGAGCTGGTTCCACAGCGTGTCCTCGTCCATGGTCACCCAGGACGCCAGCCGCTCGTTGATGCGGTTGCTCATCTCGGCGGCGGCCGCCTTGGTGAAGGTCAGGCATAGAATTTTGTGGGGGGCGGTGCCGGTCAGCAGCAGCGCCAGCACGCGGTCCGTCAGCACTTTGGTTTTGCCCGAGCCCGCCGAGGCGCTCACCCAAACACTTTTCGCGGGGTGCGCGGCGCGCTTCTGGGTGCGCTCGGCGATCTGGATGGGCGCGGCGGCGCTCATGCCTCGTCCTCCCCGGCCGAGATCCACTCCTTCACGCGGGCGAGGTGCAGATAATCGCTATAGGCCGGCGCGATATCCGGGTTGGGCCGCGCTTCGTAGGGCGTGTTCGGATCGTCGAAGGCCGCGATCAGGCGCGCGAGGCCTTCATGCGCCGCCTTGGCCAGTTCCGCCGCGTCACCCTTCACGGCGTTCGCGTTGCCGCCCTCCTTGCGTCCGTGCAGCGCCCAGAACGCGATCTCATCCACCGCCGCGCGCGGCACGCCCTCGAACGCGCCCGCCAGCGCCATGGCCGCTTCCAGCGGCAGTTGCGGCGAATAACCCGCGTTCACCATCTTGTCCGTGGGCACCGCTCCCGTCTTGTAGTCGATCACCACAAGACCGCTCGACGTCTCGTCGATGCGGTCGGCTTTGGCGGTGAGGGTAAAGGGTCCCGCCGGGCCGTCGAGCACCATCTTCCCGCCGCGCTCCACGTGGGCGCGTTTCAGCACATCGCGCCGGACGCGCTCATGGGCGACGAACCAGGCTGCGATGCGCTCGAAGCGCGGCCACCAGAAGGCCATCACGGCGGGCCGCACGGTCCCGGTGTCGAACAGGCGTCTGCCGATGCCGCAGAGTTGCTCTTGCGCGTCCTCGGGCAGCGGGCCCGCCGGATAAGCGGTGATGAAATCCTGCAGGGCCTTATGGGTCAGCGAGCCGTAGTCCGCGAGGCTGGCGTCCTGATCGAGATCCGGCAGCGCTTCGAGCCCCAGCACGTAGCGCGCATAGATCCCGTAGGGGTCGCGCATCCAGGTCTCGATCTGTGTGACGGAGAGTTTGCGCGGCCGCGCGGCCACCGGCGGGCGCGGCGCGGGCGGCTTCGCCGCGGTGAACTGCGCCGGATGCGAAAGCGCGTTCGCCCACGCCAGCCACGGCGCGTTCGCCGCGCGCCATGTGCCCCAAAGGCCCGCCGCCTTGATGACCTGCTCGAGACGCATCAACCATCTGGAGGGCACCGTCGGCGTGCCGTCCGCCTTCACGGCGCGCGTCATGATCACACGCGGCGCGCACAGGGCCTGCGCCACGTCGTGCGCCGCGAGGCCCACGCGCCGTTCCGGGGACGGCAAACCAAAGGCCGCGCGCATCGGCCGGCTCATCCACGGATCCGCCGGCGCGTCGCCGGGCCATGTGCCCTCATTGAGCCCCGACAGGATCAACACATCGAAGCGCTGCAAGCGCGCTTCCAAGGGCCCCAGCACCGCGAGCCTTGGATGTTTGCCGAATTTCGGACGCACCACCTGGCCCGTCAGCAGCGCGTTCAGGACCGCCGGATAAAGGCGCGGCGCGAAACGCGGCACGGAACCGCCGTACTGCGCCAGTTCCGCCGCGAAGGCCGCCAGTGTTTCGCCGTCCTCGCCCGCCCACAGGCGCAAGGGCCCCGGTTTCTCCGGCGTCTCGGCGAACGCTTCGGCGGCTTCCATGTGCGCGTTCAGCACTTCATCGAGCGCCACGTCCTCTTTCGCCATAATGTCCGCGAAGGCCTTGAAACAAGCCTCCAGCCGTTCCGTCCAGCGCATGATATCGCGCTGATGATGGGTCAGTGTTGCCGTCAGGCCCTTGAGGCCCTCAAGCCCCGCCGCCGGACGCGGTCCGCGCAGCATGAAGCGTTCCGCCGCGCGTGTGCCGGTGCGGAAGATCACCTCGTCCAGTCCAGCCGCCGCCAGCGGATGTTTGCAGGCCGCCAAGGTCGCGACCGGCGCGAACTCTTCTGCCACCATCGCAGCGGTTAATCTGAGGAACGTGCCGACGGGCGTGCGGTCCAGACTCCGCCCCGCGGAATCGTCGATATCGATCTTCCAGCGCTTCAACTCGGCGCTTACCCGCTCCGCCAGGCGCCGGTCCGGCGTCACCAGCGCGCAGGTGCGCTCCGGTGTTTCCAGCGCCTCGCGCATGATGAAAGAGATCGCCTCGGCTTCCTCGCGCGCGCCCGGACAGTCCACACGCGCCAGCGCCGCGATGGCGTCCTCGCAGATGCCCGCCAGCGCGCGCCAGCTTTCCGTGGTTTCGGCGGGGCGCATCGTTTCGGTGATCAGCGTTTCACGCGGCGTTTCGGCGCCCTTGGTATCCGGCCATAGGCATACGTCTTCACGCGCGAGGTTCAGGCGCCCGAGCAGTTCCTTCATCCCATACTGCGGATGCGTCTCGTCCAGCGCGTCCCAGCCCGCGTCGTCCAGCGCTTGATCCAGTCCCGGAAACACAACGCAGCCCTCGGGCATATTTGCGATCGCCAGCAGCAGGTCCGCCGTCGCCGGCACGCTGCCCGTGGACCCCGCCGCGATCACCGGGCCCGGCGCATGCGCTGTCCATGCGGCGGCCTGCGCGGCAAAGACGCGGTTGCGGTGTTCCACGGGATCGAGGGTGCCGTCTTCCTCTAAGACCTTCGGCCACAGCCTGGTCACGATCTCCAGGAACGCCAGCGTCTCTTTCCAGTGCTCGGCGTAGGCGTCCGGAACCAGGTTCTTGAGACGCGCGAAATCGAGCTGCTCCGTCTGCACCTGATCGATCAGCCGCGCGAGTTCGGCGGCCAGATGCAAAGCCTCTTCCAGATGGGGTGCGCGCCCCGCCACTTTCCGCGACTGGATCAGGCGCGCGAGGAACAGTTGGCGCTTCAGGGGCGCGATGGCCGGCGGGATCGACGCCAAGGTCTCCGCCGACGCAAAGCCGCTGAACAGCGCGTCTTCTTCGTCGAGATCGTTCAGCGGCATCATGCGCGGCAACAGCACCGGCGTGCCGCCGCTCAAACGCAGGAAGGCTTCACGCAAGGACCGGCACGCGCGGCGCGTGGGCAGCAGAATTGTGATGCGCGTCAGGGCGAGGGGATCGCCGCCGGCGTCCGCCAGGATTCCGCGCGCCAGCACGTCGACAAAAGACAGGCGCGCCGGGATCGTGAAGACCGCCGGTTTCGCGGTGGCTAAACTTCGCCAGCTTTCCCCGCTACTTTTCATGTTCTTGTGCGAGAAGGGTTTCGGTTTCGCCGATCGCTTCCGGCGTGCCCACGTGATACCAGCGCCCGTCGTGAACGACGGCGCGCATACGGTCCGCCGCGATCGCCGCGTTCCAGATTTTATTCAGCGAGAAGGGTTCCGCCTTGGCGCCCGCAAGAGTGCGCGGATGGATGATGAACAGTCCCGCGTACACATAAGGCGCTTGGGCCGCCGTGCCGCGTCGCGCCATGCGGCCCTCGGCATCGACAAAAAAATCGCCCGGACCGTCGAAGCCGTGGGCGCCGGCGCGCGGATGCACCAGCATGAGCACGTCGAGGTCGTCGCTCCAGCCGTTAGCAAGACGCTGCGCCGCCGGCGTGCCGCCCGCGATGATCGCATCGCAATTGCACACAAAGAACGGATCGCCGCCCAGCAAGGGCAGCGCCTTGGTCACGCCGCCGCCCGTATCCAGGAGCTGCGCGGTTTCATCCGAGATCACGACTCTCGGCCGTGTGCGCCCCGCCAGATGCTTCACCAACAGCGGCGCCAGGTAATGCACGTTGACCACGGCCTCGGGCACGCCCGCGTCGTCCAGCGCGTCCAGGGTCCAGTCGATCAGGCTCTTCCCGCCCACCTTCACCATGGGCTTGGGCATCACGTCGGTCACCGGGCGCATGCGCTGCCCCAGTCCCGCCGCCAGCAGCATGGCGCGCTGCGGCATCATGCGGACACCGCCCGCAGCGCCGGAGGATAATGCGTATCGAACCAGGCCTTCAGGTCGGCGAGGGCGGGGTGCGCGAGGCACACATCCATGTAGCGCCACAGGCGCGGCATATGGACCAGATAGTGCGGCTTGTTGTCGCGCAATTTCAGGCGCGCGAAGGTGCCGATGACGCGCGTATGGCGCTGCGCCGCCATCACCGCCCACGACAGATCGAAATCCTCGCGCCGGATGTGCGGGAAGGCTTCGAGATAACGCGCCTTCATGTCCGCGACCAGGTTTGGGTCGATGTCGCGCCGCGCGTCTTCCAGCAGCGACATCAGATCGTAGGTCACCGGCCCCGCCACCGCGTCCTGGAAATCGAGAATGCCGCAGGACCCCAAACCGCTCCGCCCCTTGATCAGCATCAGGTTGTCGATATGGAAGTCGAACAGAACGAGTGCCGTGGGCGCCTTCCACGCCCGCGGCAGGATCTTCGCCCAGATCTCGCCGAACGCCCGCTCCACATGCGGCGACAAGGGCGGCGCGCTCACCAGCTGACGGTACCAGCTGTTCACGCGGCTCACTTCCTCCACCAGGCGCGGCATGCCGTAAGGGCTCACGCCGTCCGGAATGGCGTCGACCGGCGGCAGCTTGTGCAAGGCGGTCAACGCGTCGATGGCTAGGGCGTAGAGTTCACGTTCGTTGTGCCCGCGCGCCAGCAGGCGTGTGTAGGTGTCGTCGCCCAGATCCTCGAGCAGCAAGAGCCCCGCGTCGTGATCCTCGGCGAAAATCTCCGGCACGCCGAAGCCGTGTTTGAACAGGTGCTTGGCGATGCGCACGAAGGGGCGCACGTCTTCATGCGGCGGCGGCGCGTCCATCAGCACCGCGGGGCCTTTGGGCCCATTCAACCGATCGTATTTACGGAACGAGGCGTCGCCCGCCAGCCGGCCGCGCGCGGCCTCGTGCCATTCGTGTTTGCGCAGGAAGTCCGCGATCACGCCTTCACGGGTGTCAGTCATGCTTCATATCCGCGATCCGGTCCTTCCACTGTGCGCCGCCGTGCAGCGCCGCGCGCCGTTCGTTGCTTCCGGGACGTGAGCTCAGCACCACGTCGAGGCGGTTCTTCGGCAACAGCGCGCCCAGGCGCTCCGGCCATTCCACCACGCTGATCCCCCCGCTCAAGGCCTCGTCCCAGCCCAGTTCCAAGACGTCCTGAACCGCGGTCAGCCGGTACAGGTCGAAATGCCATATCGGCGCGGTTTGCGCATCATAGACCTGGACCAGGGTGAAGGTCGGGCTCACCACGTCTTCGTCAACCTGCGTCAGCGCCGTGATGAAGCCGCGCGCGAGAGTGGTTTTTCCCGCGCCCAAGGGGCCGTTCAAGGCGATGACATCGCCCGCCCGCACGACGCCGGCCAGCGCGGTCCCAAGGGCGACGGTGTCGTCCTCGGTCGGTAATGCGATGTCGGTCAGAAGCGGCAGGTCGCTCATGGCTTACGACGTCGCCGCCCACTTTGATTTTCCATCGGCCGGTTTGCCGCCCGACGGCAGCAGCACCGTGACGACGGTATCCCCGCCGTCGGCCTTGGTGGTCAGGCTGCCGCCGTGCAGATCGGTGATCCGCTGGGCGAGATGAATACTGAGAGCGGGCGTGCGGCCGTCATGTTGGGCTGCGTAGCGGATGGCGAATACGACGCCCGCGCCTTCACGCGTCACCACCACCGCCACCACGTCGCCGTGGGTGGTCTTCAGGGCGGCGATGACGAGATGATACAGCGTCTGTTTGATGCGCGCCCCGTCGCCGACCATCCAGCCCGTGTCCGCGGCGCAGTCCACGATCAGTTTCTTGCCGCGCTGCTTGAAGCTCTCGTGGGTCGCGATGGCGATACGGTCGGTCAGCGCGCGGACGTCGAAAGAATCCAAATGCAGCGTCTGCTGCCCGGCATCGATTCCTGAAAGGTCGCGCATGTCCTCCACCAGGATCTTGAACACCCGCGCGCGCGACGGGTCCTTATCCGCCGCCTGCGCCGAGGCTTCCAGCTCGACCAAAAAATTACTCATGAAGTCCGAGCGCAGCTTGTCGGTGGCCGCCAGCGCTTCGGCGCGGCTGCGCAGCTGCTGCGCCACGCGCTCCGGCGCCGAGACGTCGTTGTAGCAGAACAAAGCGCCGCCGTCCGGCAGCGGCACCGAGATGAATTCCAGCACGGATCCGTCGCGCCGCACCACGCGTCCCTGCTGCGTCAGGCGCTGACGCTCGGCGTCGAGCGCGGCCAGCATCACGGCGCGGTGGCGGATCCAGATCGTGTCGTCGTCGAAGAAGTCGCGGAACGCCTCGATCACCGCGCCCATCACCGGGCCTTCGCGCAGGGCTTCGACGCTGATGTTCCACAGCTCGGCGAAGGCGGGGTTCGCCAGGCGCAACTGGCCTTCCGCGCCGAACACGGCCACGGCTTCCTGCAGGTTGTCGATGGTCTCGCGCTGCACGGCGATGAGGGTGTTGTAGGACCGTTCCAAGGCCAGGCGGTCGGTGATGTCTTCGTAAGTGGTCAGCAGGCCGCCCATGGGGTGCGGCGCGATCACGCGGCGCAGCGTTCCGCCGCCCGGCAGATGCAGCACGTCTTCCGTGGGCTCGATCAGGGAGTTGAAGCGCGCCAGTTCCTTTTCCTTGTACGCCGGGAAGTCCGCGACTTCCGGCAGGCGGCGTTCGCCGCGCAAGGCGTCGAGCACCGTCGCATAGGATGGCCCATCCAGCAGCCACCCCGGGCTCAAATCCCACAACGCCGCATACGCCGTGTTGAAGAAGATCAGCCGCGTATCCGGCCCGAAGATGGCGATGGCCGTTCCCAACCGCTCCAGCACGTCCGCATGCGCGGCGGCTTCGCGCTTCAGGCGCACCTCCAGTTCTTCCTGGCGGGTGATGTCGTACGCGAGACCGGCCGTCAGGCGTCCGCTGCCGTCCGAGAACAACGGCGCGCGCGCATGTTCATTCTCATCGCGCGGCTTCGGGCTCTCGCTGTCGACGGGCGCTTCCGTCACTTCCATCAGGCGGCGGCTGCCTTCGATCACCATGTGGAACGGCGTGCGGCGTGTTTCGCCCGAGGCGCGCGCGGCGGCCGCAAGGGCGCGCGCCTCGCGCACGGCCACGCGCGGCGCCAGCTCGCGCCCGCGCGTCACCACGTCATGCGCGTCCTTGCCGTCCACGGCTTTCACATAGGCGCTATTGCAATAGATCAGCGACAGGTCGTCGTCGCGCAGCCACACCGGCTCGGCGATCCCGTTCAGCGCGGCCTTCAAGAGCGCCACCTCGCGCTTCAGGCCTTCGCTTTCCGTGGTCAGCGTATCGACCGCGGCGGCGCCTTCGGTCACGTCGCTCATCCACACGACATCCGCCATGGTCCGGTTGTCGGCGTCGATGGCGCGCACGCCGCGCGCCTGGATGCGCCGGCCCGTGGCGTTATGGGCCAGATCGATCTGGAAGCCGTCGCCGCCGTTGCGCAACTGGTGGATGGCCTGGCGCAGGCGGTCCTGAGAGACCTTGTCGAAGCCGTCCGTCACATCGTCGAAGGTGGCTTCCATGCCCCGGAACAGGTCGAGCAGCACCGCGAGGCGGCGCGAGCAGTAGCCCGTCTCCTTGAAACGCGGCAGCGCGCGCGCGTCTTGTTCTTCGGCGGCGATCGGTTGATGGAACCAGGCGAAATAGCCTTCGGGGGCGGTCTCGAGGGCGGCTTGGATGGCCGTCCGGCCATAGCGCGCGCGGCTGGCGCCGTGTTCCGCCTCGCGCCAGTATTTATGCTGACGCCAGAGCGCGAAGGCCGCCGGCGGCACCAGGACGATGACCGCGATCAGTCCGACAAGAACCGGCGGCGTTAAGAACTCGAGCGTCCCGGTCGGCACCGAAACTCCTCACCCTACCAATCTGAGGAAGATACCGCCGGAATTGGCGGCTGTCGCCCCAGGGCGCCCGCCC
>JAYRTJ010000014.1:0-15394 GCA_041919675.1 Rhodospirillaceae bacterium | reverse complement strand
CCGGGTCGCCACAAAACCACCCCACCCAACAAACCTGATTAATAACCGGCGGGTTTGGGGGGGTGTCGCCCGTGGGCGACAGCCGGCCGGATATTAATAGCGGTACGTCTCAGGTTTGAACGGACCCTGCTGGGCCACACCGATGTACTGCGCCTGCTTTGTGGACAGCTTGGTCAGCTTCGCGCCCACCTTGGCCAGGTGAAGTTCCGCGACCTTCTCGTCCAGGTGCTTCGGCAGCACGTAGACCTTCTTGTCGTACTTGGCGTTGTTGCTCCACAGCTCGATCTGCGCCAGCACCTGGTTCGAGAACGAGGCGCTCATGACGAAGCTGGGGTGACCGGTCGCGCAGCCCAGGTTCACCAGGCGGCCTTCGGCCAGAAGGATGATGCGCTTGCCGTCGGCGAATTCGATTTCATCCACCTGCGGCTTCACGTTGTGCCACTTGAAGTTACGTAAGGCTTCCGTCTGAATTTCGGTGTCGAAGTGACCGATGTTGCAGACGATGGCGCGGTCCTTCATGACGCGCATGTGATCGACGGTGATGACGTCGAGATTGCCCGTCGCCGTGACGAAAATGTCGGCCTTCGGCGCGGCGTCTTCCATGGTCACGACTTCGTAGCCTTCCATGGCGGCCTGCAGCGCGTTGATCGGATCGATTTCCGACACCATCACGCGGCAACCGGCGCTGCGCAGGCTGGCGGCCGAGCCCTTACCCACGTCGCCGAAACCGGCGACCATGGCGACCTTGCCGGCCATCATCACGTCGGTGGCGCGGCGGATGCCGTCGACGAGGCTTTCGCGGCAGCCGTAAATGTTGTCGAACTTCGACTTGGTCACGCTGTCGTTCACGTTGATCGCCGGGAAGTGCAGGCGGCCGTCCTTGGCCATCTGATACAGGCGGTGCACGCCCGTCGTGGTTTCTTCCGAAACGCCCTTGATGTTCGCCAGCACCTTCGCGTACCAGCCCGGCTGTTCCTTGTTGCGCTTGGCGATCGCGGCGAACAGAACGGTTTCTTCTTCGTTCGTCGGTTTCGCGATCAGCTTCGGGTTCTTTTCCGCTTCGGTGCCGAGCACGATCAGGAGGGTGGCGTCGCCGCCGTCGTCGAGGATCATGTTCGGGGTGCCGCCGTCGGCCCACTCGAAGATCTTGTGGGTGTAATCCCAATATTCTTCCAGGCTCTCACCCTTCACGGCGAACACCGGCGTCATCTTCGCGGCGATGGCGGCCGCGGCCTGGTCCTGGGTCGAGAAGATGTTGCACGAAGCCCAGCGGATGTCCGCGCCCAAGTGCTTCAGCGTCTCGATCAGCACCGCCGTCTGAATGGTCATATGCAGCGAGCCGGCGATGCGGGCGCCCTTCAGGGGCTGCATCGGGCCGAATTCGGTGCGCAGCGCCATCAGGCCCGGCATCTCGGTTTCGGCAATGGCGATTTCCTTGCGGCCCCAATCGGCGAGGCCGATGTCTTTCACCCGGAAGTCTTTGAATTTCATTGATTTTCTCCTGTTTCCGGGATCGCCGGCGAGAGTTGCGAATAAGGCCGCGCCATATACCAGTCGCCGCGCAACCCGGCAACTCGGGCTTCAGGAGTGTTAAGGGCCTCCTAGGCGCGGCTCAGCCCGTCCACCACCGCTTTGAGGCGGGCCGGGTCGGACTCCGCGGTCATCCGGCGCACCTGGCCGCTGATGGACGCCAGGTTCAGCTCCAGGATGCGTTTCTTCACCCGGGGCAGGCTGACCGGGTTCATGGAGAGTTCGGTAATGCCGAAGCCCAGCAGAATGGGCGTCATGCGCTCGTCCCCGGCCATCTCCCCGCATACGGACACAGGGATGCGCGCCGCCGAGGCGGCTTCCGCCGTGAACTGGATCAGGCGCAGCACGGCCGGGTGCAGCGGATTGTACAGATACGCCACCTGCTCGTCGGTGCGGTCGATGGCGAGGGTATATTGGGTCAGGTCGTTGGTGCCGAGGGCGAAGAAGTCCGCCTCCCGGGCCAAGGCATCCGCGGCCAGGGCCGCGCCCGGGATCTCGATCATGATGCCCAGCGGCGGCAAGGGATCGGCGATCTTGACGCCCTTGCGCTTCAAGGTCGCCGCCACGCGCGCCATTATCCGGCGCACCTGTTTGATCTCGAGGACCGTGCACACCATGGGCAAGAGGATCCGCACCGGTCCGAGGGCGCCCGCGCGCAGGATCGCCGACAGTTGGGTCAGAAGCAGCTTGCGCCGCGTCAGTGAGAAGCGGATCGCGCGCAGGCCGAGCGCAGGGTTCGGGCCGGGCTTCAGGCCCACCGCTTCACCCAACTTGTCGGCGCCCACGTCCAAGGTGCGCACGGTGACGGGCCGTCCGCCCATTTTCTTCACGACTTGAGCCAGTTCCGCGAACTGCTCTTCTTCGCTCGGCAGGCTGCCGCGGTTCATGAACATGAACTCGCTGCGGAACAGGCCTATACCCTCGGCGCCCGCCGCCAGCACGCCGGGGATTTCGTTGGGCAGTTCCATATTGGCGTGCAGATGCACGCGGAACCCGTCGCGCGTCACCGCCGGCACGCCCTTCAGCTTTTTCAGCGACTGCTGCGAACGCAGGAACGCCGCGCGGCGCTTCTTGTACTTGGCGAGGGTCGCGGCCCCCGGGTTCACGATCACGCGCCCCGCCGTGCCGTCGATGATGATCTCATTGCCGTTCTCGGCGGCGGCCAGCACTTCAGGCGGCGCGACGACCGCCGGCAAACCCAGGCTGCGGGCGACAATGGCGGTGTGACTCTCCACGCCGCCCAAAACAGTCGTGATGCCCGCGACGCGCTTCGGATCCAGAAGCGCCGTATCGGCGGGCGAAAGCTCATCGGCCACGATCACCGCGTTCACCGGCAGATCGTCCAGGCCCGTCTCGACGTCCTTTCCGCCCAGGCTCTCCACCAGCCGGCGGCCGACTTCGCGGATATCGGCGATGCGCGCCGCCAAATACCGGTCGTCCATGGCCGCGAAGGCCTCGGCCATCAGGCCGATCTCCTTCATCACCGCCGCTTCGGCGTTGATGCGGTCCGTCGTGATTCTTTTCTGCACGCCGCGCAGCAGGCGCGACCCGCCCAGCATCTGGTGGTAGGCCTCGAGCAGGTAGCCGACTTCTTCACCGGCCGCACCCGCCATGCGCTTGGCGCGGCTCTGCAGGGCCTCGATGCGGCTCGCCGCTTCGGCGGCGGCTTCGAGCACGCGGTGCTGTTCGGCGCGCACTTTCGCCGCCGGAATGCGCCGCTCGCGCACCTGAACCACGGCGTGAGAGTCATGACGGTGAACCACGCCCAGCGCGACCCCGGCGCCGGCGGCCACACCTTCGAAAGTGCGCTCGCCGCGATGAGAGCCTGAAGCCTCTTTCGCCGGCCTATTCTTCATCGAACTTGTTGTTCACCAGGGCTGTCAGCGCGTCCATGGCTTTCTCTGCATCGGGGCCGCTGGTGCGGATCTCGATCGAACATCCGATCGCCGCCGCCAGCATCATCAAGCCCATAATGGAGCTGCCCGACACGTCGTTCTCGCCGCGCGAGACGCGGATCTCGGCGTCGAACTGGCCGGCGGTCTTGCAGAACTTCGCCGCGGCGCGCGCATGAAGGCCTTTGGTATTGCGGATCTCCACGGTGCGCGTGAGTTCGCTCATGCCGGTTCAAATCCTAAAGGTTGCGAAAAGTCCCAGTTTGAAAATTGGGGCGCCGGAAGGCGCTAGACCGACTTCTTGCGCGGGCCTTCCTGCGCGAGAAGCGAGGAGGCGACGTTGATGTACTTGCGTCCGGCATCTTGCGCATGCGCCACGGCCGTCTGCAGGGTTTCGGTGGCGCGCACCGACGCCAGCTTGATCAGCATCGGCAGATTGACCCCCGCGATGACTTCGACCGGCGCGGTGTCCATGATCGAGATCGCGAGGTTCGACGGCGTGCCGCCGAACATGTCCGTCAGCAGCACCACGCCCGAGCCGGCATTGGTCGTCTCGACGGCCTTCACGATGTCCGCGCGCCGCTTTTCCATGTCGTCCTCGGGGCCGATGCACACGGTGGCGACCTGCGACTGCGGGCCCACCACATGTTCCATCGCGGCGACGAGTTCGAGAGCCAGACGCCCGTGTGTGACGAGCACCAATCCGATCAGGGGTTGCGAGACGGGCATGGAGGTAAGACGTGTATCCCTAAAACTTCGAAGCGGGCGCCGACTTCAACCAGGAGCGGCGGGCGCTGATGGGCCGGGCCGTCGGGGTATGAAAGGCGGCGCAGCTTAGCCAATGGCCGGGCCGGAAGCGACAGCTAGTTGGTAATGAAGTTGGAGGAGCATTTTAGGCCGAAGTGGAGACCGGTTCGGCCGGCCAAAATGCGGCCAATCAATAACCTAAGGCGCATCGCGCCTTAGGTGGTTTACCCAGCAGTTACGCTACCTGTGGGCGTGGATATGGCGGCCGTAGGATTTGTATGGATATCCCTATGGCGGGCCTCGCTGGCGACTCCCCGCTCCGTCAGCCAGGATTTTAACCGTTCTACGGTGTAGACGGAGCGATGCTGGCCGCCGGTGCATCCAATCGCGATGGTCAGATAGCTTTTGCCTTCCGCTTCATAGAGCGGCAGCAGCGGTTCCAAGAGGGCGGTGAGACGCCCGAGGAACGGCGCCAGCGCCGGGTCCTCTTCGATGTAGGCGCCGACGGCGCGATCGAGGCCGGTCTTCGGCTTCAGCTCCGGCACATAATGCGGGTTCTTCAAAAAGCGCACGTCGAACACCAGGTCCGCGTCGCGCGGCAGGCCGTTCCGATAGCCGAACGAGGTGAGGAAGATTCGCAAGGGGCGTTTGCCCGGCCCGCCGAACTGCCCCATCAGGATGCGCTTCAAGTCGGCCGACGCAAGCCGCGACGTGTCGATCACCAGGTCTGCGTGTTCGCGCAACGACGAGATCAAACGGCGCTCGGTGTCGATGGCCACGGCGACCGGCAAGTCGTCGGCCAGCGGATGAGGGCGCCGCGATTCCGTATAGCGCTGCTGCAGGATCTCCGTGTCGCTGTCCAGGAACACGAGATCGATGGACAGCGCCTCGTCGCGCCTGAGGGCCGAGATGCGCGACATCAGCCCCGGCCCGTCGAAGTCGCGCGTGCGCACATCGACCCCGATGGCCACCGGTCCATGATCATGCCCGGCGGCGAAGGAACTCAGCAGCGCCAGCGGCAGGTTGTCCACGGTCTCGAAGCCCGCGTCTTCCAGCGCGCGCAAGGCCAGACTTTTCCCCGCCCCCGACATGCCGGTGACGATCACGACCTTCAACGGGCCACGGGGCTTCTTCACATCGCTCATGACTGTTCCAGGGTCGCGACCGCCATGCGCACTTTGGCGTCGGCGGACGCATGTGCGGGATCGACGCACATCCAATGCACCGCGACGCCGTTCAGGTCTTCCGTGGTTTTCTCCGGCAGCCGCTCGATCGTGTCGCCGTGCGCGAGATCGACGATCAAACCCAGCCGCGCGGAAGAATGATGTTTGACGGGAACGATCCCCAGCCCGCGCACTTCCATCCGCCCCGCGATGGCCGTTGGCGCCGACAGCACCACCGCGCCGTTCTCCACGGCTACATCGCAATAGTCGTCGGCGACCAATACGGCGCCCCGGTCGATCAGGCGCAGCGCCAGGTCCGACTTTCCCGCCCCTGATGCGCCCCTGATCAACACGCCGGTCCGTCCAATGCTCACGCAGGTCCCGTGAAGTGCCATGCTTTGAGGGTGAGGGGCGGGCGCTCCCCTGTCAATCACCGGCGGCGATGTGATAAGCCTTTCTTCCACTTTGGCTTCCCGCGCAAGAGCCGCCCTTGCTTCAACAAATCTTCACCATCATCGCACCGGTCCTGGTCATGGCCGCCATCGGCTTTGCTTGGGTGCGCCTGCGCATGCCCTTCGACAACAACACCATCACCGACATCATCCTGAACGTCGGCTCGCCGTGCCTGTTGTTCTCGACCTTGTTGACCCGCCGCCCCGAGCCGGGCGCGCTGGCCGAGATCGCGGTGGTCGGCCTCAGCATGCTGGCCTGCGTCGGCGTCATCGCCGCCGTCGGCCTCAAACTCGCGCGCATGGATCTGCGCACCTATTGGCCGGCGCTGGTGTTCCCCAACTCCGGCAACATGGGCCTGCCGCTCTGCCTTCTTGCTTTTGGTGAAACCGGCCTTTCGTTGGCCATCGCGTTCTTCTGCGCCATGACCATCGTGCAGTTCACCGTGGGGCAGGGCGTCGCCTCGGGCCACATGCACCCGATGATCCTTCTGCGCAATCCGATCCTCTGGAGCATCGCCGTCGCGCTGACCCTGCTTTTCGCCGACGTGACCCCGCCCGCGTGGATCATGAACTCCACCGATACCCTGGGCCGCATGGTCATCCCCCTGATGCTCATGTCCCTCGGCACCTCGCTGGCCCAGCTTCGCATCGTCACCTTCACGCGCAGCCTCGTGCTGTCTCTCTTGCGCCTCGGTCTCGGCTTTGCCGTCGCGCTCGGACTGGTGGCGGCCTTCGGCCTCGAAGGCCCCGTGCGCGGCGTGGTGCTCATCCAATCCTCGATGCCCACCGCCGTGTTCTCTTTTCTCTTCGCCCTGCGCTACGGCGGCAAACACGAAGAAGTCGGCGCCATGGTCGTGCTTTCGACGCTGGCGGCCTTCATCTTGCTCCCGGTGCTGATGGGATTCGTCCTCCACGGCCAATAGAGGCGGCGGACGCCGTGCAAGTCGCGAAATTATATCTGATATAATTTTCGCTCGCGCCGGCCTCCGCTGCCACGCGCTCCCCTCTCCCGCTTGCGGGAGAGGGCTGGGGTAAGGGGCTTCGAGGCCCCAAACACCATTAAAGTTACATTCCGCGCCATCTTCCCCACCCCCCCAAATCCGCTAAAGTGCTCCCTTCTATTTTTCCGGAGGAGGAGGGACCCACATGCGACATCTGAATATGACCGCCGCGATCGCCATTGCCGCCGCCATGGGCATGGCTGCGCCTGCATTCGCGCAGAACGTTGTGTTTGAAGGCGGCCGCGTCATCGTCGGCGACGGCAGCGCGCCGATCGAGAACGCCACCGTCGTCGTCGAAGGCGGCAAGATCACGCAAGTCGGCCCCGCGGCCGGCGTGAAAGCGCCGGCCGGGGCAACCCGCGTCGACGCCAAGGGCAAGACCATCATGCCGACTCTCATCGACACGCATGTGCACCTCAGCCAGACCAAGGACGGCATCGACGCCGATATGAAGCGCCGCGCCTACTTCGGCATCAGCGCCGCCATGAGCATGGGTGTCGACAATACCGAGCCGCCGCACCAGTACCGCCTCGCGCAGCCCGCGGCCTCGCCGCGCTACTTCTACGCTGGCCGCGGCATCACCCGCCCGGAGCCGGGCCGCGGCGGTGAAGCCTATTGGATCGATACGGCTGCCGATGGCGTGAAGGCCGTGGACGAACAGGCCACGCGCAACGTCGATCTCATCAAGATTTGGGTCGACGACCGCGACGAGAAATACAAGAAGCTCACGCCGGAGCTCTATGGTCCGATCATCGAGGAAGCGCACAAGAAGAACCTGCGCGTCACCGCGCACATCTTCGACGTCGTCGATGCGAAGGGTCTGCTTAAGGCGGGCATCGACGCCTTCGCCCACCTGCCGCGCGACACCGACGTGGACGATGAGTTCATGACCCTTCTCAAAGCCAAGAAGGGCTTTGTGCAGAACCCGAACATGGGCGCGCGCGGGGCCGTGGCCGATGTGTCCTGGCTGAAAGCCGCGCTTCCGGCCGCCGAATACGCCAAGGTCGAGGAAGGCAACAAGGCCAATCCGCAGACCGCCGCCGGCCACGCCATCCAGGCCCGTAACTTGAAGAAGATCTCGGACGCGGGCACGACCATTGTCATGGGCACCGACGGCAACACGCCTTACGCCCCGCACTTTGAAATGGAAGACATGGCGCTGGCCGGCATGTCCAATATGAAGGTGCTGGTCGCGGCCACCGGCGACGCCGCCAAGTTCCTGCGCATCCCCGACGCGGGCACGATTGCCGTTGGCAAAACGGCGGATATCCTCGTGCTCGACGCCAACCCGGTCGACGACATCAAGAACACCCGCAAGATCAACGCCGTCTATCTCAAAGGCGTCGCGGTGGACCGCAAGGCTTATCCGTAAGCCTTAAAGGCCTCGTTCAATCCGAAGCGCCGCGCGGGGGAAACCCGCGCGGCGTTTTTATTGGGGGGCCTCGGCGGTGAAGTGCCGCCAGCCGAGATATCCTGTGAACCCAATTGCGGCGATCCAGATCAGGATGAAGATCGCGGCCGTGACGCGGTTTACGGGCCGCTCGGCCATCGCGGCCGCTTTGGCGCGCAGTTCGGCAAGCAGTTCCGGCGGCACCAACGCAACCACCGCAAGGATTCCCAAGGGCACGATGATGAGATCGTCGAGATATCCCAGCACCGGGATGAAGTCGGGGATCAGGTCGATGGGCGACAGCGCATATGCCGCGACGGCGGCCGCCAGCGCCTTCACGACCCAAGGCGTGCGCGGATCGCGCGCGGCCAGCCACAATGTGATGGCGTCGCGCTTGATCGTCTTGGCCCAGTTTTTCATGGTCATGCGCGAACCCTAATGCGGTGCCGTGTCCGCCGGCTTCGAGTCATGCAAGGCGAGCGCGAGCATGCCGCCGGTGAACGCCAGCACGGCCCCAAGCCCGAACGCGATCTGATATCCGCCGTGCAGCGCCACGTTTGCATCGGCGCCCGCCGCCATCAGGCTCAGCGTTCGCGTCGCGGCCAAACTCGCGAGCACGGCAAGGCCCAGCGCGCCTCCCATCATGAAGGATGTGTTGACCACGCCGGACGCGAGGCCGGACTCCTCCGGCTTCACGTCGTTCATGGCCGCCAGCAGGATCGGGTTGAACGCCACGCCCGCGCCGATGCCCAGCAGCGTCATGCCCGGCAACACATGAAACATGAAGGTCCCATCGGCCGGCGCCAGCGCGAACGACAATAGACCGAGCGCGGCGATCACGAGGCCGGCGCACAACGGCGCGCGGATGCCGAACCGGTTCACCACGATGGCTGACAATTTGTAGCTGAACGCGCCCATGATCACGTTCGCCGGCAGGAACGCGAGCCCGACGTGCAAGGGGCTGTAGCCCAGCACCGACTGCATATAGAGCGCCGACAGGAAGAACCAGGCGAACATGCCCGCCGCCCATAGGATGCCGATGGTGTTGGACACCGAGACGTTGCGCGCGCGGAACAGATGTAAGGGCATGAGCGGCGCCGCCACCTTGGCTTCGATCACCAGGAACGCCGCGAACAGCGCCAGGCTCGACATCAGCATCGCGAGGGTCTGAACCGATGTCCACCCCACGGCATTGCCGTTGACGATGGCATAGATCGCCAGCAGCAGCGCCGCCGTGATGGTGACCGCGCCGCCTACGTCCAACTTGGCGCCGGCGCCTGATACGATATCGGGCGCCAGCAGACGCAGCGCCGCCGCAAACACCGCCGCGCCCACCGGCAGGTTGATCAGGAAAATCCAATGCCAGTCGAAGGCGTTGGTGAGCAGCCCGCCCAACAAAACACCCACGCTGCCGCCCGCCGCCATCACGAAGCCGAAGTATCCCATCGCGCGCACGCGTTCGGCCGGCTCCGGGAACAGATTGGTGATGAGCGACAGCGCCACGGCCGACACCACCGCGCCGCCTAAACCTTGTATGGCGCGTGCGACAATCAGCACCGCCGCCGAGCCCGCCATCCCGCAGACCAGCGACGCCGCCGTGAAGACGCTCAGCCCGATCAGGAACAGCCGCCGCTGCCCGTACAGATCGGCCAGCCGTCCGCCCAAAAGAAGGAACCCCCCGAAGGTCAGCAAGTACGAATTCACCACCCACGCCAGCGAGGCCTCGGAAAACCCAAGCGCGCCGCGGATGGTCGGCAGGGCGACGTTCACCACCGTGCTGTCGAGCACGATCATGAGATCGCCCAGGCACAGCACGATAAAGGCAAGCCAGCGGCGGTCCATGGAAAAGCTCATGCGGTTGTAAGAGGGGCGCATCAACGAGAAGTCTTGATTTCTAACGGGGACCCGGCCGGGTGTCTGCACAAGCCTTTGTTGATTTCAATCAACGCCCGCCTGGGTCATCGGGCCGATGCTTCGCCGGTAAGTCGGCATTCGTTTAGGGAAACAGCGTCATGACCAAGAATATCGGGACCGTTGATCGCATCCTTAGAATTGTGGTGGGGCTCGTTTTAATTGCCTATGCAATTCCCATCGGCTTTCCGGCCACCGGATGGAATTGGACGGGCTGGATCGGTGTTGTCCCCCTGTTGACGGCGATCGTGCGCATCTGCCCGCTTTACAGTCTCGTCGGCCTCACGACCTGCCCCCGCTGAAGGCTGCTCGTCCTTAGCCGGACCGTCGCCGGGCCCCGCGCGCGGGCGGCTTGACAGTCGTATATATATTCATATATATGAATATATGAATATAAAAATGATGAAAAAGAAGGCCGAGGACGTTAGCGCGCTGCTGAAAAGCCTTTCCCATTCCAAGCGGCTGTTGATCTTGTGCCAGCTCGTGGAACAGGAGCGCGCGGTCGGGGATTTGGTCGCGCTGCTCGGCGCGCGGGAGGCGGCGGTCTCGCAGCAATTGAGCCTGCTGCGCAAGGATGGACTAGTGAAGACGCGCCGCGAGGGGCGCACGATCTTTTACAGCCTCGCGCGGGACGATCTGAAATCGCTGATCGGCTTTTTGTACGAAACCTACTGCCGGCGGGCCTAGGAGCCGCGCGATGGACCACTTTACACCGTTCTCGTCGCTGTTCGGCGGCATCCTCATCGGCCTATCGGCCGTGGCCCTTCTCCTTCTGAACGGGCGCATCGCCGGAATCAGCGGCATCGCGTCGGGACTGCTGTCGTTCTCGGATCAGGCACCGGACCGCGGCTGGCGCCTCGCGTTTGTCGCCGGGCTGATCGCCGCACCCTTGGGGCTGGTGCTCCTGGGCGGAGAGCGTCCGGCGATGTCGTTCGTCGTCCCGCTGCCGCTCATTTTCGTGGCCGGCGCACTTGTCGGCTTCGGCACGGTGCTCGGCAACGGCTGCACAAGCGGTCACGGCATTTGCGGGATCGCGCGGCTGTCGCCGCGTTCCATCGTCGCCACCGCCGTGTTCATGGCGGCCGGCGTCGCGGCCGCGTTCGTCGGCCAGCATTTGATCGTGGGAGGCTGATCATGCCGCGCATTCTAGGAGGACTCATTGCCGGTCTTCTTTTCGGCGCGGGCTTGTCGATGTCCGGGATGATGAACCCGGCGAAAGTGATCGGATTCCTCGACATCACGGGAAATTGGGACCCGAGCCTTGCCTTCGTGATGCTCGGCGGGCTCATTGTCACCGCTCTCGGCTATAAGTTTGTATTAAGGCGCGACCGGCCCTTGTTCGAAACCGGCTTTGCCGTCCCGGCGCGCCGCGACATCGATCCCTCGCTCCTTCTCGGCGCCGGCCTGTTCGGCCTCGGCTGGGGATTGGCCGGTTACTGCCCGGGGCCGGCGTTGGCCGGCATCGGTTTCGGCAACATCGAAACGCTGACCTTCGTCGCCGCCATGCTGGCCGGAATGATCGCCGCGCGCCGCAGCGCCGGATTTCCGTCCCGGCGCACCTAGGTCGTAAAACACCGCTTCGGAGGAACACGAAATCATGACGACGGACATGCGCATTCAATCGTTCTTCGACAAGGCCACGTTCACGGTCACCTATGTCGTCTCCGATCCGGCGGCGAAGGTCTGCGCCGTCATCGACCCCGTTCTCGACTTCGATGCCGCCGCCGGCCGTACATCGCACGCCTCGGCCGACGCCGTGATCGCTTACGTGCGCGGCGAAGGCCTGCGCGTCGAGTGGATTCTCGAAACCCACGCCCACGCCGATCACCTGTCGGCGGGCGCCTATCTCAAATCCGTGCTGGGCGGCAAGCTGGCCATCGGCGCGCACATCGCCGATGTGCAGAAGGTTTTTGCCGGGGTCTTCAATCTGGAGGAGGGCTTCGCCGCCGACGGCCGCCAGTTCGACGTTCTGTTCAAGGACGGCGAGGTGTTCGGCATCGGGGCCTTGAAGGCGCGCGTGATGCATACGCCCGGCCATACCCCGGCGTGCGTGACGTACCTCATCGAAGACGCCGCTTTTGTCGGCGATACGCTCTTCATGCCCGACTACGGCAGCGCGCGGGCCGACTTTCCCGGCGGGGACGCGCGCACGCTTTACCGCTCGATACGCCGGATCCTGGCGCTCCCGGAAAAGACCCGTATTTTCACCTGCCACGACTACAAGGCGCCCGGCCGCGCCGAATTCGCCTGGGAGTCGACCGTGGAACAGCAGCGGCGGAACAATATTCACGTCCGCGACGAGGTCGGCGAAGACGCTTTCGTTGCGATGCGGACCGCGCGCGACAAGACGTTGAGCATGCCGCACCTCATCCTGCCGTCCATTCAGGTCAACATCCGCGCGGGCGCTTTGCCGCCCGCGGAGGACAACGGCGTGTCCTACCTCAAACTTCCCGTCAACGCGCTCTAACCCACGGCCGCCCTTGAAAGTGATCTCTCATGCTGCCTGACATACTCGCGGTCATTTCCGGCGGGCTCGTCGGATTGGTGCTCGGGTTGCTCGGCGGCGGCGGCTCGATCCTGGCGGTGCCGCTGCTGCTCTATCTTGTCGGCATCGAAGACACGCATGTCGCCATCGGCACCAGCGCGGTCGCGGTCGCGGCAAGCGCGTTGATCAATCTCGGCCTTCACGCCCGCAAGGGCACGATCAAATGGCCCTGCGCCGTCGTCTTCGCGGTCAGCGGCAGTCTCGGCGCGCTCGCGGGCGCCGCCATCGGCAAGGCCGTCGATGGCCGCAAGCTGCTGCTGGCGTTCGCCCTCGCCATGGTCGGTGTCGGCGTCTCCATGCTGCGCCGGAAATCCGATGCGGGCGACACCGACGTCCGCTTTTCGCGGCGCATCGCGGCGCGCCTCGTGCCCACCGGCTTTGCGACCGGCATGGCGTCCGGCTTTTTCGGCATCGGGGGCGGCTTCCTGATCGTTCCGGGGCTGATCAGCGCGGCCAACATGACCATGTTGCACGCGGTCGGCTCGTCGCTGGTCGCGGTCACGGCGTTCGGCGCCACCACGGCGGCCAGCTACGCCTTTTCCGGTTTGGTCCTTTGGGATGTGGCCGGCCTTTTCATCGTCGGCGGACTGGCCGGAGGGCTCGTCGGGCAGGGCCTCGGGTCGGTCCTGGCCGCACGCAAGGGCGCGCTCACCCGCGTCTTCGCCGTGTTCATCTTTATCACGGCCGCATATATCGCCTGGAAGGCCCTCGCGTAATCGCGGGCCTGAGGTCCTACCCAAACCGCTTCTGCGTTTCCCGCGTTAGTCCCAGCGCCACCGACAGAAAATCCGATCCCTCCGTGGCCCGCGCGTCCGGCGCCGCGCGCATGATCGCCGCGCGCACCGCGGGCACCCGCCCCGAACCGCCGGTGAAGAAAATCGTATCGATGGCCGGCGGCGCGAGGCCCGCATCCTTGATGCATTGCGCGGCGAGCTTGTTCAGACGCGCGGTCTTTTCCGAAATGGCGTGATCGAAGCCCTTGCGTGTCGCCGTTGCGTCCAGCGCGTTTTCAATAAAATCGAGGGCGAGGGCGGCGCTTTCGGTATCGCTGAGGGCGATCTTGGCGTCCTCGACCGCGAAGGCAATGCGGTGGCCGAGGCGCGCGCGGATGACCTTGAGCAGGCGCTCGACCTTCTCCGGTTCGCGCGCGCCCCGAATCAACTCCTGCAGCAGGCGTTCATTCTTGTACGTATAAGCAAAGTTGATCGTCGGCCAATGGGCGAGTTCGACGTACACGCTGTTCGGCATCGGCAGGTTCTTTTCGATCAACCGCGTGCCGAGGCCGAGGGCCGGCATCACGGCCTCCAGGCTCAGGAGCGCGTCGAAGTCCGTGCCGCCGATACGTGCGCCGTCGTTGGCCAGGATGTCCGACGTCCGGTCGGCGCGCCGGTTCTGCTGCGGTCCCACGCGGATGATCGTGAAGTCCGAGGTGCCGCCGCCGATGTCGGCGATCAGCACGGTTTCCTCGCGGCGCGCCGTCTCCTCATAGTGGTAGGCCGCCGCGATCGGTTCATAGACGAAGGCCACGTCCCGGAAGCCAACCTTGTGGGCGATGTCCTCGAGCACCTTTTGCGCCCGTGCGTCGGCCGCATCGTCGTCGTCGACAAAACGCACCGGCCGGCCATGGACAACGGAGGTCAGTTCCTCGCCCGCGAAAGCCTCGGCCTTCTCCTTGAGATGGCGCACAAACGTCTCCACCACCTCGCGCAGCGGCACCATCTTGTTGCCGAGCTGCGTCTTCTCGTCGATCAGGGACGAGGAGAGAATTGATTTAAGCGCCCGCATCAGGCGGCCGTCGTGCTGGGCGATGTAAGAGGCGACGGCCTCCCGGCCAAACTGCACGCGGTTCTTGTTTTCGTAGTCGAAGAACACCGCGCTCGGGATGAGGGTCGCGTCGCCTTCGACGGGCGCCAGGGTCGGGATATTATTGCGAATCACGCCAATGGCGGAATTGGAGGTGCCGAAATCCAGGCCGCAGGCGCTCATCGAGAATCCCCGGGTACGCGTTGAAAGGGGGCGTCATCTATTACGGGGAAGCGCGGCTTGCCAGTCTATTTCGCGCTTCGCGGAAGAGGATATACAGCGTCGCGGCCACGATGAGGACCGCGCCCACGACCGTCCAGACCGTCGGGACCTCTTGGAATAAGAAATACCCGAGCACCGCGCTGAAGATCAGGCGGGCGTAGTCGACCGGGTTCACCACCGTCGCCTCGGCGAGGCGGAAGGCCTTGATGAGGCAAAATTGTACCGTGGTGAGAACGAGCCCGATAAAAGCCAGATCGAGCCACTGCATCCCTTCCGGCGTTTTCCAGAACATCAAGGCGGGCGGCGCCGAAAGAACGAGCAGGCCCGCCGTGAACCAGGCGAGGATGGTGAGCGCGCCGTCCTCCGCGCTCCGGTGCCGGATCACGCCATACGCAACGGCCTGCGAGGCCGCCGCGCCAAGTCCCGCCAAGGCGGCAAGATTGAGCGCGAGCCCGCTCGGTCCCAGCATGATGACCACACCGAAAAATCCGGCCAGGGTCGCGAGGCCGCGGCGCCAGCGCACCACCTCTCCCATGACAAAGGCTGCGAGCAGGATCATGAACAGCGGCTGGGTGAACGAAAGCGCGGTCGCGGTCGCGAGCGGCAGATGTGAAAAGGCGTAGAATCCAAGTGTCAGGTTGCCGAAGCTTCCGCACACACGCAGCATGTGCAGGCCCGGCCGGCTGGTGCGGAAAATCCCGAACCCGCGCACCAGGAAGACGGGCAGCAGGGCGAGCA
>JAYRTJ010000013.1:0-50053 GCA_041919675.1 Rhodospirillaceae bacterium | reverse complement strand
GGATAGGCCGATTCGAAGCGAGATATCGCCGGGAACAACCATACGAAAATAGTAGATGCCCTGACGTCTCCGTGAGGTGGGATGTGCGCAAAAGGGCCAAGTGTGCCTCCATGCTGTACCAAGTTGCTGTACCAGCGCTGGACGCAGGAACTCTCGGCCGCTATTTCGGCGTTGAATTTAAATGCTTTCGTGAATTAATGGCGGTGGGGCCAGTGCGCTTCTAACCCTTCTCTGCCCCTTACGGGTCAAATTCGCTGCTATCAGGGACTTTGCCAGGGAATAAATCAGAGTTCCCCGGATTTGTATAAGGGGTCTCTGCAAGATCTCCCCGTTTTCAGCAGCATTCCAGGACGAGCAATGGGCCGCCGGATTTCAGAAACAGGGAATTATCAGGGTATCGTGGGAATATCCGTCTAAGCCTCTGTTTTATTTGAAAGAGTTTTCGTAATGCGCGGTCCAATCCGATTCCGAACAGGGAAGGCGCAGTCATGTTTCAATGATGTGCGCCGGAGGTATCGGATGGCTTCGCAGTCCCGTCGCTGTACAGGGGTTCAAGAAGGCCATCGATCATCTGCACGACCTCCCACATTTTGCCTCGCGCACCGATCAACCTGCTCGTAACGATCGACTTCTCTTTTCCGGCCAGATGGAGGAGCGCTTCAAAGACGGCGTCGGAGTTTCGCATCAACTCGATAAGGTTTTCGCCACTCGGCCCTCCCGTCCCGGCGATCCAATGTTTCACGGTACGCTCATTGGCGCCGGTCCATCTCACAATCGTTTTCACCGCTTGATGAGTCGGCCCCAGTTCATACCGCAAGGCCTTAGCGATTGTGGAGACATATTGGTGCTCGGCATCGCGTTGTGGAAAAACTTTGCCCGTTTTCGGAAAAGACATTCCGCCCCTCCATCCCTAATTTTGTTGATGCTGGAAAGCTCCACCGTGCACATCGCATTGGCGAAGCTGCGCCCGTTTAAACGTTTGCCAGGCCCTTTCGGCCACGGCCGGGATAGGGTGGTATGGCTGGTCGGAATCAAAACGACGGGGGAAAGGCAGAAGAACAATCCGATGAGCTCGTGCGCGCAGCCGAGTATGTTCGGATGTCCACGGAGCATCAAAAATACTCAACTGAAAATCAAGGCGACATCATTCGGCAGTATGCTGAGCGCCGCGGCATCAAAATCATTCAGACATATGCTGACGCCGGGAAAAGCGGTCTCCGCCTAGACGGGCGGGATGCGCTCAAACAGTTGATCGCCGACGTCCAGGCCGGTACGGCAAATTTCCAGACCATTCTCGTTTACGATGTCAGTCGGTGGGGTAGATTCCAGGATGCCGACGAAAGCGCTTACTACGAATACATCTGCAAGCGCGCCGGGATTAACGTTCAGTACTGCGCTGAGCAGTTCGAGAATGACGGGAGCCCCGTCTCCACGATCGTCAAAGGCGTCAAGCGCGCCATGGCCGGCGAGTATAGCCGTGAGCTTTCTGCGAAAGTTTTTACTGGGCAATGCCGGCTCATCGAAATGGGCTACAGGCAAGGTGGGCCGCCCGGTTACGGATTGCGACGCCAACTAATAGATCAAACGGGTGCGGCAAAAGCCGAGCTGGCGCGAGGAGAACATAAAAGTCTCCAGACAGACCGTGTGATTCTAGTGCACGGACCGGCAGACGAAGTCGAAATCGTCCGTTGGATCTATCAGCAATTTCTCGACCATGACGCATCTGAGAGAGAAATTGCAGACATCCTGAACGCCCAAGGAATGAAGACTGATCTGGGTCGAGCATGGACCCGAGGCACGGTCCATCAGATTCTGATTAATGAAAAATACGTCGGCAACAACGTTTGGAACCGCGTGTCTTTCAAACTCAAGAAGAAGCGTGTCCGCAATAAGCCCGACATGTGGCTGAGGGCAGAAGGAGTCTTCGAACCAATCATCGACAAACCGGTCTTCGATGCAGTCCAGGTCATAATTCGCGAGCGTTCACGAAAACTAAGCGACGAGCAAATGCTATGCGGCTTGCATGAATTGCTGGAGGAGAGCGGCTATCTGTCTGGATTGATAATAGATGAGCGCGAGCAACTGCCCTCGAGCAGTGCCTACGCCGGGCGCTTTGGGAGTCTACTTCGAGCCTATGAGCTAATTGGGTACGTCCCAGACCGCGACTACCGTTATGTGGAGATTAATAAAAAGCTGCGGCAGATGCACCCAAACGTGGTCTCGGCCGTACTTGGCGAAATCGAGAAGATGGGCGGCGGCGTTGAGCGTGCTTCCGAGACGGACCTGCTCACCGTCAATGGGGAGTTCACAGCCTCCATCGTTATCGCCCGGTGCATAGAGACAGCCGCGGGCTCGCTTCGTTGGCAAATTCGGTTCGACACTGAGTTATGCCCCGATCTGACCGTCGTGGTCCGTATGGATCAGGCTAATGAGCAAGCCCTCGATTACTACCTGCTTCCTAGAATCGATATGACGGTCTCGAAGCTCAAACTCGCAGAGCATAACGGTATGTCTCTAGACTCGTACCGCTTCGAAACCCTCGACGCTCTTTATGAAATGGCCGCACGTGCAGAATTGATGGAGGTCGCATGACTCGAGCAAGCGCTGTTCCGGAAGTTCGATTGATTCCCGTCGACCTTATTGATGTCATAAATCCCAGGATCCGAAACAAGAAGACCTTCAAGGAAATTATCGCGAACATTGCGGCGGTCGGGCTGAAGAAGCCGATTACGGTTAGCCGTGCGGGATCCATCAACAGCGACCGCTATAATCTGGTGTGCGGACAAGGCCGTCTGGAGGCCTTTCTGGCACTAGGTCAAAAGGAAATTCCCGCTCTTGTCGTCGCGGCAGACGACGAAGATTGCCAAGTTATGAGCCTTGTCGAGAACTGCGCGCGCCGTCAGCACCGAGCTATCGACCTACTGCATGATATCCAGGGATTAAAGCAGCGCGGATATTCTTTGACCGAGACGGCGCGCAAAACCGGATTAACTGTGGAATACGTCCGGGGTGTTACCCGTCTTTTGGATGGGGAAGAGCATCGCCTTCTAAGAGCCGTTGAATCTGGGCAAATACCGCTGAGCGTTGCGGTCGATATCGCTGAGGCCGACGACGCTGAGGTCCAGGAAGCGTTGCAGCAGGCTTATGAACGAAAGCAGCTCCGCGGAAACCGACTAATCGCAGCCAGAAAGATCATCGAGCAGCGTCGGAAGAGAGGTAAAGGCCTGCGCGGGTCGACGCGAACCAAGGAGCGAAGGCCTGTTTCGTCAGGTGACCTGATTCGCGCCTATCGAGATAACGCCGACAAAAAGCGCCTGTTGGTTCGAAAGGCTGAGATCACCAGAGATCGGCTTGTTTTCGCGTCTGAAGCCCTGAAGAAGCTCTTTTCAGATGAGAATCTCGTGACGCTTCTTCGTGCAGAAAAGATCGACACGCTGCCGCGGAACCTGGCTGAGCGGCTTCACTTGACCGGGGAGGCATAAACCATGCCTCGTTTATCCCAAAACGGTCCAGTTCGGATGGCCTTCGAAGATGCGGCGGTGCGGGTAGCATTCACCGACGTCCGGCCCCTCAAACTAATTACGTCCCAGGTCAGGAAGTCCCCAAAGTATTTGCAGATCGCGGCTTCAATCCGGGAAGTCGGCATTATCGAGCCGCCAGTCATCGCCCGCGACCGAACTGAGAAGGGAAAGTTTCTTCTTTTGGACGGACACCTGCGCTTTGAGGTTCTCAAAGACCAGGGCGAGACCGAAGCTGTCTGTCTCGTGTCTACAGACGATGAGGCGTTTACCTATAATCGTCGCGTCAGCCGCATCGCTATCGTTCAAGAACATAAGATGATCTTGAAGGCTCTCGAGCGAGGCGTTCCCGAGGACCGACTGGCAAAGGCCCTCAACGTTAACGTCCCTAGCATCAGAACGAAGCAGCGGCTGCTCGACGGCATTTGTCCCGAGGCGGTCGAACTGCTCAAGGACAAGCACGTGCCCATAAACACCTTTCGCGAACTCAAAAGGCTGGCGCCAATGCGGCAGATTGAAGCATCGGAACTCATGGTGGCCATGAACCGGTACTCCATCAACTACGCAAGGTCGCTGGTCGCAGCGACCCCGCAAGCTCAGCTTGCCGAACCCGGGAAGCCAAAATTGGTAAAGGGACTCACCGATGAACAGGTTGCTTTGATGGAGCGGGAGTCGGGGAACTTGGAGCGTGAGTTCAAGATGGCCGAGCAGTCTTATGGCGCGGATCATCTCGATCTTGTTCTTACGAAGGGTTACCTGGGCAAGCTCCTCGCCAACGCGCGCGTGGTCCGTTACTTGGCGCAGCACCACCAAGAGATCTTGGCGGAGTTCCAGCGGCTCGTTGATTTGAAGGCTCAGGCGGCCTGAGAACTGCTGCTGTCACGGGCGCGGGGCGGAAATCGCGACGTGCGCCGACGATAATGGGGACCCGGACCCGAGAAGCGCGGGGACCGCGGGAGAAGCCGCACTAGAGGCGGATCAAGCGTGGTGGTGGGAATGGCGGCGACCCCGTGCAGCGCCCACTAGGATGGTCGCGATCAGATCATCTGGGGATGGGGTCGTAGGGGCGCCATCCCAAACTTGGAGGCAGTGCACCGGAACGACCGTCACTAGTGATCAAGTTTTTCGACGCCCCTTGTACGTCTTTGCCCATAGCCCGCGCGTAACTTTTCCGCGTTTGCGATTGAATTTATTCCACAGCACTAGCCATTCACTGGCCGAGTAACATTTGGGGCGGGGCAGCCACTGTATTTCCCAACAGTCGTAGGCTAGCGCATCAATACGGCGCGGCGTTCCACGTTGAATGAAATGGCATTCACTAGGCATGGGAACCGCTTCGCAGAATTTCGGCGACGTTCCTCATTTTGCCAGACGGCGAGAGGCCTCTCCAACTCTAAAAGAAGTTCTCTGGCCAAAGAAAGCTCGGCAGGTGCTGGCGAATAAGGTTGGCCTGAGCCTGAAGCCCCCTTGATTCAAGCTCTCTCAGAAAAACAGGCCACGGCGGAATATTGCTCATATAGACGTTGGATGCCGAAGTGGACATTCCACCTCCTGCGGATGTCGAGAGGCCGCCATATTGGGAGGTAGAGAGCCCGCCATATTGAGAAGTCGATAGGCCACCATACTGGGATGTCGACAGCCCCCCATATTGCGAGGTGGAGAGCCCACCATACTGGGAGGTGGACATCCCACCGTATTGAGACGTGGACATCCCTCCGTACTGCGACGTCGACATCCCGCCGTACTGGGAAGTGGACATGCCTCCGTGTTGGGCCGTCGATAGACCACCGCCCTGGGCAGTACTGAGATTGCGCGGCCAGGTGCGCATATTTGGAATAATAGGCCTACTCATAAATGGTCTCCTGCCGCGGGCTTCAGCGCCTATCACGACTGATTTCGTTCACTAGAGAAAGAAAAGCCGTCAGCAAGAAGGGCGCCGCAAAGAAGTGGGCATAAGTGGAAACTGCTTGAACGAGCGGCACGAAAAGGGGACTTGCGAGTTGAATTTGCGGAACCAGAAATCTGCAGGCCAAATAAGTAAGCGCGAACAGAATTATGCTGAGCCACCACGGCAGGTCCAGCAACAGATCCCACGTATCTTGATGTCGGCGTCTACGCATTGGGATTCACGCCGCCTTTCGCGCCAAATAGAAGCCGCCCAAGACGATGAGGGCACCTACGAGCCACTTCTGCAGCTGAGGACTATGCCGCGCCGACCCGCAAATTTCTGAAATGAAGTGCTCGCAGTTGTTGAGCGGGGTCCACCGCTCTCCGATGCGCGCTCGGCCGCGCCATTTTGCCGCGTGAAGCCGGCCCCAGTCGATCGATCCCAACACGCGAACTTGGCGGCCGGTGACAATAGTATGGATCGGCTCTTCCGTGACGACGCCATTCTCCTTCGATGAATGGATAACGGTGCCCTCATCCGTAATAAGGGCCACGTGTTCGATTGGCCCGTAGGCGACGCCGATGATAGTTCCCGGCAACAGCATGAGATTTCCTTCCGTTAAGAGGTTAAGTGATTGCGGTGTGTGCTTAGCCCTTGGGCGGGTTGGGATCATGGCCGTGGGAGTCGCGTGAGCGGATTTTTCCATCAGCGCCGTGAATGAAGAGTTCCGAATTCTGATTGCGGGCGATCTCGCGCGCGCGGTCGATAGCTTCCCGCTGAGTATCATGCACAGATGAGGCGCGGTCGCCGCCGGCGGGCTTTACCGCCCAGCCTTCGGGGTGGGGTACGACGTGTTGGTCTGCCATTTCAGTTCTCCTATGTGCTGAGTGTTGCCGGAACTTTTGGATGGTCGCGTGCCACCAGCCGCGTAGGCTCGATGCCAGGGCGGCCAAACGCGTCTGTTGTCGCTTTTCCGTGCCCACGGCTTGCGGGCGATGCTTCCCGTAGCCGGTTGCCTGAATGCCGCAGCTGTCCCCCGTTGCCACGAGCGACGGAAACGAGCATGTGGGCTTGCACCCGCCGAACTGCGGCGGTTCCGAGTGGTTTCCTACGAAGTGGTACAGCTCCGCGCCCAGATTCGACTGATCGAGCGGAGCGATCGTGTACGCCAGCATTTGCAGCATCTGCTTGCTTGCGCACGCCATTGAGAACGCGAAGACGTTTTCGCGCATTTTCAATGCGTGATCGCGGGGCAGGCCGGCGATGTAGGTCGGGTCGTCGAGATAGCCGTCGCGTTCGGTCTGCACCAAGCCGGGATCGTATTGGCCGAGACATTCTAAACACGGTCGTCCCACCGTGGCCGTGTGCGCTCTCCAGTCGGCACCGGTCAACTTGCCCGATCGGTTCGTTCGTACGGCGATGCCGCCATCAAACACGGGGATGAGGTGCGCGTAGGCGATGAGGTTGAGAACGTAGCGGCCCCAGGGCCGGTCAACACCTGCAAACAGAATGTCGCAGTCGAGTGCCGCCCGGAAACCAGCATCCTCGTAAACCGCAGCCGAGATTTCCTCGACGGCAAAAGGGTCTGCGGTCGCCCGCTGACGCAGATGCCGCGCCAGCACCTCGACCTTCGGCTGCCCGATGTCGTTCCGCGTCGCGTACAACAGGCGGTCGAGATTATGCTCCTCGATCGTATCGAATTCGATGACCATGACGTCTTCGAATCCGGTGCGGCCTAAAGCCTCGGCAATGAACCCTCCGACGCTGCCGGCGCCTACTACGCCGACCCGGAGGCGCGCGATGTCGCCCTGCGTTTCCTGGCCCCACGCCGAGACGGTTCTGACCTGGGCCTTGGTCGCCCGAGGTGGGGGCGCTAGTTGGTCCATGTAGTGCATCGTTAGGCGTTCACCCACGACACGCACCGTTCCGCACCAAGCCCGCAGATAGGTTCTCGGTGCCGTGCGGTCCCAGAAACGAGCGCTCCAGGTTCCATCGCCAGCGATAGTCAGGCCGATGAAGGGTAGACTGGTCGCCCCATATACTGATGCAGCACGCCCCTTTTCCGCGGCGACATCGTCGGGACTCATCCCTTGCCACCGCCGGCCGGCGGGATGGCTATGAAGCAGCGCAAGGCCGGCGCCCTCAGCAGCAGCCACCGACATTGCCCGCTCAAGATACTGGGCTTCGAAGCTGGCGTTGCCGTGGACGTTGCGATCACCCGGCCCGGGCAGGATCAGTTTGTTGAGGAGTGCGGTCGTCCGGCTCCGCCCACGGCTGGGGTGCCAAAGGGCGAAGCACAGATCCTCCTGTCCATCACGGCGAAGAAGGTGAAGCCGCGCCGCGGCGTTCACCTCCTCCGTCATCGCGACACTGAATGCGACCCGGCTCACTGGGAGTCCCAGAGCTGCCAGATGTGGCTCATGTAGGCCGCAACGGTCTTCTTACCATTGGCCCAGCCCGGAAATGGACGTGACCAGTACTGCCAGTCCTTCCCGGTGCCGCGCTGGAACTCATCCGACAGGTGCACGCCGTGCGTCGGATGCGGCCCGGACTCGGTCTTGATGGGGTGAATGCGCGGGGACACATGCGGCCCGCTCGGCGGCGTCATCGAGAAGTCGGACGGCACGATGAGCCCGAGGGTTACGCGCTGGCCGGCCTTGGTGCCGCTCTCCACGGTATACTCGAACATCACGTGGTCGGGCTTGCCCGGAAGGCTCGTCGGGTTGTAGCCCAGCTGTTTCAGACCCTCGACAAAGGCGGCCACCCCCGTCCGCATAGTGCTGTCCGACACCGGGGTAGGTGCGATGGCCACGATCTGGAACTTCATGCCGTTCCGCAGCTTGATCGGAATGTAGCCCTTGTCTTTGTAGCTGATCCGAGTCCCGTGAGTGATTTGAACCAGATAGTTCTCGGCGGGATTCTTACGCTCGGCCTGGACGATGATTTCATTCGGAGTCATGACGCGGCTGGGAGGCCGGAAGGGTTCGCCATCAACAAAGATGATGATGTGATCCTTCGCCGGGCGAGTCTTGAAGCGCTCCACACCGCGGGCGCTCAGATCGACCAGTTGATCGTCGTCGATAACGTCGTCGGCCGTATCCTCGCGCTCCAACAGCAGTTCGTGTTCCTCGCTGATGCCGGCCAGGGCGCGGATGTGCTCCCCGGTGATCGTGGGCAGCGGCCACTCCAGGCTTAGGCCGTTCACGAAGAACCGATAGAGGTTGGCACCCTTGATAACGAAGAACCGTTCGACGCCGCGTTGAGCGAGATCGACCAGTTCGGTGGGACGCAGGGTTTCCAGTTCGCCGGTCTTGAGGCGCTGGAGGACGACGTCGTCCTCTACCGGGTGTTTTCCCGCCGCTTGGGCGATTTGGGTGCCGGTCACCTTCTGGTCCGGGATCTCGACGCTTTGGAACTGGAACGTCTCGTCGGAGATGGAAATCCGGAAGGTACCGGCATTCCGATCATCGGAGGGATCCTCCGGGGAAACACTATCTTTCATGGTGGCTTTCAACCTTTGGCTTTGCTCCAGGGGCCCAATGCGCCTGGCGAGACATATTAAAGCCCGGATTTAGCGAAATGTCAATGAGCAGCACTCTATGGTGTTTTTACCACAAACATTGTTGGTGGTATTGACATCGAGTCGCGAGTGGATTCTGTTGTGCGCCATGGATGAAACAGCCCTCTACGCATCGCTGGGCAGAGCGATTGCGAAGCGGCGAAATGAACTGGACCTGACCCAGGCGTTCGTTGCCAAGCAGATCGGCCTGACTCGTGCCTCACTCGCCAACATTGAAACCGGCCGCCAAAAGGTGCTGCTGCACCACGTCTATCGACTGGCGATCGCTTTGGAGCTCCGGACGATCCTCGACTTGGTTCCAGGATCACTGGAAGAGACACCGAACAGCGAACCGGTGCCGCTAAGTGACGACACCCAGGTTACCCCTGCACAAAGAGCGCAGGTGGAGAACGTCGTTCGCCTAGCGCTTCGCTCGGGGGGGAAGGGTTAAGCAATGCCATCTGATAAAGAGCGCGCGCGTGAAAGCGCGCGGGGGTTACTGACTCAATATAGAGTTCTATCAGCCCCCGTTCCCGTCGAACGAATCGCAAAGTCACTGGGTGCTAAGGTTCAGTATAGCCCGTTTGACGGCGATCTATCTGGAATGGCCTTCATAAAGGATGGGATTCCGATCATCGGCGTAAACTCTCTTCATCACCCCAATCGGCAGAGGTTCACCCTCGCGCATGAGCTGGCTCACATTCAGCTCCATCGCCCCCAAATCGAAGCGGCCGTTCACATTGATAAAGGTTCGCTGCGACGAGATGCACTTGCCGCCGCCGGCACAGATCCGACAGAAATCGAGGCGAATGCGTTTGCAGCAGAATTGTTGATGCCTGAATTTCTCCTGGCCGCAGAGCTGAATGGACGTACAGTCGATACTGAGGACGACGAAATGATTCGTTCTCTGGCTAAACGCTTCAAAGTGAGCGAAGCCGCCATGCGCTTCCGCTTCGAGAGCTAAAAGGTGACCGGTGAGTTTCATCTTCTACGACACGGAAACTACCGGCACAGTTAAGGGCTTCGATCAGATCCTTCAGTTCGGTGCGATCCGTACAAACTCCGACTTGGAAGAGATTGACCGCTTCGAAGTTCGCTCTCGTCTTCTCCCACATGTCGTTCCTGCCCCAGCGGCACTTCACATCACTGGCCAGAGCATCGGCGACATAACCGATCCGACACGACCATCTCACTATCAGATGGTCTGCGACATCCAGCGCGCGCTATCCGGTTGGTGCCCTAGCATGTTCTTGGGTTACAACTCGTTGAAATTTGACGAGGAGTTTTTAAGGCAAGCTTTCTATCAGTGCCTTCACCCGCCCTATCTAACCAATACGCAGAGGAGCACTCGTGGGGATGTGCTTAACCTGGTGCGTCTTATGGCGCGTCTGTATCCAGAGCACATAAAAGTTCCCGTTGACGAAAGTGGGCGCCAGACCTTCAAGCTAGATCGCCTCGCGCCGGCAAACGGCTTCCCACATCTCAACGCGCACGATGCCTTGGCAGACGTCGAGGCTACGATCTTTATCTGCAAATTGGTTCGCGATCATGCGTCTGATCTTTGGTCACGCTTTATTCAGTTTGCGCAGAAGGGCGTCGTGGTCAGCTTTATCGCTGAGGAAGTGGCGTTTGCTTATTTCGAGGTAGGCAGCAATTGGTATGCGGCGAATGTCGTTACGCACATTGGATCCCACTCGATTCAGGGAAATATTAAGTACTGCGTAGATTTGAAATCAGATCTCACGGGACTAGGCGGCCTTTCGGACGCCGAGCTTCGAGCCAAACTTAAGCGATCGAAGTTGATTCGGCGGTTAAAGGCCAATGGCGCGCCATTTATATGCCCTTTGTATGACGCGCCCGCCGACATGCTGCAGGAAATTTCCGAAGAGGAATTCGTCGCACGAGCGCAAGCATTGCGAAGCGATGAAATACTTTGTGCGCGCCTCGTGGCCGCTGCTGAAGCAAACGAGAAAATCTATGACCCCTCGCCTCATGTTGAGCAGCAGTTATATGAAGGCACGTTCTGGAGCGACGCCGACGGTGAATTGATGTCTCGCTTTCATACCGTGCCATGGGAGGACCGGGTGGACATCGCAATACAATTTGAGGATCGCCGCCTTAAACGGGTTGCACGCCGTCTCATTTACTTCGAGCGGCCTGAACTTCTCTCCGATACAGAACGCCAAGCAATGAAAGATGAGATTTCTCGGCGGATGCTCGGCACTTCATCGCAGACCGGTCCTTGGAAGACCGTCCCAGCAGCACTGGCGGAATTGGAAGAGCTGCTGGCCGCTATTGAGGAGGAAAGCAGGGGTCACTTGATTTCCTACCGCGTCTATCTCGCGGACCTCGCCACGCAGACCGGCTAACGGGGCTGGTGTATAACAAGGGTCAGACGCTACGGCCCGACAAGTTCACGAAATCCAAGACTACTCTTCCGATCTAGCTTAGTCGTCTGATGGCTGGCGTTGGTGCACCTTGCCATTCCAGTCGCAGTATTCCGCCCTGTTGTAGATTCTGGACGAGGTCTGGGCGGAACGCGACGAGGCAGGTTCCGCCCGCATGGCGGATCGATGGATAGATGATTCCGCTGGCGCCATGTTCTAGACGAAGCTGACGGGCCATGGTTTGCCCAGCGGGATACCCCGTCGCGGGATCCGGATGAAGGTAGTCGGCCGTCGCATGCACATCCGCGCGAAGATCGTGAAAGACCCCGATGAAATCAGCGATGAGCTCAGCGTAGTCCGTGACGTTTTCAAAGCGGCCGATGTCTTCGAGTTCCCGCGTCAGATGATATCCGACTTCCCCGAGCGCGGTATCAACGTCGAAGCCACAATACCAGGCACCCCGATCCTCGCCGTTAAAGCGATTACCGCCGGGCCGCGTATGAGTGAAAGCGGCGTTTACGAACGTGTGGTTTGCTTTTCCAAACACAAGCTCACGCGGATCGAGGCCGTCAAGCCCGCTCTCCTGTGCACGCAAGCGGTCATTCGTGAAACCCTCAAGTTCCGCAAGATCGTCGAGCCCACCTTGGTTGTCCGCCAGAGGCCGAAGGACGGGCTCTTTCAACCGGCCCGTCGTAATGAGCCTTACGGTTTTATGTTGAGCGAGTTCGACCGTTTCTGGAATCGCCATTCAAAGGCCGCCTCGCATGGAATCAACATGCCGACGCACCTCCAATAGCTTTGGAATTCCACCCTCGATCATGACATCAAGCGGGCGCCTTCCGCCGTAACGAGGGTTTTTGTTCGCCAGCCGGATCCATTCCGAGGAGAGCGGCTCGGAAAATAAGAGGCGAAGACCTTTGAAGATACCTACCAGCGCACTCACGCGCGTGAGGTTGTCCTGCGACAAGGCACCGCCTCGTTCGCCCTTCTTCATCCGAAACCAAGTCCGCTCGGAGATATCGCCCATGAGCGCACAAGCTTCCGCACTCGTGAGCCGCCAGATTTCTACGAGGCGGATCACGCCTTCGATCGATGCCGGAGTAAGCCGCTCGCGTGTTGCCACGTCCGCAAGGTTGGCAGCGGGAATCGGGACTGGGGCATCGCTGCCGGCTCTGATGTTTGTGGTATTCACATTTCACCTACTGCCATATGGCAGTATATAAGCTGCCTAATGGCAATATGTCAATATAAAACACATGAATTATGTCAATGACAAGCACATTTCCGTACTTTTCACGGTAACCGGCCCGATGAGCTCCTTTGTTGCCCCCTTTCTCACCTGCAACACGCCCAGGCGTTCAGCTTTCCCCGATCCGTCTGGGGCTGAGGAGACCTCCGAATCAGCTATCTGGGTCGTAGTGTTTGCCGGTCGCTGATGCCAGCTCTCCCTCGGCGCTGGGAGCATTCTGGTCACCGTTCTGTGCCGCGACTTCCTTGGCCTTTCGCTTACGAATGCGCTCGAGGATTTCATTTAGACCCGCATCGGCTTCCGCATGCCGCTTTTTCTGTTCAGCGAGACGAGCATCTTCATCCAGCATCCGCTCACTCTCACGGTCGAACAACGCTTTCAGAGCACGCTGATTGCCTTTCATGCCTTCGGCCACAAGCTGACGGATTAGCACCTCTTTCATAGTGACCTTTCGGTGCCGACCCTTGAGGACAATTGTGACCTTCTCACTCATGATGTGTTCGAAGATTTCGTTGCTTGAGCGCGGTTTCTTGGGACGGCCAGAACGGTTTCCAGACTCACCAGGTTGAAACTGATTAGCCTTAGGGGGCTTCTTGTAGCCGACCTCATAGTCATCATTTTTCTTGGTCATCGGATGCCCCCTACGCCTGGAACCGGACGCCGTCTTGCCGCACTGCCACCTCACCGGTGACGCGCTGCCAGCGCCTGATTGCGACATCGACGTAGGCAGGATCGATCTCCAGCGCGTATGCACGCCGCCCCGTGATCTCTGCTGCTAGGATGGTTGTTCCGCTCCCGCAAAAAGGATCCAAGATGATGCCACCGCGCTTGGAGCAATCGCGGATGGCATCGGCAACGAGCGCCACCGGCTTAACGGTGGGATGAAGCTTCAGTTCTTCGGAACGCTCGCGCGTGAGCGTGTTCATGCCGGCATATTGCCACACGTTTGTTCGATGACGCCCGGACTCGCCGAGCCCGAAGTTGTTGATGTGCTTCGTGCGACCATTCTTATAGACCGCGATGAGCTCATGCTGGGACCGATAGAACGTGCCCATGCCGGCATTGGTTTTGGTCCATACGACAAGATTCTTGAGCTCCGCATAGTGCCGCCTGGCTGCGGTCATAAGATCATGGATGTGCCGCCAGTCGATACACAGATAGTGAATCGACCCGTCGGTGGAGAACTTGACCAAGTTCGAGATGAACGCGACGAGAAACGCGATGAATTCGTCGTCGGACATCTCACCCGAGGCCATTGCGAACTCACGATGCTTTGCCACGCCCTTACCGGACACATGGCCGTCGATGGCCACGTTGTACGGCGGATCGGTGAACACCATTTGCGCCACTTCCAAGAGGAGGAGCTCTCGATATGAGGCTTCATCCCTAGCATCCGCGCACATGATGCAGTGGCGTCCCAGGGTCCACCGATCTCCTAGCCTAGTTTGTGACAGGCCATGGAGATCGGTCTCCTGCAGCTCCTCCTCGGACGTCTGCTGCGTCAGGCACCGATCGATTTCACCCATATCAAAGCCCGTGAGCTCGAGATCAAAGTTTGTGCTCTCGAGTTCATTAAGCTCAAGGTTCAAGACTTCCATATCCCAGCCTGCAAGCTCGGGAATCTTATTGTCGAAGATCGCATACCCTTTGACCTGGGCTGGACTCAGCCCACGTAGCGTGATCGTCGGCATCCGCTTAAGGCCAATAGATTTCGCCGCAGCCAACCGACAGTGGCCAGCAATGAGCTGTCCGTGTTCGTCAATTAGGACTGGCGTGGTGACGCCATATTCGACCATGCCTTTTGCGAGGCGCTGAATCTGCTTTTTCGGATGCAGTCGGGGATTACGGTCGCGCACTTTAATGTCATCGATATCTCGATACTCGACGACGATGTCATGATCGATCTTGAGGACGGTTGAATTCACGAGTGTCGGCTTCATTTTATGGGCTCCGTTTTGATTCGGGCGCGCGTGATCGCGCGCCGCGGAATGGCGTGAAAAACGGGGGCTGCCCTTGGCATCCCGAATGAACGGAATCCGGCCCTAGGCGCGAATTCGATTTGGCGATCTTACGGCGTGGTGTTTAGAGCGCGGTCCTAGACCGTGGCTCAGCCGGAAAAATCATCGCGAGGTGCGCAGAAGTATCCGGTAGGACGGTCGCCCTCAGGGCAAGCGGACGCGACTCCTTGAGACAACGTCAGATGGATCTCTACTCCTAGCGTCGGCGTTCGTCAATCGCGCTAGATCGATCGTTCGATTAACCATCCATAGAGACCCGTGCGGATCGCCATGTCGGCCAAGCTCTCACGCGTCCAGATGTGTACGTTCTTTTCGGTATCCGCCTCCAGCGCCGACGTCGGACTGTGGCAGACAAAAAACATATGTTCGTAGCCGCCGATTGATTCCCAGCGTTCGAGATAATCATTCAACTCCTTCTGTCCGGCGCGAGACTTTACTTGGACGAACGCCCGCGCACCTGTAGCTGGCTCCACGACCTCAAGGTCGATGTCTCTCTGCGTCCCACCGACCCGGGTCACGCGCTGCCAACCAGTTCGTGCAAAGATAAGGTCGACCATGTCTTCAAAGTCAGCCCAATGCAGGTTGACGATCATGTCGCTCGCGACTTTGACCATCTCGTCCTGCGCGCTTTTTGCGCGGGCGATGACCGGCTCCTCCCCGCCTTCGATGCGACGAAGGAGATAGTCGCCAGCCTTGGTGGAGCAGAGTGTTTGCCGGTAAGCGGCGGTCGCGGTGAGTCTAGAACTTAGGCCATCCATACGTAGCGGCTTTCCGGCCATGTCGGTGTTCCGCCACCCTCCAATCGCGCGGCGCATACGCGAGCCCTGGTCGCTGGTTTCCGATACTGCGGTTACCTCCGCCTCGGCGAAGGTCCACCAGAGATGTCCCTTATGGAAAGTGAACCAGAGGGTGTCGGCACCGAGCGAATAGAATTCGCGGATCTCGCGCGTGAAGTCCCGCGCCTTGCCGGGAGTCTTGCCTGCGGCGACGTAGGCTGCCATTACCGCGTCCCAGTCGCCGGACAGACAGAGCTCATGCGGGATACTGGAGTGGCCGAGTTGAACTTCGCCGCGCTCAAGCGAGGCCTTGGCCCACCGGTCCTTTTCTCCCAGCTTGATGTAGCGCACCTCAGACGGATTTAACGCCATCGGCCAGTCTTTCCATGAACCGCGAATACGGCACTGTTTGCGTGCGCCGGTCCGGAAGTCCAGAAAAATGTCACTCATCGTCTGTAGTCCGATAAGTGACATTCTTGCCTCCTTGGGGCATGGAAATCCGCAAGCGGTTAGGCTTGAACATTCGGCGACTGAGGCGCGAAAAGGGCATGTCTCAGGAAGATTTCGGCTTCGAAGCCGAGATCCACCGGACCTATGTCAGCGACATCGAGCGCGGCGCTCGCAATCCCACGGTCACGATTGTCGAGAAGTTTGCGGAAGCCCTCGGTGTGACGCCGGGTTATCTGCTCGATGCCGATCCCAGGAAAAAATAGAGTCACCGCTCTGCTAGCGGCGACCATGGGATATTGGACTTCTCCCTCGGAACGGGCGTTCCTTGCAGCCTAAAGCAGATACATCGCAATAGACGCCGACAAACGGGAATTGGTCCGAAGGCTCTTCGTTATCGCGACCGAGATCAGGGAAGATTGCCACCCAGATGCGACGGATGGCCAGGCCGCAAACTTAAAGCGCGGCGCTTATGCCGCCAAAGCCTGCCGGCTCGTCGCGGCGTCGCAAGACTCGTTGAGAATCCCCATAGCCGACATTAATTGGCCGGAATTTGGCAGACTTGCCGCTTAATCGCTGAATTCGTGCGAGCTGGCGCGGATTTGGGCCTCTTTCCACTGGCATTCTCCGGGCAACAGAGCGTGCATGCGGCCAGTCGGGACTAACCCCGGCTAGTCGGAGAAACCATGCACAGGCTCGCACTCCTTTTGAAAATCAAACCACCGCTCCTATGGTCAGTTCCGCCGTCCAAAAAAGCCACGACCGTCAAACAAACGATCGAGGAGCTGCAAGCAGTGCCGCTCGCGAAACTTCGGCACGCTTGGGCCGACAGGTACGGCAAACCAGTACCTGCCGCCACCTCGCGTCCACTCCTCCTAAAACTTCTGGCCTGGCGGATTCAGGCCGATGCATTCGGCGGACTGCAATCCGAGACGTTGAAAATTCTCAACGAGCCGCTCTCCCGTAAACTCAAAGCGCAGGGTTCAGACAAAGTTCAGCCATCGGCCCTGCGCGTCGGCACGGTGCTCAAACGGGAGTGGCGTGGCGTGATGCACGAGGTTGCCGTAGTGAAGGATGGGTTTCGCCATAAGGGCCAAACTTACAAGACATCGTCAGAGGTGGCCTGTGCGATCACGGGCACGCGGTGGTCAGGCCCGCTGTTCTTTGGCCTTCGAAAGGCAAAACCCAAGCCAAAAAGCGGGGCAGCGTCATGACAAAACCTCGTCTCCGCTGCGCCATCTACACACGGAAGTCGTCAGAAGAAGGGTTGCAGCAGGAATTCAATTCGCTCGATGCCCAGCGTGAAGCGTGCGAGGCATATGTAAAGAGTCAGGCCAGTGAGGGTTGGAGGGCTGTAACTGCCCGCTATGACGACGGTGGATTCTCGGGCGGGAACATGGACCGTCCTGGCTTGAAGAAGCTGATGGCCGATATCAGTGGCGACAGGGTGGACATTGTTGTCGTTTATAAAGTGGATCGTCTCACGCGATCGTTGTCCGACTTTGCCAAAATGATAGACCGGTTCGACGCGAAGAAAGTCTCGTTCGTATCGGTGACGCAATCATTCAACACCACAACGTCAATGGGCCGCCTGACGCTGAACGTACTGCTGTCGTTCGCGCAGTTTGAACGAGAAGTCACGGGAGAGCGAATCAGGGATAAGATTGCTGCGTCAAAAAAGAAAGGAATGTGGATGGGCGGGTATCCGCCACTGGGTTACGACGTCGTCGCACGCACGTTGCGCATCAACGCCAAGGAAGCAGATACGGTCCGGTCTATATATAGGCGTTATCTTGATCTCGGATCTGTAGCGGTGCTGCAGAAGGATCTGCTGGCCTGTGGTGTCAAAAGCAAAACATGGGTAACTGCGACCGGAAAGCGGATCGCCGGCGCTCCTTTTGCGGTAGGCGCGCTTTATTACCTTCTACAAAACCGAATCTATCGCGGTGAGATTTGTCACAAAGGCACCTGCCATCCGGGTCAACACGAGGCAATCATACCCGGGGGCCTCTGGGAGAAAGTGCAGGCCCAGCTCGCGAAAAATCGCGTCACCCGAAGTAAAAGCACCGCCAGGACAGGCACGACAAACTGGTTGATGGGCAAGCTTTTTGATGAAACTGGCGCGCCTATGTCGCCCACATTCACTTCGCGGCCCAACGGCAAGCGATATCGCTATTATCTCAGTCAGCCGTCTGAGTCGCGGGGACAGGAGCGGCGTGCACGTATTATGCGCGTCCCGGCGCAACTGATTGAGGACATCGTCAGGTCAGCCGTAACGAGAGGTCACTCTCAGGACAAGCAATCGTCAGTGACAGCCTCATCGTCGATCCGAGATCTTATTCAGCGCGTTTCACTTTCCAGCCGCGAGGTGAAAATTGAAGCTGTAGGTGGCGTCAGTGGCCACAAGAAAAAACCGACCACGCTGCGCGTGCCCATTCAGGTTGCCGGGCGCGGTCGTCGTATGGAGATTATTCCTCCGGCGGATATGGGGATTTCGCGGATGGATCAGGGAGTGATCAATGCGCTTCGGCAAGCATGGCAATGGCGGCGAGAACTTGAGAACGGAACGCATGCGACCCCAGAGTTACTGGCGGAGGCGAAAGGTGTATCGAAAAGATATGTCAATAAAATGCTTCCGCTCGGATTTCTTGAGCCGAAGACATTCGACAGAGCTGTCTGCAGTGCGTGTGGCGTGAGCGGCGACCGGAATTTTGACACACACGGTAATCTAATAGATGTCTACAGGGATGTGACGGAGAGAGTTTTTGCCGTTGATAAGAACAGTATGCAGGTTGACGGACGTCTCCCGGTAAAATGCCGAGTTGAGACGATCAGGACCGGACGCCAAAGAATTGTTCGAGCGGCTTCTGCAACCGGTCTGGTCGTCGTGTATCGCATTCCCAGATCACCAGCACTCTGAGCCCTCGTTCCTGCAACGCTTCAATTTTCGCTTTGTCCCGCTCTTGGTTTCTTTTGAGTTTGGGAACCCAGTATCCTCGATTAGTTTTTGGATTCGACGCAAGCGCGCACCCTTGATGGCTGTGCCAGAAGCATCCGTGAACAAATACAACCCAGCCTCGGCGCAAATTTGCAAAGTCTGGCTTTCCCGGCAGAGACGAAACATGCTTCCGGAATCTCAGTCCCAGCCTATAGAGCATGCTCCCCACCTTCGCCTCTGGCCGGGTGTTCTTAGAACGGATCCTAGACATCATCTGCGACCGCGTCAGGGGAGCGCGGTACTTGCGAGGCTGCAGTGGCGTGGGCACTTTGGGCACTGCCGTATCCATGTTTGAGCCGCGGAATCCCGACTGGTTAGTAGCGCCCCTGACCGGCAAAGAAAAGTCGATCCAATCGAACGATGATAAGTTCTCGCCAGAATTGAAATCAGTTACAAGGCTTACGGGAGAGTCTTGAACTGAGGGTGCTTTGGTAGCGACCGGTCCTTTTGGACAGAACACGCGAATGCAGGTTCTGGAGAGTTACCTTGCCGAGGCTGGCGAGCTCACAGCAGCGAACGCGTGGGAGCACGTGTACAGGTGTCTGTTGTGGATGAACGAAGCGGCAGGGCTGGCCCACATCTACGATTCCAATCACATGCAGCCTGGCGGCAACTTTCATACAAGGGCCGTTCGGTTTACAGACCTTCTCTGCGCCCGCTGGAAAATCACTCGTAAGGAACTGGCGGTTCAGGTTGATAAGCTGTTCAAGGGGTGCGTTGCGGAATTCCGGCGCACGACGATGAAAGAGGAGGTCGATCCCGAACTCGAGAGCGAACTCGTCGCTTTGCTCAAGGCGATGCTTACAGAGCAAGGTGTTGCCGACGAAAAGGCACAGCACCTAGCGCGGCGCATGGAGGCCACAAGCCGCGACTACTTCACAATTGGAAATAAGCGCAAGAATGCCCTCGGCGAAGGTTTAGAGGATCTTCTCTATCTGCTTCTGCGGCGTGTTGCGAAAGTCCCGGAGGATAAGATTGCGCTGCGACGGCCTGTTTCGCTGCTACCAGGCTTTCGCAAAGCGCCTACGCCTCTTCCTGGTCGGAGGGCAGAACGACAGCCACGGCCTGACATTGCGATTTGGGAGAGTAACGTCACGCACATCATAGCTACTGCGAAATGGAGCATGCGGCAGGATCGCGAAACCCAGTTCCAGTCCGAATATTCTGCCTATCAAATGAATAAAGTGCAGTCCACGGAATTGCGCTTCGCACTCATCACGAACGAATTTGACGTCGCAAGATTGGATAATGTAGCGCGCGCCAAGCCTGGCGCCGCTGGTGGCTACATCTTTCACAACATCTATCATATCAATCCGCAGCTTCTCATGGATACGCACGGGGAGAAGATTGGCGCAGTTAAGCACTGGATCGGCTCGGGCTCGATCCAATCGCTGGAGCAATTTCTGACAGAGATGCGCGACCGCTACGGTGAGTAAACGTTATTCTGCAGCCAGTAGTACTGGCTGCGCTTTTCTGCCCGAAGCGTGTTCCTCGAGAATTTTCCGGACGGTCAATCCGATGGCCTTCGCCAACAGTGGCGGAACGGCATTTCCCACTTGCCGATAGCGGCTATGACGGTCGCCGGTCAGGAAGTGATAGCTATCATCGAACGAGTGAAGGCGCGCAAACTCGCGGACTGTAAGGGCCCGCGGCTGCGCGTAGTGAAACACGCAGTCGGCTTTAGTATTCAGCGTCCAGCTGAAATGCTTTGGATGCAGCTTTCGATAAGCAAAAAAGTACTTTCGGCTGAGATTAGCGCGGCCAAGTTCCGGGCCCCACTTTTTGCCATTCAGATACCGTGCGCTTAACTCTGCCGGCAGGTCGCGAAAGTTTCCGCCTGGGGGGATTGCCTTCAAGCGGGCGACCGTATCCTCGCGGATAGACGGCACATCAGCATTGTACAGAACCGATGATCCTTTACGGCGCTGCCGCTGGTAAGCCGTAAGAGCTTCAGTTTCATAGGCCACCGGTTCGTTCGAAGGCCGTCTGACAAGCTTCTGGCTCGGCCGCAAAAACGAAAGATCGCTGATCGCGTGCTCGACCGTAACGAGGGCTGACGACTCAGGATCGAGAAGCGTCTCCAGCGCATCGCTACCGAAAAGGGATTTCGCATGCCGGTAAGAACATGCGTACCGGCTGCTGGGACTATCGAACTTGGACAATCCTGGGAGTAGATCGAACCTCGCATTCGCAGGAAAGCGCGGCTCGATGTGGAGATCGGCGCGGACGCCAACAAAAATTACACGAAGGCGGTTCTGGGGAACGCCAAAAGCAGCTGCATCCACTACTTTCGAGGCGACGCGGTATTCTCCATCCAGCGCCAAGTCTTCGATGATCTGATCGCGTACGAGCCCGCCGTTCAGGTTTTCGAGCCCTGGTACGTTTTCCATGACAAATACGCGCGGACGCACCGCAGCAATCATTTCGACGTAGTGGCGGTATAGCTTGTTCCGCGGGTCATCAATGACACGGCGATGATTGCGCACCTGCGAAAATGCCTGGCACGGGGGACCACCTATAATCGCATCAACACCCGCCGTTCCAATTTCTTCGAGTATCAAAGTCTTGGTTGCTGGCGACGTAATGTCGCCAAGCACAAACTTCGTACCATGCGAGGAGTGGTTAAGTTCGAAAGTTCCGCCGGCCCAGGCGTCGCTATCGTTAGCGACTACGGTATGGAAGCCTGCCTGACGGAAGCCTTCCGAGAATCCTCCGGCGCCGCAGAAGAGATCTATGCACGTAAAGCCATTTGTTCTCGGAGGGCTGCTTGATGGTTTACGCTTGGTGATGGAGCCGCTGTTCTTGCTGGTCTTGCTCATTTTCGGCCCCTAGCCTCTCGGTGGCTGTCCAAGATCGAGCGGAAGCTGGAGGGAACCGGCTTCTTCAAGAAGACGGTCAATCGCAAAGCGGACGAGCCAAGCCACTGACGTCTTGTGCTTCGCCGCCATCGCCCGCAACAGCTTATCTTGTTCGCGGGTCACTGTTGCCGTGACTCGGACACCCTCTCCAGTAACCACTCGTCCCTCGTCCGCAGCGTTTTGCAGCATCCTGCTGCAGGTTGCTGCAGGCAGCAAGCTGCCGGACTAGAACAAAAATAGAACATACACCGCAAAATAGGTCAATCCCGCAATCTCCCAATGCACAGGGTTGAAAACGAGGGAGTTAGTCAAAACAATCCCAGCGGGATTTGTGGGGAGATAGGCACGTGGGGAGAGCGCCGGCTAGCGGTTTGAGCTTAAACGAACAGGATGCAAGCCTGGTCAAAGGCATGCTCGATCGCGGTGATCGCCAGCACGACATTGCCGCCTGGTTCGGCGTTAACGGCGGCAGGATCGCGGAAATTTCCACGGGCGCCCGTTTCGGAAATGTCAAAGCTGCCCCATCCGAGAAGCTTCCACCGCGCGGACCGTATATATCGGGGCGTGACGCGCACGCAGCGGTCGGAGCATTGCAACATGTCCGCAACGTTCTCGATCAAGCCACTCGCGAATGCGAAAAGGTTCTATCGAGCATCGAGGCCGGGGATAAATGACCGGCCCGGCGCTTTCGCAGCAGGATGAGATGATTGCCGCTGCGATGCTGCAGCGGGGAGATGAACCGTGGCATGTTGCATACTGGTTTGGAGTTCCTGAGTCCGAAATCGAACTGATTCAGGGGACGCAACCCACGCCCGGCGCTGACGCGAGTTTGCCGCCGCCGGGCCCTTACCCGCCAATCCGGGAAGTAGACGCCGCGCTGTCCGCGCTAGCTGGCGCACTGGACACTCTCAATATTGCGCGACGGGCAGCGGGAATGACCCCGCACTCGCTAAGACTGCCAATATATGTGTGCCGTAAGGGCGAGGCAGTCATAGAGCCGCCGGAAGAGCCCCCAGAAACTGGCGGCGAAGTAGCACACTCACCTCGCCGAATTCCTACAAAATACGCCGTCCCTTCGAGCCGGCCGCAGCGGTTACCACGTCCAGCCCCAGTTCCGACTACTCGTACCGAATCTGATCGGGCGCTGCACGTACACGTAAGGCTGATGTTCGAAAGAGGCGGATTTTGCAAAATCACGCTGCTTCCTCGCCGTACGGCGGATTTGCCGCCGCAGCTCGACGCCGAACTCAACGGCGACGTGATTGGGCTTAGCGAACTTCAGGACGACTGGTTCGACGATATTCATCCGCAGAACATCGGCCCTCTTCTGCGGGAAGGTTTCGCGTTTCACAGTCCACTGCCTGAACGGGCGGCAATCCACTGGGTATTGTCCGGGCGCGAAGTTTACGTCTTGGCGCCGCATCCCGATTTGGCCGGCCTCCTGAGTTGCCCGAGGCTCGCTATTGGTGAGCAGCACGCGGTCCTCTGTACGGTGACCATTCTTAACGATGTTCTTGAGGCCATCCGAGAGACCGGCAGTCCTGATCCTGAACTCTTGGATGAGTCTGCGGGCGCGCCAGCGGGATGGGTTGTCCTCAAAAACGTACTCCCGAGTTGTCCCGTCGAGCATCAGACTGGGACCATCATTGATGTCCTGAGGCCGCGTGCAGACATTGAGATCGTATTCAGCGGAGGTGTCCGGATCGATCGGACTGTGTGGCTCGCGGGCCGCCCGCCGATGATCCGCGTGCTGGGAAATTCGGTAGCCGCAGTATTGATTGACGGACGAGAGGCGATAAAGGCTGAAGACGGAAGTTTCTCCGCTCCGGCCTGGGATTCTATAGGCAGTCACCAAGTATCATGCGGCGGTTCAACACGCAGCTATTCGATTCAAGAATTTCAGCCGGACTGGGCTTCCTGGCCCGCGCACAGCGGAAGTTTGGGAGAACAAGCCGGAAATGCAAAAAGGTGCCCGTCCATTTGCGGTCCGCTCGTCTATTCTGCAGACGCTGACTTCGGAAATAACGCTCTCCGTACGATGATCTGGGTAGAAAATCCGGTCCTGATTGGCGCTAATCCGGGCGATATCTACACGTGCCAGCCGTACTCACAGATCCACGTGTCCGACTCCGGATTTATCGCTGCTCCTTCCTTTGAGCCTACTTGGCAGATTCCCGCCGCAACTCACCGGCGCAAACAGCCGTTTCCTGTGCGGGCAATCGAACCCGCAGCCCCACTGCCTTTAAGTAGGATTGCAGCGGTCAGACCGCGGGCAGGCCGCTCCATTACGGCCTGGTACAGAGCAATTCTTGAGGCATGCCGGAGGAAGCTTGCCGTGTTGCCAGCTGACGCCGCGACAATTGCAAGCTGGACACGCTACCGCAATGCTGCACGAACCTTGCGGAAGCGGTTCAGATGAGTGCAGATAATCTTTTGCTATGGATGTCGGCGCGCAGAGAAGGCACCTGGCAGCAGTTTCGAGCGGCTGTCGAAGAGCTCCATATGGAATCGGGCGAGAATGGAGTTGCTGAGAACGACGCGGAATCTCCAGACTCTGGCTTTCCGATCTACCACGAGCTACGCCTCAATCTGCAGAGGCTCGCACACGCGGAGTTTTTTGCAACTGACGCACAATTTGGCTGGCGCATAGCACCGCCCAGCCTATCAATTCACACCGCTCCTACCGGGGTCATTGGCGTGATTTGTGGAGCGCGGAGCCTTAAGCTTTTTGATGGAGTTATGGCGGCGGCCGGTGGCTTGAAGCCAGCGCTATCATCTTCATCAGCTTTTCCAACCTGCATAATCTTTGAAGCGACAGACACGAGCGCGTTAAGGAACGTGGCTGCCGAATTCGGCATGCGAACTCAGAATGAAGGGCCCCGAGCAATTCTTCGCGCTTTGCCATCGATTTCAGACCAGTCCTGCTGGCCTTCGGCAGAGCTGCCTGTGGGCGATGGCTGGACGATCGAGCGCTTCTCTACGAGCAAGCGGTCCTGGGCGACAGCGACCAGAGAACAGGCTGAGACCGCACGAAATGGGCTCTTCCGATTCCGTCATAGTTTCCGCCGCCATTTCTTTTTCAAAAACAAGTACAGCGTATTTGCGGCGTCAGCACAGCAGGGAAAATTCGCCGCGCTCCGCCAGAAACGCAGGAACGCCACGGAATTTGACGCGTCCAATAACACCATGCGTTTCCCCGTCAGCTGCCGTCCGCCTGTGCTAATAGAGCGCGCTTTAGTGCTGTGCTCGGGTAGGCTACCGGCATTAACGATGCGGCAAAGCGAAAGCTTTCTGGAGTATGCGAACGTTCCTGAAGACGTCGCGAGAGTTGCTGCTTCAATACTGGATCAAAAAATTCAATGACTAGCCCAATCGGCGTCTTCAACGGCCTACGGGAAACGTACTTCCGCTACCTCGATAGCCCGTTCGATCTTCGTTACCCAGACCTCGTCAATGAGCGGCGTCTGCTCTTGGACGCCGACACTCGGCTCTATCGTGAGCCGCTAATCGAACCGGTTCCGGGCTATCAATCCAGCGGGGCCGGGATTGCCGGAGCAGCTGGTGCGCTCTCCGCCGCCGGGTGGCCGAACCAAGTAGTGACGGATGTTGCAAATTTTGTAGCTACTGGTCTGTTTCCATTACAGCGCGAACTGTACGTCCATCAGCGTCAGGTGTTTGAAGAATCCGTTCTACGCGGCAATGACGTTGTCGTAACCACCGGAACTGGCTCGGGCAAAACTGAGTGCTTCTTGCTTCCGGTGGTTGCCTCGCTCGTCCGGGAATCGGCATCCTGGTCTGCACCGGGTCCGCGCGCAGCACAGTGGGACTGGTGGGCACATTCCACTCCTACTGCGGCCGGCAATAGCCGCCGATGGGCAGCGCGAATCCCGCAGCGAGCCCATGAAACCCGTCTTTCCGGCATGCGCGCTCTCATATTGTATCCGCTGAACGCGCTCGTGGAAGATCAGCTTGCACGTCTGCGCGACGCGCTCGACAGCTTGCAGGCAAGACAGTGGCTGCAATCTCAGCGAAATGGAAACCGCTTCTACTTTGGACGGTACACACGCCGGGCGCCAATTTCTGGTGGTCGGAATTCGAATTCCACAGCAAGGCTTCGCGCGGAGCTGACAAGTATCACCACAGATGCGCAGCTGGTTGCAAATTCCCCGGCTGCGCGGTTCTTTCCCGCGATGGATGGGGGCGAGATGTGGTCACGCTGGGACATGCAGGATCATGCTCCCGACATCCTGATTACTAACTACTCGATGCTGAACATCATGCTTATGCGGTCAGTCGAAAGTTCGATCTTCGACCAGACCCGAGCCTGGCTCGCGGCGGACAGAGGCAACGTATTTCACTTGGTCGTAGACGAGCTTCACACATATCGGGGTACGCCCGGCACCGAGGTCGCATATCTGCTTCGTGTCCTATTCGATCGCCTCGGCCTGCAGCCCGAATCGCCGCAGCTACGCATCATTGCCTCAAGCGCATCCATTGGCGCTGGCTCTACCGGCCAGGAGTACCTTGAGTCTTTTTTTGGACGTAACCGAAACCGATTCCAAATCATTTCGGGCACGCCTTTGCCTATCAACGCCAATGCCGCGCAAAATATTGCGGGCCACAGGAATGCCTTGCAGCAGCTTGGACGGGATCTTGAGCAGCAAGGACTATCGGCATCATGCGCTGAGAGGTTCAGGACCGCCGTAGGAGCAGCGGCCCGAAACCCGCAAGATTCGCCAGAAATTGTTATCGGGTCTGCGCTTCAGCACATTGGAGCAACGGACGCTCTCAGAACCGCGTGCTCATCGACGTCGGCGGTGGGAACGATCCCCAGACCGCAGCCACCCAGCCATATCTCCCGGCAACTCTTTCCCAACGATACAGCCGATGACGCTAGCCACGCGACCGCTGGACTTCTAGCCGGACTTTGCAGTTCGAGAACTAGAGCGGGAACGGCCCCCCTCCCGATCCGAAGTCATATTTTCTTTCGCAACCTTCAAGGCATTTGGGCCTGCAGTAATCCGAGTTGTACGGCCGCGCCGCGCAGGCACGGCGCGCCCCCGGTCGGCTCCTTGCACTATTCTCCGACCCTTACTTGCACCTGCGGTTCTCGCGTTCTTGAACTCCTGTATTGCGAGCCATGCGGCGAAACATATCTGGGCGGATACCGGAGGGAGACCGGGAATGCTAACGAATGGTATCTAAGCCCAGACCATCCCGACCTCGAAGCATCTCCCGACGCGGCACCCTTTGATCGCAGTTATCTTTCCTATGCGGTGTACTGGCCAGCAGCCAGAGGTACTGCTCCGCAAACCGGTACATGGACACAAGATGGGGTTGCGCGCGCGTGGCAGCCCGCCAGGTATTCCGCTGGCGATGGCCGCGTATCGTTGGGAGGCGGACCGGGATATCTTTATCACGTGCGCGCCATGCATAACGCGCAACCACCAACTGCAGACAGCGCGAACACTCCGTACCCGGCTCGATGTCCGCGTTGCGATAGTGACTGGTCATCTCGCAGAACGGTCGGTTCTCCCATTCGGACGCTGCGTACCGGCTTTCAAAAGGTAGCCCAGGTTCTTTCAGACGCTTTGCTGCGCGAAATATCGGGTCCGCAGCTGCCAGCGCGGAAGCTGGTCGTGTTTTCAGATAGCCGGCAGGATGCTGCGAAGCTTTCAGCAGGCATGCGTTTTTCGCACTATCGCGATGCCGTACGCCAAGCAATAGCAGAGGTACTGGACTCACAAGGACGAGGAGCTCTTGCAATGGCCGCGCAGTTGGCCGGGCAACGGGTGACCGCCGACGAGCAGCGCACCATTGCTGACTTTAGTGCAAGCAATCCAGGCGAAGCCGCGACGCTTTCCATGGGGCACTCCGCTGCAACAGCGGCCATTGCAAGCCCGTTTTATCCGGGAATGACCAATCAACAGGCGGCGGGGGCCATACTTCAACGGGCCGTCAATGGCCCATTCCGAGTATCGGGTCTGGCGAATGAATCGTCAGCCAAGCTGCTGCGCGAAGGAATGAATCCAGGTGGCTTTTCTTATGATGTGCTCAAGACGCAGCGTACCGACCGCGAATATACATGGCGCGATCTGTACCAATGGAATGCTGGAGGCATCCCACAGCCGAAGCCGCCCGCGCAGCTCGATCAGTTGCAGCAACAACATCTCGCGAGAATAAACGCGGAGTGCATATCCGAGGTGATGGATGTGATCTTCGCGTCGGGCCGGCGAAGTCTCGAGTCATTGCGCTTTGCGTATGCAACCAACGACCGGGTCGCGTTCCCGCCTCCAACCCTCTTGATTCAGGAGGCAGCAGACGGAGTGATTAGGCTGCTTGGTGCGAGGCGCAGGCTATCTACGCGAGGGGCAATAGGCCAGCCCAACGCACCCGGCTATATCTCGCAATATCTACGCGCAGTGTCGCAACATAATGGTTTGCCTGATGCACAGTTCCAGGGCGACGTGGTCGCATACCTGATAGGGTCGGGGTGTCTCAATCAGTACGTACTCAACGCGCAGGGACTTTGCTTGGCCCGGCCCGGCGCCTACCACTGGGAATGCACTCAGTGCCGCCGGATACACATGCATGCGTCAGGTGGCATATGCACGGAGTGCCACGCCGTGCTTCCGCAACCTCAGCCAAACGCACCCGCAGCGGTCGCGAGCGATTATTATGGCTACCTAGCCCGGCAGGCGGGCCCCCTATTCCGGCTCAACTGCGAAGAGCTCACGGGGCAGACCAATAAGGACGACGCCAGAAGAAGGCAGCGGCTATTTCAGGATATCTGCCTTCCGCCGCCAGAGGAGATTGCGCTCGTCGACGCGGTCGACCTCTTGAGCGTCACTACGACCATGGAGGCTGGCGTAGATATTGGGTCATTACTGGCGGTCATGATGGCGAATATGCCGCCAATGCGCTTCAATTATCAGCAGCGGATCGGGCGTGCAGGCCGACGTGGTGCCGGCCTTTCGGTAGCCCTCACTCTGTGCCGAGGCAGAAGCCACGACGATTATTATTTTTTGCGACCCGATCGCATCACTTCGGATCCGCCGCCACAGCCATATGTGGACATGCGACGGGAAGCTATCCTGCAAAGAGTCCTTGCGAAAGAAGTCCTACGTCAAGCCTTCCGCGACCTCAATCTTTTCGCCAACGGAGGATCGGACAACGTTCACGGCGAGTTTGGGCACGCCGCCGACTGGCACGTACCGTCACCTATCGCCCCACAAGGAGCGCCGGCGAATCAAACAATCGCCCAGCTCATTCGCTGGTGGATTCAGGATCATCCGCAGGAGATCGGTCACACCTGCGACGTCCTTCTTTCGTTTGCGCATCCTCAGCTGGTCACGCACAGAGCCGCCCTGATAACCTACATCCATACCCAGCTCTGTCCGCGAATCGATGCGGCCGTGGCTGATCCCAGGCTGACCCAGCGAGCGCTTAGCGAGCGTCTTGCAAATATCGGCGTATTGCCGATGTTCGGATTCCCGACCCGGACACGCTACCTGTTCCATGAAGAGCCGGAGAGCGGACTTCAATGGCCGCCTGATGGGGTAATTGATCGCGATCTTGATATTGCCATCAGCCAATTCGCGCCGGGAGCTGAGACGGTAAAGGATGGCCTAATCCACACTTCCGTCGGCATCGTCGACTATCAGCCTAGAGGAAATTCTGTCGCAGAAGCCCCCAACCCGTTGGGTCCAATTCAGACTGTGGGTGTGTGCCGCAACTGCCATGCTATCGATTCAAGTCTAGCGCCGGCGCTTTCATGCACCGTTTGCGGCTCTCAGCCTCCACTTTATTCGCACCTGAACCTTTCCCAACCTCGTGGCTTCCGGACTTGGTTCGGAGGAAGCCGCGATTTTGATGGAACATTCGAATGGACACCTCGTGCATCCCGTCCGAAACTTAGTGCACTTTCCATTGTGCCTACGCCAATCGCCAATTTTGAAGTTGGCTCCGGAAGCGAAACCGTATTCGTAATCAACGACAACGATGGTCAGCAGTTTGCGTTTGAGAAACTAGCGCGTGGGGAAACTTGGGTTACTCGGAATGCTCTCGATCAGATAGGGGTGACAAATCCGGCAATGGCCGTGGCGGCCGGAACTGACATCCGCTCTCTGGCGTCCGTAAAACTCACTGATGTTCTCGTATTTGGCATCTCAACCTGGCCGAATGGAATTGAAAGTTCGCCGCTGCAGCTCGATACACGCGCGGCATACTATTCTCTCGGCTTCATGCTGCGCCGCGCCGCGGCTGTTGTCTTAGATATTCATGAGAATGAACTAAGGGTAGGACTGCGCGTGCTTCGCACAGGTGCGGGTCAAGTACTGGGACAGCTCTTCCTGTCAGATGCGCTCGAGAATGGTGCGGGCTATAGCTCATATTTTGGCGCTCCTGCACGAATGGTCGACCTGCTTCGCTTCATTACCGGTCAAAGCGCCTCTTCTTTCAATGCTCCCTTGGTCGCCGCGCACCACGCCGGCATTTGCCGGACATCGTGTCCTGACTGTCTTCGCGACTTTACGAACCTTGCGTATCACAACATTCTGGATTGGAGACTCGGATTAGACCTTGCGCGCCTCGCCCTGGATCCAGCTGCCCCAATCGGATTTGCAACTTCATACTGGCACGGAGAGGATGCTACCGCTGCAGCATCATATTTCACTGCACTCGGCTGGCAGCGACTACAGATAGCTGGCCTAGAAGCGGGCAGGCGCGGCAATGTCATTGAAGTGCTGTCACATCCTTTATGGAGCCGCGATCCACAGTCGCTCGCAGCGCCGCTTCAGCAGGCGCAGATTTACGGCGTGTCGCAGGGATGCGCTGTGCATTTCAAGTCCGTCTTTGAAGTAAGCCGGCGGCCATTTTGAAATCCCCAGCCGCGGCAGCGCGCTAAGTGATTCAAACGACTCGGTTTTTTCAGGATTCACTAACTAACTGATTCTGCTATATTTTTTATATGCAAAATCGGTCTCATGCCGTTATGGCACAAAGGGTAGAAGCGTCAGACAGCCCTGATGACTTTCCAACTCCGCCGTGGGCAGGCCGGGCGCTCATCGAGCATATTCTCAACGACCGTGGTTCTCTCGCCAACAAAACATGCTTGGAACCCGCATGTGGCGCCGGTTACCTGGCACGGGCGCTTGGCGAATACTTCGGCGCCATTACATGTTCGGACGCTTACGATTACGGCTTTGGTGAGGTGCGCGACTTTCTCGGCGAACCATTCGAAGTCAATTCTGTGGATTGGGTTATTACCAATCCACCCTTCAGACTGAGTGAACAATTTGTGCATCGGTCCCTGAAGATTGCGCGGGAAGGCGTCGCGATACTTGCTCGCACTGTTTTCATTGAGAGCGTTGGCCGCTATCACAACCTCTTTCAGCAAAATCCTCCCACAAAATTCGCACAATTCACGGAACGCGTTCCGATGGTGAAGGGCCGGGTGGACCGGAAGGCAACCACAGCTACTGGATACGCATGGCTGATCTGGGAAAAAGAGAGTATCGGTACGCCGCCACGACTAATGTGGGTACCACCCTGTAGAAAGGCGCTTGAGCGGGACGCTGATTATCTCCAGCAATCCCGACTGCATCCAGGGCACGGGCGGACGAGCTAAAGTGGAAGCCTGGCTGCCTGGCTGGATGCGGTTTCCAGTGCAGGAATACAAGCCGGGCGCCGAACTCGCGACATCGACAGCGTGGCAATCGGTGGCGCATCTCTTCGCTTAAGCCACCAGCCCTTGTGAAAATCCCCGCGCGGATCAAATGCCGCGCGGGGGTTCTTCTTTTCAGCGCAAAGAGATTTTCGAACGGACTCTAGAGGTGGCCGACTCTCAAACACTAAATACATCTGCATCTGCTATCATCTTAAGAAAGGAAAACAGCCCATGCAGACACTCGATATCAAAGCCCATCTCAATAACCGCACCGCCGATTTTACCGTCTCGGGAACCGGCCCCATTATGGTCCCGCCCACGGCAGCGGCGTGGCCGAACTGCCTGTCGACGGAGGAAGCCAACTTGCGCGCGGGTGTGCTCGCCTCAGCCTTTGGCTACGCGATGCTCGATGCCAGTGAAGAACGCGAGAGTTATAATGTGCAGTCCGCGAGCCCCAAGAACGGCGGCGGCTACGCTGCCTATCTCGCGCTCAACGTCGAGGGACTGGGCAAAATTCCAATCTCGATCCTGATGCCGGCGGCAGGCAACGATCCCGACGCCCGGGCGATGGCCTCGCAGGCCTTGAGCGGCTGCGCGATCTCGACCACGAAGTTTTACGAGGCTTCGACCAACCTCATTTCCAACGAAAGCCCCGCGCAGGCATGGCCAACCTGGGCGAAAGCCCTGCGCAGCCGTATCGTCCTCGATCGGATTTAAAGGCGGTAGGGTCGTTCCGAGCTCTCGTCGTCGATGACGCACTGATGTAAATCGCAGTCTACTTTTTTGTGCCCCCTCCGGCGCGCGCAACAAAGTGTCGTTTTTCAATCGGGCCTTGCGAAAAAGCGGCGGCACGACCAGATCGTTTCATTCCACCTCGATCTCTGGGGGACTCTATGCCGCGAAACATCCTCGGGCGTATCGACCGCTTGCACCAGCGCCGCGCCGGCACCGACCGCGTCGCAAACCTTAACGAAAGCGCCGTGCTGGAACTGAGGCGCAAAAGTTTAACGCCCGAAACCTGGCAACGCCGCGCGAGCGCACAGCCCAACACCAGATATGCCTTGGGCGCGATGGCTGCGGTCAGCGCCGATTACACACGGATCAGCCTCGAAACCGCCGCCCGCGTCGGCAACCAACTCATCGCTGCCAAGCTGTTGGTGACGTTCGAGATTCAAGGCTCTGTACCCCTGGATGTCCACATTCGCGGCGTGAGCGACGTCGATCTTCTGACCCTCCACAGCGACTTCTTCACTTATGAGCGCGGCGGAATGGGCGACGCCTTTGGCGTCTATCGCTCGCCTTCGCCCTATACCTCGGAAGGCACGCTCAGCGCTCTGCGGGCGGCCGAAGAACGGGCCCTGCGCGACGCTTTTCCCAGGGCGACCGTCGATACCTCGGGCGGTAAAGCGATCAAGATCTTCGGCGGCTCCTTAGAGCGTCCGGTCGACGTCGTTCCGTCCCACTGGCATGACACCCACCTCTACCAGCGCTCCCGGCAAAAGCACGACCGCGGCGTCAAGATCTACGACCGCAAGGTCCCGGCGACTGTGGATAATCTCCCGTTTCTCCACATCAAGCTCGTACATGAGCGCGATGCCGTCGCCCTCGGCGGGATGAAAAAAGCCACCCGACTGTGCAAGAACGTCAAGAGCGACGCCGAGTCTGAAGGAACCGAGATCCCGCTGCCCAGCTTCGATATCGCCGCCGCCTTGTACCACGCCGATGTTGCGGCCCTGCAGAAGGGCGTGTTCTATGAACTCGCGGTCCTGAGCGAAACCAACAGGTTCCTCAAGCACCTCAGCGACAATCCCACGTACGCCGCGTCCCTATCGACACCGGACGGCCTCAGGCGAATCTTCGACACCAGTGCAAAACTGACCGGTCTGCGACGGCTATCGGCGGAGATCGCCGACCTCGCCGCCGAAGTGGCCCGAGAGCATCGTGGCCTGGGCATCGCCTCGATTATCGTTCCCGATGCGGCGTAGCGAGGGCTCGTGACGGACACCTCCACAGCCGCCGCGCGCGACCCCTTGCGCCTTCTTTGCCTCGATGGCGGCGGCGCAAAGGGTTTCTACACATTAGGCGTCTTGCATGAGCTGGAAGGGCTGATCGGCGCGCGGCTGCACACACGCTTCGATCTCGTTTTTGGAACCAGCACCGGTGCCATCATCGCCGCGCTCGTGGCGTTGGGGTACAGTGTCGCCGACATCCATGCGCTCTATAAGGAACACGTCCCGCGCGTCACACGGGCGGGCAGCGCGCGCGCGCGAAGTCTGCCGCCCTGGCCGATCTCGCGCGCGAAGTCTTTGGCGATAAGGATTTCAGCGTGTTCAAAACTGGCGTGGGCATTGTCGCCACCAAGTGGCTCACCGAGACGCCGATGATTTTCAAGAACCAAGCGTCGCGGGCGCACGGCAGGGCCGGGACCTTCACTCCCGGGTTCGGCTGCTCCATCGCCGACGCGGTCGAGGCGTCCTGTTCGGCGTACCCGTTCTTCGAGCGCAAGACCGTTCATACCGCAGCCGGGATGGACATCGAACTTGTTGACGGCGGGTACTGCGCCAACAATCCCACCTTGTACGCGATCGCAGATGGCCTCGGGCCCCTGGGCCGCGCCGAGTCCGAACTCCGTGTCGTCAATGTCGGCGTCGGCATTTATCCCGAACCCAAACCCAGCTTCAAAATGCGGGTGCTGAAGCGGCTGAAGTCCGTGCAACTCCTGCAAAAAACGCTCGAGATCAACACCCAGTCGATGGAGCAATTGCGCGGCGCGCTGTTCAAGACCCTGCCGCACGTGCGGATCAGCGAAAAGTTCGAGCGTCCCGAGATGGCCACGGACCTCTTCGAAAGCGACCAGGCCAAATTGAACATGATCCGCCAGCTGGGCAGCGAGTCCTTCGCCAAGGTCGAAGGCAAGCTGCGCGAACTCATGAGCTAATCCGCATGGCGATCCCGGAATCCCAGCTTGAAACCTGGTCCCATCAGGGGTCGATCGCGCAATCGAGCGCCACCTATCAGACCATCAAAAACGCTCTCGAGTCTTCCGCCGCCAAATACGCGGGAAGGGACTTCGATGTGTTTCTACAGGGCTCGTACCACAACGATACCAACATCTATGCCGAGAGCGACGTCGACGTCATTGTCCGCCTGAATTCGTGTTATTTCGCTGATCTTAATCAGCTGACCGACGCGCAGCGACAGGCTTATAATGCTTCAGGCGTAACCAACGCCGCATACCCTTTTTCCCAGTTCGAGACCGAGGTGATCCAGCAGCTGACGAAGGCATTTGGCAACGATGCCAAGCCCGACAGCAAAGCGGTGAAGATCGCCGCCAGCGGCAATCGCCGCAGCGCCGACGTCATCATCGCCGCCGAACACCGCCGCTACACCAAGTTCAACAGCGCCAACGACTGGTCGTACTGGCAAGGCATTTCGTTCTTCACGAAAGATGGAACGAGGATCGACAACTTCCCCAAATACCATTCCGAGAACGCGACCGCGAAACACAAGGCGACACAATCTTGGTACAAACCCACGGCCCGGATCTACAAGAATATCCGGCGCTCCCTCGTCGCCGATGGCCGCATCGACGCCAAATGCGCGCCCTCCTATTATATCGAAGGCCTCTTGTACAACGCGCCGAACGAGCTCTTTGGCAGCAGTTATCAGGATACGGTCGGCCACACACTGGCTTGGCTCTTGAACGCGGACCGCAGCAAATTCGTCTGCGTCAACGAACGCTACTACCTCCTGCATGACACCTCCGCGGTGTGCTGGCGCAGCGGGAAATGCGAGCAGTTCTTGAAGGCCGCGCTCCATCTTTGGAACAATTGGCACGATTTGTAGGCCCGCGGCGATGCTCGGTCGCGGTCTTGCGGACGTGGCATGCAGCTCCTAACCTTCAAGGCTCGCCCGATCTCCTAGTGGGCAAGCTTTTCGACATGGTTAGGCGCTCAGTTGTGGAGAGCGGGGAACTGCGCCAAACGACTGCGGAGAGTAAGGAATACAGTATCGCCAAATTCTCCGGCGCCACCGCCGGCGGAGAATTCAAGTTCGCGCAAAAGCCCCCATGCGGGGCCCATTCCCCGCCTATTTCAGGGGAATGAATTGTTTTACTTGGTAGAAATGGCGGAGAGGGTGAGATTCGAACTCACGGAACCCTTGCGGGCTCACTGGTTTTCGAGACCAGCCCAATCGGCCACTCTGGCACCTCTCCGCGAAGGCACACTCTATATATACCAAGTGAGCGCGCGGCCGTTTTTGGCAGGGGCGGAAACTAACCGAAGACAGCCCCCACCGCAACAGCGCGGTGCGAACGCGGAACAGTCTTTAACCGACTGAATTTTCGCCGGTTTTGGCCGGGACTTCAGCCCCTTGGCCGTTCAGGAGCCCATTCACAGGCGGGGCGCAGCGGGCCAGAAGGTCGCGGTAATGGTCCCGGACCCGCTCAAGGTTCATGCGATTCAGGAAGGCCGAGTAGGCGATGTAGGAGACCAGGAACCGCAAATCCCGCGCCCAGGGCGGCAGGAACTGCGGGAACACACATAATCCATGGGCGGCCAAGGTGGTGATGGCGGGCATGTCCTCGATGTCCATCTTGCCGGCGAACAGGAGGCGGATGGTGTCCACGCGCGTTTCCTGCACAGCGATGCGCAGGAAGTTGTGCACGCGCACAAGGCCCTCGAGATAGACCGAATCTTTCGTGAAGGGCGCACCGCCTTCCACCATGCCGCCGCGCACGATGCGGCGCGCGTTTTCAAAGGCGCTGAATTCGTCATGTGTGCGGCCGCCGAAAAATCGATAGAGCTCGAGGAAGTCGGCGCCGTCCATCGCCATTTGAATCGCGAGCACGCGGTCGGCAAGGCGCAGCATACGCGAGGGATCCATGGCGCCGGAGATCAGTTCGGCAAAAACGGCGAGACCTTCCTGGGTCCGCGTCGTGCCGGGATGACCGGCGGCGAGGAACGGAAACGCGTTTTGCGCCGCGCCGTTCAAGGACGTCGCGATATGCACAAAAGCTTCGTGTTGCACGAGTTGCGACACATCGCGGTCGGAGAACGAAGCGTCTTTACGCAAGCGGATATAGCGCGCGCCCGCCAGTGCGTTCGATGAAAGGTGATCGACGATTTCGATCTTCGGCGCCTGGTCGCCGAAGTGGCGGCCGAGAATCGCGCTCATGCGTCCGCCGAGCTGCGCGGCGGTCAGCGTGTGCGCATCCTTGGCGTCGAGATTGATCTCGAGATTATGAAAAGAGCCGAGCACGTAATCGAGCATGCGGGCGAGATCGAGCGGCCGCACATTGCATTGCAGAAGATCGGCTTGCGGCGAACCGTAGAGCTGCACCGACTTGACGTGAAACTGTTTGGTGCCGATGCCCGCCAGCATATCGGCGGCGACCGCGATGACGTCGGCGCAGCGTCTCAGCCACAGTTGCACCGGACCGTCGCCGTCGATGAGCGCGCGCGCGCCGGCGAGAATCTCATGGACCGGCGCGGCGTCGAGCGGGGTGTAATCGACCCGGGGAAGCTCCTTGGCGCCGGAGGCGAAGAAGCGTTCGGCAACCTCCGGACCCCAGGCGACGGCCCGGAGGACTCGGACGGGCTTTTCGGCTTTCCGCAGCAGCTGGGCGGCGCCGGTGAGCCGTTCGATGGTCTTCGGGGACAGCCGGTCGGGCGGCGGACCGAGCGATTCCCGGGACAAGGCGTGAGACTCGGGAGTTCCGGAGCCTTCCATGGGCTAAGTCCAGGGGTTCAGGAGCGGCAAAGCGGCGCGGCGCGGGGTTTCCGGCTTCAAAATCGCCTGCGGAACAAGGTTAACCATATCCCCTAACTCATTGTTAATTATTAACAAATGAGTCCCTAAAAAACCGCGCGGCCGTCCTTATATAACGGCCTATCGCCATTGACTTGGCAGTCCTCGCGGTATATTCACCCCGCTTCCGGCGCGGACCCTTTCATCCCTTGCGGATTCGAAGGCCGCCCTTTTCGTTTGGCTTAAGGTTCGACCATGTTCGCAGTAATCAAGACGGGCGGCAAACAGTATCGCGTCACGAAAGACGACGTCATCGCCGTGGAAAAGTTGGACGCCGACGCCGGCGCCACCGTGGTGTTCGACAACGTTCTCGCCCTGGGCGACAAGATCGGCGCTCCCGCAGTTGCCGACGCCAAAGTCGCCGCCGTGGTCGTGCGTCAGTTCCGCGATGAGAAGAAGATCATCTTCAAGAAGCGCCGCCGTAAGCACTATCGCCGCCGCACCGGCCACCGTCAGAACCTGACCCTGGTGAAGATCACCGACATGGGTCTCGGTCTTGCCGTGACGGCCACCCCGGCCGCCGCGAAAGAGAAGAAAGCCGCTGCGCCGAAGGCCGCGAAGAAAGCCGCTCCGAAGGCGGACGCCGCTGAAGGTGAAGCGAAGCCGGCCAAGAAGGCCGCCGCCAAGAAGACCGCTGCAAAGAAGGCTGAAGCCTAAATTTAGGCTCGTTACGAATTAGGAGTTTAGGCAATGGCACATAAGAAATCCGGCGGCTCGTCCTCGAACGGCCGCGACACAATTGGCAAACGCCTTGGCGTGAAGAAGTTCGGCGGTGAAGAAGTGCTCGCCGGCAACATCCTCGTGCGTCAGCGCGGCACCAAGTGGCACCCGGGCAAGAACGTCGGCCTCGGCAAGGATTACACCATCTTCGCGCTGAAGGACGGCAACGTCGCTTTCAAGACCGGCGCCAATGGCCGCGTGTTCGTGTCCGTTCTGCCGAAGCCGGCAGCCAAGGCGAGCTAACGCAAGCAGATGCATCCCGTCGGCATCCGCCGGCGGCGATTCGAGACAAAAAGGAGACGGGAAACCGTCTCCTTTTTTGCTTTTGGGGAAAAGCTCATGATCGATCTGAACATCCGTACGCCGCGCCTTTCCTTGCGCCCGTTCAGCAAAGCCGACGCACAGCGGACCGGAGAATTGTGCGGCGCGTGGGCGGTGGCGCGCATGCTGGCGAGCGTGCCGTTTCCCCTGCCCGCCGGACTGACCGATGACTGGATCACAAAACACGACGACGCGCGCGCGAACGGTGACGACTTTCCGTTCGCCATAACGCTGCACAACCGGCTCATCGGGTGCATCAGCCTCGGCAAAGACCCCGGCCGCGGGCGGATCGAGCTCGGGTATTGGATTGCCGTGTCCTACTGGGGCTTCGGCTATGCGACCGAAGCGGCGCGGGCGATACTCGCGTTCGGATTCGGCTGGCTGGGCTTCGCCGCCGTTTGTGCCCGTCGCTTCGAGGAGAACGAGGCCTCGGGACGTGTCCTGGCGAAACTCGGTTTCCTGGAAACCGGCCGGAGCTTGCATCCTTGCCTCGCCAGAAAGGCTCAACTTCCGGGCGTCGAACTCGAGCTAACCCGCGACTCATGGCGGGCGAAACAGGTATAAGAGCGCCATGAAATTCCTGGACCAAGCCAAAATCTACATAAAAGCCGGTGACGGCGGAAACGGCTGCATCGGTTTCCGGCGCGAGAAGTTCATCGAGTTCGGCGGACCCGACGGCGGTGACGGCGGCGACGGCGGCGACGTGATTTTCGAAGCCGCGCGCAACCTGAACACGCTGATCGATTTTCGCTATCACCAGCACTTCAAGGCCGAGCGCGGCGAGAACGGCATGGGCAAGAACTGCACCGGCAAGGACGGCGCGGATCTGATCGTGAAAGTGCCGGTGGGCACCGAGATCCTGTCGGAAGACCGCGAGACGGTGCTGGCGGACCTGTCGAAAGACGGCGACCGCATCACCTTGCTGCGCGGCGGCAACGGCGGTTTCGGCAACGCGCACTTTCAAGGTCCGTCGAACCAGGCGCCCGACTATGCGAACCCGGGACAGATCGCGCCCGAAGCCTGGGTATGGCTGCGCCTGAAACTGATCGCGGACGTCGGCCTCGTCGGCTTGCCCAACGCCGGCAAGTCGACGTTCCTGGCCACCGTGACGCGCGCGCGTCCGAAGATCGCGGACTATCCGTTCACGACGTTGCATCCCAACCTGGGCGTCGCGAAGGTCGGCGAGCTGGAGTTCGTGATCGCGGACATCCCAGGCCTCATTGAAGGCGCGCATGAAGGCGCGGGCCTCGGCGACCGGTTCCTGGGTCACATCGAACGCTGCGCGGTGCTCTTGCACCTGATCGACGGCACGGAAGAAGACGTCGCGACGGCCTACAAGACCATTCGCGGCGAGCTCAAAGCCTACGGCGGCGGTCTCGCCAAGAAGAAAGAGATCGTGGCGCTGAACAAGGTCGACGCGCTGACCGAAGAGATGCGCGAGGAAAAACGCGCCGCGCTCGCCAAGGCAAGCCGCAAAAAGCCGGTACTGCTCTCCGGTGTTTCCGGCGAAGGCCGCGAGGAGATGCTGCGCGCGCTGGCCAAGATTGTCGAAAAAGCGCGCGACCCCATGGCAATCGACGATGAAGACGAGAGCGACGAGGATGCCGGCGACGGGAGCTGGCGTCCGTGAATCGTTCTTCCTTCGTCACCACATCGAAGCGCCTGGTCGTGAAGATCGGCTCGGCGCTGCTGGTCAACGAAGAGACCGGCGCGCTGCATCAGGAATGGCTTGATGCGCTGTGTGACGACATCGCGCGCGCCCATGCGCGCGGCCAGGAAGTGGTGATCGTCACCTCGGGCGCCATCGGAATTGGACGCGGTCCCCTTGGCATGCGCGGGCGTAAGCTGCGCCTCGAGGAGAAGCAGGCCGCGGCGGCCACGGGCCAAATGCGCCTGACCCATGCCTATCAAAGCTCGCTCGACCGCCACAAGATCACCGTCGGCCAGGTGCTGATCACCCTTGACGATACCGAGAACCGCCGCCGCTACCTGAACGCGCGCAACACCCTCGACACTTTGCTGACCTTGCGCGCCATCCCCGTCATCAACGAGAACGATTCCGTCGCCACCGCCGAAATCCGTTTCGGCGACAACGACCGTCTGGCTGCGCGCGTGGCGCAGATGATCAGCGCGGATACGTTGGTGCTGCTTTCGGACATCGACGGGCTCTACACCGCCGATCCGCGCCTGAACAAAGACGCGGTGCTGGTGCCGGAAGTGCGCGAAATCACACCACAGATCGAAGGCATGGCGGGTATGACCACCACCGGCGTGGGCTCCGGCGGCATGGTGACCAAGATCATGGCGGCGAAGATCTGCATGGCGGCGGGCTGCCGCATGGCGATCGCGCCGGGCAAACCCATGAACCCGATGACGGTGCTGGAGAACGGCGGACGCTGCACCTGGTTCGTGCCGGGCTCGGAGCCGCGCACGGCGCGCAAGCGCTGGATCGCGGGCAACGTGCAGACGCGCGGCACCATCATTGTCGACGACGGCGCCGCCGCCGCCTTGAAAAGCGGCAAGAGCCTCTTGCCCGCGGGCGTGACCGAAATCGCCGGCGAGTTCGAACGCGGCGACGCCATCGAGGTGCGCACCAAGGACGGTCAGATCGTCGGCAAAGGCTTGTCGGCTTACGCCGCCAACGACATGCGCATGATCAAGGGCCACAAGTCGGAAGATATCGAGAAGATCCTGGGTTATCGCGGACGCAGCGAAGTGATCCACCGCGACGACCTGGTCGTTGGTTTCTAAAAGAGAGTCGGGATGGACGGACAAGCTCGGAGCGAAATCGCGGAGCTGATGAGCGAGATCGGCCGCGGCGCGCGCGCCGGCGGCCGCGCATTGGCGAAGACCTCCGCTGCCGACAGGAACAAGGCGCTGCGCGCCGCGGCCGCAGCGATTCGCGCGAATGCCGAGGCCATCAAAACCGAGAACGCCAAGGACATGGCGGCGGCGCGCGCGAAAAACCTGACGCCGGCCCTGATGGACCGCCTGGAGCTGAACGACTCCCGCATTTCCGCCATGGCGAAAGATTTGGAAGCGATCGCCGAACTGGCCGATCCTGTCGGCCAGGTGATGGCCGAATGGACACGGCCCAATGGGCTGGTGATCCAGCGCGTGCGAACGCCGCTCGGCGTGATCGGCATTATTTATGAGTCGCGTCCGAACGTGACGGCGGATGCCGGCGGGCTGTGCTTGAAGGCCGGCAATGCCTGCATCCTGCGCGGCGGGTCCGAGAGCTTCCATTCCTCGCAGGCCATTCTGAAATGCCTGCAGGAAGGACTGCGCGCGGCGAACATTCCGCCCGCCGCCATCCAGATGGTGCCGACCACGGACCGCGCGGCGGTCGGCGAGATGTTGACCATGACCAAGTATATCGACGTCATCGTGCCGCGCGGCGGCCAGTCGCTGGTGGACCGCGTGATGCGCGATAGCCGCGTGCCGACGTTCCAGCACCTGACCGGCCTGTGTCACACCTACATCCATGCGAAGGCCGATCCGGCGAAGGCGCGGCGGATCGTGCTGAACGCCAAGATGCGCCGCACAGGTATTTGCGGGGCGACGGAAACGCTTCTGGTGGACGAAGCGGTTGCGGCCAGCATCCTGCCGCCGATCCTCGACGACCTTGCGAAAGCCGGCTGCGAGCTGCGCGGCGATGAAAATGTTCAAAAGCTCGACGCGCGCGTGAAAGCCGCGAACGCCGAGGACTGGGATACCGAGTACCTGGACGCGATCTTGTCGGTGAAAACGGTGAAGGATATCGACGGCGCCCTCGCCCATATCGTCGCGCACGGTTCGGAACACACCGAAGCGATCATCACCGAGGATCAAAGCGCGGCCGAGCGGTTCATGGACGGGCTCGACAGCGCCATCGTCATGCATAACGCCTCGACCCAGTTCGCCGACGGCGGCGAGTTCGGGATGGGCGCCGAGATCGGCATCGCGACCGGCAAGATGCATGCGCGCGGTCCCGTCGGCGTCGAGCAACTCACCACCTTCAAATACAAAGTACGCGGCGACGGTCAGGTCCGGTCGTAGGCGCATGCGTATTACTGATCGGCCCCCTCACCGCTTCGCTCCGCGCAGCACCCTCTCTCCCTCGCGGGGAGAGGGCTAGGGTGAGGGTGAGGGTGAGAGGGTGCGCAATGACGGCCGGGTCAGGTCGTGAGATCCCCATGTTCGGAGACCGCCGCCAGGGGCGCGTCGGTCTTCTCGGGGGCTCGTTCAATCCCGCGCACGAGGGACATCTGCATCTCAGCCGCGAGGCCTTGAAGCGCCTGAGACTCGATGAAGTGTGGTGGCTGGTCAGTCCGCAGAATCCGCTGAAGGGCATGGCCGACATGGCGCCCCTGGCCCAACGATTGGCGGGCGCGCGCAAGACGGCGGCGGACCGGCGTATCATCGTCACGGACCTGGAGCGCCGCCTGGGCACGACGCGCACTGCGCGCACCCTTGGCGCGCTCACGACCCGATTTAGAAAGCTGCGCTTCGTCTGGCTGATGGGCGCGGACAATCTGGCACAAATGCCACACTGGTGGCGCTGGACGCGGATTTTCAAGACCGTACGCGTTGCGGTCTTTGACCGTAGTCCGTATTCTTATGGCGCTTTGGCCGGCGCGGCCGCGAAGCGGTTCGGACCTGCCCGCGTGGGCCGGGCGGCCACGGTGTGGCATCGTGAAGTTCCCGTTTGGACGTATATCGCCATGCGGCGCCATCCGGCCTCGGCAACCGCGATCCGTCACGCGCAGAAACACTAAGGAGACGACCATCCCCAAGACCCAAGCCGCTCCCGATCTGGACACCATGCTCGGCGCGATCCTGACCTCGCTCGATGACGACAAGGCGCAGGATATCCTCACCATCGATCTCGTCGGAAAAACTAGCATCGCCGACCGCATGGTCGTCGCGTCGGGCACGTCCGCGCGTCAGGTGTCCGCCATGGCCGAACATCTTGTGCAGGAGCTGCGCGAGATCGGCGTGAAGGCGCAGACCGAAGGCGAAAAACACGGCGATTGGGTGCTGCTCGACGCCGGTGACGTGGTCGTTCACCTGTTCCGTCCGGAGGTGCGTGCCTTCTATCAGATCGAGCGCATCTGGTCCTCGGCGGCGCCCTCGGCCCCGCCGCCGAAAAAACCGGCGAAACGCGCCTGAGCCCGGGGCCGCTTCACATCGTCATCGCCGCCGTGGCCAAAGCAAAGGCCGGTCCCGAACGCGACCTTTACGACGCCTACATCGCGCGCCTGCCGTGGCGCGTGGACCTGAAAGAAATCGAGATCAAGAAAGACCTGGCGGTCGACGTGCGCAAGGCCCGTGAGGGCGAAGCGCTGCTGGCCGCGATTCCTCCGGGTGCGCGCCTCGTCGCTTTGGACGAGCGCGGCCGCACCGAGACCAGCGCGGCTTTCGCCGCGCGTCTCGGGCGCTGGCGCGACGACGGCGTACGCACGGTCGCCTTCGTCATCGGCGGCGCCGACGGCTTGGATGAAACCGTGCGCAAGAAGGCCGACTTTGTCCTGTCCTTCGGCGCCCTGACCTGGCCGCACATGCTGGTGCGCGTCCTGCTGGCCGAACAGGTGTACCGGGCGCAGAGCATTCTCGCCGGGCATCCCTATCACCGGTCGTGACATGACCCAGTTGCCGTACACACACGCTCCGCTCGAACGCGCCGAACTGCTGCGCGGCAGGGACGACGACGTGCGGGCGCTCACGATGAACGCAAGGGCGCGGTTCCTGGCCGTGTGGAAGGAGACCCACGCGGTCGATGAGCATCAGCGCGCCATCTCGTTTGGTCCCGAAATTCTCAATCATGCCGCTACGCACGCCGCCACGGTAATCTTCCTCGGTCTCGCCTGCGAGACGCCCTGGTTCGCGTTGGCGTTCGCGTCCGACGAAGGGCCGCCGGCCGTCGGAGCGGCGAGCTTTGCCGGCCTTCGCGAAATATGGGCCGACACCGAGCAGGCGCTTGCCTCGCGGCTCGTCTACGCGCGCGCGATGGCGATTTGGCACCAGAATCACCCGCATTGCAGCCGCTGCGGCGCAAAGACGGTGTCGACAGAGTCCGGACACAGCCGGACCTGCGGCGCGTGCGGATACCGCAGCTTTCCGCGCACCGATCCGGCGGTGATCATGCTGATCACGCAGGGCGACACGTGCCTGCTCGGCCGCAAGGCTGAATGGCGGCCGGGACAATTCTCGACCATCGCCGGTTTTGTCGAGCCGGGTGAAAGCATCGAGCACGCGGTGCGGCGCGAGGCGGCGGAGGAGACGGGCGTTGTCGTCGGCGCAGTGCGCTACATGGCCTCGCAGCCCTGGCCGTTCCCGTCGTCGCTCATGCTTGGTTTTCGCGGCGAAGCGCTATCGACGGAGATCCGGCGCGACTCGGACGAACTTGAGGACTGCCGCTGGTTCACGAAGGACGAAGTGCGCGCGGCCGAAAGCGGGCCGGGCACATTGCTGCTGCCGCACCGTTCATCGATCTCGCGCTGGCTGATTGAAGGCTGGCGGGATGAGACCTGATTACTCGGACCGGAATCCGTGCGCCGGATAGGCGCCGAGGATCTTCACTTCCTTCGAGAAGAAGCGCAGCTCCTCGAGCGCGAGCGCAAGCGCGCGGTCCTTCGGATGGCCGTCGACGTCGGTGTAGAACTGCGTCGCGGAGAAGTGGCCGTCCACCATGTAGCTTTCCAGCTTGGTCATGTTGACGCCGTTGGTGGCGAAACCGGCGAGCGCCTTGTAGAGCGCGGCGGGCACGTTGCGCACGCGGAACACCAAGGTGGTCACATATTTCACGCCGGGCTTCGGGCGCACATGCTGCGGCTCGCGCGCCATCACCAGAAAGCGCGTGGTGTTGTGGTCGGCGTCCTCGATGTTCGAGGCCAGCGATTTGAGGCCGTAGATCTCGCCCGCGAGCTTGGAGGCGATCGCGGCCACGCCGCGGTCGTCGAGATCGGCGATATCGCGCGCCGCGCCGGCGGTGTCGGCGGCGACGACGGGGTTAAGCTTCTTCGCGCGCATGAACTTGCGGCATTGGCCGAGCGCATGCACATGGCTGTAGACCGTCTTCACCGTCTTGAGGCTTGCGCCGGGCACGGCAAGCAGGTGATGGTTCACGCGCTCGAAATGTTCGCCGACGATGTGCAGGCCGGAGGTCGGCAGCAGGCGGTGATTGTCGGCGACGCGCCCCGCCACCGAATTGTCGACCGGGATCATGGCGTAACGCGCGCGCCCCTTCTCGACGGCGGCGAAAGCGTCTTCGAACTGACCGCAGGGCAGCACATCCATGCGCGGGAACATGGCCTTGCACGCGAGATGCGAGTAGGCGCCCAGCATGCCTTGGAAGGCGATGAGGTTGTTCGCCGCTTTTTTAGCGGGCTTCGCGGGCATCGTTATGCGCCGAGAAGACGGCGGGCGCGTTCGAGATCCGCCGGCGTATCGACGCCGAGCGGAATCGTGTCCACCAGCGCGGCGGCCATGCGCATGCCGTTCTCGATGGCGCGCAGCTGTTCGAGGCGCTCGCGCACTTCGAGGATCGTCGGCTTCAGGGTGACGAACTTGCGCAGCGCCGCGCGGCGGAACGCATAGATGCCGATGTGGTGATAATGATCGCCCGGACCCGACGGAATCAGGTTGCGGCTGAAATAAAGCGCAGGGCCCGTGGTGGCGCCCGGCTCGAGCGACAGCGCGGCTTTGACCACGGCGGTATCGGTGAGTTCTTCCTCGACCGTGATGCGCGCGACGACGGTCGCGATATCGATCGCGGGATTGGCAAGCGGGGTCACGGAAGCGGCCACGAGTTTGGGCTCGAGGGTCGGCAGGTCGCCCTGCACGTTCACGACCACGTCGAACTTGCCTTGCGGATCGTAGATTTCGGCGGCGGCGTGGACGCGGTCGCTCCCCGACGGCAGCGCCGGGTCGGTCATGACGGCCTCCCCGCCGGCGGCCTTGATGGTGTCGGCGATGGCCTGGTCGCCGCAGGCCACGATGACCGGTCCGGCGTTCGCCTGGACGGCCCGGCGCCACACATGGACGATCATGGGGGCGTCCGCGATCATGGCGAGGGGTTTATTGGGCAGGCGGGTGGCGCTGAGGCGCGCCGGGATGACAATAAGAGCCGGCATGGTGGGTCTGGCGTCCTGGTTACAGCTGGAAGGCGGCGGCGGGCATGTGCCGGGCCGGACACATAACAGGACTAAGGCCCTTGTTCCAAGAGGTTATGCCCCCTTTCGGGCCCGGCGCCTCCTCCGCCAAACCCTCGCCTGGGGCGTTGATTCGTATTGAGATTTGGCCTTAGACCGATTATTCAGAGCGCGAATTATGACCCGTGGGGACCTGTAAATGAGCTTTCTCGATAACCGGACGTTCCAGGCCGTCGTAAGCGCCTTCTGGCTGGCTTTCCTGGCCGTGCTGGGTGTGAACATCATTGGCGGCCTGATCATGCCTGAGCATGAGACGGTTGAGAAATTTGGCTATCCGGTGGAAGTGCCGGAAGTGCAGACCGCCGCCGCCGGCCCGGCGGAAACCGCCCGTCCGAACATCATTCCGCTGATCGCGGTCGCCACCGTGGACAACGGCGCGGCCGTGTTCCGCAAGTGCCAGTCGTGCCACTCGGTCGAAGAAGGCGCGAAGCCGATGACCGGCCCGAACCTGCATGGCGTCGTGGGCCGCCCGGTCGGCGCCCTGGCCGGCTTCAACTTCACCGAGTCGCTCAAGGCGGTCGGCGGTGACTGGTCGTACGAGAAGCTCGACGACTACCTGGAAAACCCGAAACATCTGGCGCCGAAGGGTTCGATGAGCTTCGCCGGCCTGAAGAAGCACGACGAACGCGCCGCGGCGATCAAGTTCCTGATGAGCGTTTCGCCGTCCGCGCCGCCGCTTCCGGAAGTTCCGGCCGAAGCCCCGGCGGCCGCGGCGGAAGCCGCGCCGGCCGAAACAGCGCCGGCTGAAGCCGCTCCCGCGAAGTAAGCGCGCTATAGCTCTCGCGAAAAATATGGGCGACGCCGGGTTCACAAAAACCTGCGTCGCCCTTTTTCATCGCCTCGCTGACACCAGCGGGGCGATTGTGCTTTCGCACTTCCGCAACAATGTCGCGGTCGACGCCAAATCCGATACGACTCCGGTGACCATCGCCGACCGGGACAGCGAAGCGGCCATGCGCGAACTCATCGCAAAAGCCTTCCCCGATCACGGCATCATCGGCGAGGAACACGGCCGCGAACGCGAGGACGCCGAGTGGCTGTGGATCCTCGATCCCATCGACGGCACCAAATCCTTCATCAACGGCGTACCGCTGTTCGGCACGTTGATCGGCCTTTGGCGCCGCACAGTTACAAACACCGAGCCCTATCTGGGCTGCATCAATCATCCGGCGCTGAAAGAGCGCTGGCTGGGCGGGCGCGACGTGCCGACGACCTTGAACGGCGCACCGGCCAGGCCCCGCGCCGGCACAGCGCTCGCGAACGCCGCCGTTTACACAACGTCCGCCTCGGCCTTCTCGCCGGTGGAGAAAAGCGCCTTCGACCGTCTGTCAGCGGCGGTGCGGCAAACCCGTTACGGCGGAACCGACTGCTATCACTACGCGATGGTCGCGTCGGGCTGGACGGACCTCGCCTGCGAAGCCGGGCTCAAGTTACACGATTACGCCGCCGTCGTGCCCGTGCTGGAAGGCGCCGGCGCCTGCATCACCGATTGGAATGGGGCCGCGTTGGCCCTAGAGTCGGAAACGACCGTCCACGGCCAAGTGCTGGCCAGCGGCGACGCCGCACTTCACGCGGCGGCGCTCGCAGCCCTGCAAGGCTAATTTCAGCGCGCGACGCTTTTCGAGGAGGATCGAAAGATGAGCCGTATGCTTGCAATCCTGGGTGCGGCGGCGATCGTCTGCGCCGTAACGCCCGCCAGCGCCGTGGTGCGCGGCAAACCGGTGCACGGCATCGCCATCCACGGCGAACCCAAGTACGGCGCCAATCAACCATTTGGATATGTGAACGTGAACGCGCCCAAGGGCGGCACGCTCACGCTGTCGAACGCGAATGACGCGACCTTCGACACCTTCAATCCCTTCACGCTGAAAGGCAGCTCGGCGCGCGGCGTCGGCCTGATGTACGACACGCTGATGACCAGCGGCCTCGATGAACCGTCGGGCAGCTACTGCCTGGTGTGCGAAACCATCGAAGTCGCCCCCGACAACAGCTGGGCGGAATTCAAGCTGCGCAAGGAAGCGCTCTTCTCGGACGGCACACCGATGACCGCCGCCGACGTGGTGTTCAGCTTTCAGACACTGCTGACCAAGGGCGTTCCGTTCTACCGCGTGTACTACAGCGAGATCGAGAAAGCCGAAGCGCGTGACCCGCGCACCGTGCGCTTCACCTTCAAGAACAAAGAGAACAACGAGCTGGCCTCCATCATCGGCCAGCTCCCGGTGCTGCCGAAGGCCTATTGGGAAAAGCGTGACTTCGAAGCCACGACGCTGCAAGTGCCGCTGGGCAGCGGCCCCTACATGATCGACACCTTCGAAGTGGGCCGCTTCATCACCTATAAGCGCAACGAGAAGTATTGGGCCAAAGACCTGCCCATCATGAAGGGCCTCTATAACTTCGACCGCATCCGTTACGAATATTTCCGCGACGATACGGTTTTATTCGAGAGCTTCAAGACCGGCGGCTACGACTTCCGCAACGAACGCACGGCCCTGCGCTGGGCGACGGGTTATGACTTCCCGGCGCTGAAGGATGGCCGCGTGAAGCGCCTGGAAGTCACCTCCGCGTCACCCATGGATGCGCAAGGTTTCACGATGAACCTGCGCCGCGCGAAGTTCGCCGACCGGCGGGTACGCGAGGCCATGAACCTCGCGTTCGACTTCGAATCCCTGAACAAGACCATCTTCTACAATCAGTACACACGCGTGCGCAGCTACTGGCAGCGCTCGGAGATGGAAGCCAAAGGATTGCCGAGCGCGGACGAACTGAAGCTCTTGGAACCGTTGCGCGACAAGATCCCGGCGGAAGTGTTCACGCAGGAATACAAACAACCGGTCACGCAAGGCACCGGCGCGCCGCGCGAGAACCTTTTGAAAGCGCGCGATCTGCTTCAGCAAGCGGGCTGGGTGAATAAAGGCGGCTCACTCGTGAACGCCAAGACCGGCGAGCCCTTCACGTTTGAAGTGCTGCTGATTCAGGAAAGCCTGGACCGCATCGTGCTGCCGTGGTTCCAGAACCTGGAACGCTTAGGCATAAAGGGCACCATTCGCGTGGTGGACACCAGTCAGTACATCAACCGCCTGAACGAGTTTGACTATGATGTCGTCACCGGCGGTGTGAACAACTCGCTCAGCCCCGGCAACGAACAGCTTGAGTTCTGGGGCACCGCTGCGGCCGACCGCAAAGGCAGCCGCAACCTCGCCGGTGTGAAAGACCCGGCGGTGGACTCGCTGATCAACACCATCATGAACGCGACCGACCGCCCGAGCCTGGTGACGGCGACGAAAGCGCTCGACCGCGTGCTGCAATGGAATCACTACACCCTGCTGCACTATAATTCGCAGAACGAGCGTTACGCTTACTGGGCGAAGCTGCAGCATCCCGAGAAGTTCCCCCTCTTGGGTCTTCCGGCGCCGGGTGAAAGCATCATCGAAAGCTGGTGGATGGATCCGAAGGCCGCGGCGGCAGGCACAAAGTGATGCGCGCGGCGGGGGCCGCGCTCGCGCTCGCACTCCTCAGTGTCGATCCGACGCAATACCTCAACCGCCTGAACGAGTTCGACTACGACATGACGGTGGCCGAGCAGCCCTATTGGGGCGGCATGAGCAATTCGCCGGGCAACGAGCAGCGCGAGCAATGGGGCTCGG